>DATKFG010000123.1:0-22797 GCA_035511515.1 Burkholderiaceae bacterium | reverse complement strand
CCTAGCGGACCCCGCGTGCGCGCATTGTCCGACCGTGCACGATCGGCGTATCGTGCGCGAATCGGGTCGCCCGCATCGGGAGTTTCTGTGAGACTTTTCCTGACTGCCTTGGCGGTCGCGGCCCTGGGCGCGGTCGCGAGTGCCGATCCGCCGCATGCGCCGAAGACGAACCACCCGATCATCGGAACCTGGACCTTTGCGGTGCCGGACAGCGACTGCGAAGAAACCTATTACGTGCGGCAGGACGGCACCACGCTGGTCACGAGCGGCCAGGAGGTCGCCGAGAGCGTGTACGAAATCGCGGACGAGCCGAGCGCGAAGGGTTTCTACAAGAACACCGACCGGATCGTGAAAGACAACGGCAAGAAGGACTGCGCCGGAGAGATAACGAAGGTCGGCAGCCAGGTGATCAACTACATCCGCTTCCATCCGGGCGGAGACATGATGATCATCTGCCGCGACGAGTCCCTGGAGGCCTGCTTCGGTCCACTGTACCGCCTCGGCGGCACAAGTTCGTAAGCGGCGTGCCGGAGCCGCACGCGGCGCGATCGGCGCCGGCGGATGCGGCCTCAGCGGTGCCGTTCCTTGATCCTGGCCACCTCGGCCGCCAGTTCGCGCAGATCGTCGATCGCCTGCTGCTCCTTTCCGGTCAGCGGGCGGCTCGGATTGAAGTGATCGAGCAACACGAGCAGCGCCTCCTCGATCCGCCCGATCTGCTTGCCGTAGCTTGCGACGTCGGACAACACCTCCTGCTCGACCTCGGGCTGGGACGATTGGCCCAGGTCGATATTGACCAGCCCCACCTGGCTCCCAACGGGGTTGAACAGCATGGTCCAGGGATTGATCGACTGCGTGACATTGCCGGACAGCGGAAGTCGGAACGCGGGCATGGAGCACTCCTGATGGTCAATTCGTACACTCAGAGCGATGTCATTGCAAGCAAAGTGTATCGGCAGTTCGTGCGCGCCGGCCGCTACCAGCTGACCACCGCCGTGTACTCGAGCACCGCTTTACCCTCGGCCGGGACCAGGATCTTCCAGACCGCCGAACCGGCGCTTTCCT
Organism: Burkholderiaceae bacterium; assembly: GCA_035511515.1. GTDB lineage: Bacteria > Pseudomonadota > Gammaproteobacteria > Burkholderiales > Burkholderiaceae_F > VBCK01. The sequence goes on along the minus strand of DATKFG010000123.1, from coordinate 21,735 downwards.
TCACATGCTCCTGCGTTTCCGAGGTGATCTTCCACTCTCCGTGCAGCGGCTCGCGCACCAGGACCGTGGCGGACTTGGAGTCGGCGTTGCGCAGCTCGATCCGGTACGAGGACTGGTTCGAGCGCTTGGAGATGACCTGGAAATCGGTTTGCACGCGGTCCGCGGTCAGGTCGAACGCCTCGCCCAGCCGCAGCGAAACCTGTTCCCCCTTGGCGGTGTGCGCGATCGAGTCTTCGCCGATCAGCTGGCTGCCGCCGCCGCTGTCTGGCATGTAGACCCGCACCACTCCGGCCGGAAGCGGGATGCCCAGTTCCCCGCCTTTGTTCTCGAAACGCAGATAGACGCTGGGCTTCAAGCCTTTTTGCAGCTCGGGATGGCGGGCCTGGTACCACCAGTCGACCGCGTCGTTCTGAAGCACGTACTCACGCCGCACCGGAACGTCGGAGGCCGACAGCAGCGCCACCTGCTTGGTCTGATTGTTCTCGATCGTGGTGGCGCGCGGCAGCGTGTACAGGTGATAGTCCCCCAGCTTTTCCTCCCTCATTTCGTCGGCCCGCTGCGCCTTGACGGCCGCCATCGCGGCCGGTGCCGGCCGGCTCGGGGGCGCGACCCGGTTGAGCGTGCCAGCCACCAGTTGAAGGCGCGCGTTCTGATAGGCGGTGCCGGACTGGTTGGTCAGCGTGACCCAGCCGTTCAGCGTCATGCGGGTGGCCTCCGGATTCAGGTTCGCGATGTAGTCGGCTTTCCACCCGACCTGGTTGGCCAGGTAGGTCAGCTCGACCTGCTGGTCGCCGCCGTGCGCGACGTCCATCAGCACCGACAGCGTCGGGCGGTCGCGCAGGTTGGCCGGAACATCGGAAAAGGCCAGGCGCCCGGCCACGCCGGTCTCGATCCGGTCGGGGTAGCGCAGCACCACGCCGTCGTTGGTCGCCAGCACCGTGGCCTGTTCCGAGGTCTCGGCACCCGTGGCGGCATTGGTACGGATCACGGTCACCGACCGGCCCACGTACTTGCGCAGCAATGCCGCGGGTGTCAGCAGGTCGAAATCGAAGTTCTGCTCGAGCAGGTCGAAGCCCGCACCGGAAACCGACTTCAGCGATGCCGTCTCGGGCCGGATCGTAGCGGCCACCTCCCGGAACGCGATCCTCTGTATTCCATGCGAAAGGGACGCGCGCCGGACGTCGCGCACCAGCGCCTCGCCGTCGTTGTAGACCGTGATACCGAGCGAGGCGCGCGAAGCCGTCGTCAACGGCACCTCGGGCAGATCGGCGGACTGCGCGGCGGCCGCACCGCACGCCAGGGTTACGGCCAGCGCCAGGCCGATCGGACCGATTCGCGGTGGTGCCATCGGAACTCTCCCGGAAAAAGTCGAACAAGCTGTCAATAAACGTCGCGAGCGCGCGTTCGGGGTTATTCGGGGCTCAAAAAAATAGCGCAGGCGTCGATCCACGGCGCGTCAAGGGCGCCGCGGAGGCACGTCCGGATACTCGCCCAGGTATTCCGCCTTCCACCAGTTGCCGGTGAGGGCCCGCTCCTGCGGCGTCGTGAAGTGGTACCGGTAGGCGAGCACCCGCAGCATCGTCGGCGGCGATTTGCCATCGAACGGATTGTGCCTGAGCAGACGGGTCACCGTGGTCCGGTTCTGCCGCAGCGATTCGAGAAACGGGGCGAACCAGTCACTGGTGTCGGGCCACTGGGGCGGCAGAAACCACATCATCCAGTCCAGCCGCGGCTGGTGTGGCACGATAAATCGAGGCGCCCGGTCCAGCGTGTCGGGCTTGTAGCGGAACTCGTAGGGTTCCCACGTCCGCCCGTCGTAGCTGCCGAAGATGCGCAACTCCTGCCGTTCGGTCTGCATCGTCGGAAACAGGTGAAACAGGTTGCCGATGCCGAAGGCTGGAGCGATCTCGTTGAACACGAGCATCGCACGCGGCAACGGCCGCCGCACCTGCTCGGCCACCATCACGCTGCAGCTCAAGGCCAGCACGCATGAGGCCGCAGCGGCGGTCAGCAGGCTCGCGACGGGGCCAGGGCCGTCCGGTTGGGCGCGACCGCCCATCCAGTCGCGAACCCGCTGCGGCAATACGCGCGCGATGGCGCGGTCATCCAGAACGAACAGACACAGCAGGATCGTCAGCAGGTTGATGAAATTGTGGTTGCTGGTCGCAATGATCAGCAGCTGCGCGACGATCGTGGTGATGGCCGCGAAGATCCTGAACGGTCGCGGCAGGAATATGAAGAACGGCACGACCAGCTCGGCCAACAGTGTGAAGCCGACTCCGGCTTTGAGCAGCCAGTGCGGCAGCTGATGCGCGTACCACGAGCCCACGTGCGGTAGTGGCTGCGTCTCGAAGTAATAGTCCAGCGCCGTGAAATCGCGCCACGACGGATCGCCGCTCGCCAGCTTGAACCATCCCGACAGGAAGCGCAGGCGGAACAGCAGCCAGTCATACAGCGCAACGATCAGCCGCATGGGCGCATCGCCCAGGAAAATGGCCAGAAAGCCGCTTTCCAGCAGCAGGTAGTCCCACTGGAACACCGTGAATATCTGGCCCGCGTGAACCAGCGACAGATACAGTACGAACAGCAGGATCAGCGCCGGCCGCCGCCTGACCCGGCCGAGCAGCAGCAGCAGCGCCAACACCACCCCGGCGATGGCCGTCCCCTGCAGCGCCGCGCCGCTGCTGTTCAGCCAGAACAATGTGGGCAGCCGCAGCAGGGCGCTGTAGCCGTCCTGACGGAACGCTGCGTCCAGCAGGCGCTGAAACGGCAGGATTCCATCGGGCCCGGCCAGAGCCTCGATCTGAACCGCGAGCGAACAGAACGCGGCCGCGTAGACCAGCGCCAGGCCCTTGACGAACAGCCAGCCGGCCAGCAGGTGACCGGTTGCCGGTTGGAACAGATCCCTTGGAAGCCTCAATGAATCTTCACACCGGGTGGCGTCGAATATTACCGCCCGGCGCGAAACCGGCTCCTATTCACGCACGCGATCGAGGCAGAGCGGAAAGCGATTCCGGATTTCTTATCAGGGGCCGGCCCCATCGAAAACCACAACCTCGGGAGCGCTCAGGCGGTCCGGTCGGTTCAAGCCCGGCGGGGGCGCTGGCGCGCGCGTTGCCGACTCGAACGGCCACGCGGCCGGTCCCGGATCCGCTGGCCAGTTTTTTCCCCCCTCGATCGTCGTAGCCATCGGGACCGGTTCGCGCGGCATCGCGTTGGATACCGGGGTGCGGGCCGACTGCTCGGCCGGCGCCGGATCCCTGACCAGAGCGACGGTGCCAACCACCAGGGCGCCGGAGGCGAAACCGATCAGTCCGATCAGCACGGTAGAGATCGTGCCCCCGGATTGGGGACGCACGGCCACAGATCCAGTTCCCATCTCGCCGCTCCTCGAGTTTTCTGCTGCTGCTCATTCAGACGGCTTCCGACTCCGAAACCGGACACGTTATAGTCGTGCCAGCAGCAAGGGGATGGCATTCTTCCTGGTTGCGCGTTGCGCCGTGCTGCTGCAACGGGAAAACGTGCGCGCGTTTTACGCGCGCATCCCGGTTCAGTTCGGCGTGCTCAATCCCGACGCGGGCGACTGATCCGGCGGCGGCTCACGACGGCGCCAGTTCGTTCGGGCGCAGATCGAACACCAGTACCTCGGCCGACTGTCCGCCGGAAAAGAACAGGCGCGGCTCGTTGCGCACGCGCGCGCCGTCGCCCTGTTCCATCCGCTCGCCGCTGACGTCCACACGGCCGCGCACGACGTGTACGTAGGCGTGGCGCCGGGGCCCCAGTTCCAGAGCCACCTCTTGCGGGAAATCGAACAGCCCGGCGTAAACGCGTACGTCCTGCAACACCGGCAGCGATCCGTGCGCCCCGTCGGGCGAGGCGATCAGGCGCAGCTGCCCGCGCCATTGTGCGAGGTCGTAGTGCGCCTGCTGATAATGCGGACGCAGGCCTTTCACCTGTGGCGCGATCCAGATCTGCAGGAAATGAACCGCATCGGAACTGGACGGGTTGAATTCGCTGTGCCGGATTCCGCGTCCAGCGCTCATCAACTGCACGTCTCCGGGCCGGATCACCGATCCGTTTCCGGTCGAATCCTTGTGCTCAAGCTCGCCCTGCAGCACGTAGGTGAAGATCTCCATATCGCGATGACTGTGCATGTCGAAACCGGTGCCCGGTTGAACGCGGTCTTCATTGATCACCAGCAGATCGGAAAACCCCCGCTGCTTCGGGTCGTCGTAGCTGCCGAACGAAAACGTGTGGCGCGATTCGAGCCAGTCGACTCTTGCAACGCCGCGGTCCGACGATTTGCGCAGCTCCAGCATGGCGGCCGTCCTTGATGAACGTGAGTAAATCACACTGCTCCGTCCATCTCCCGCGAGGTTGACAGGGGCATCAACCTCGTTAAGGATCGGTCTTGCGTTGAACCGGCGTTGCGCCGCGCAGCACCAGCTCCCGGTAGCGTCGCAGATCGGCGTCGTAGCGTTCGTTGATCCGCTGCATGTCGGCCCGTATCTCCTCGATCTGGCGCTTCTGCTGCTCCTGCAGCTCCGTGTTGTCCGCCAGCCCCCGCTTGAGCTTTTCCGGCAGGCTGCGCTTCACGTAGAACTCCGATTCGTCCTCCAGACGCTTGCGGTCCATCTGGTATTCCTTCAGCTGCTGAGTGGCCCGGTCGATCAGCGCCTGCCGTTCCGCCAGCACGCGGTCGCGGGCCGATTCGATCTCGTCCTCGCCGGCGTACGCCTCCAGCAACGCGCGGTCCTTGCGCAGCTGCTCCTGGGCCGCGCGTTCCCGTTCGCGCCGCGCCTTTTCCTCCTCCTCGCGCTTCTTCCTCTGCTCGGGCGTCAAGGGCGGCTCAATGATTCGCCGGACCGATCCGTCGCGGTTGAGCTCGCGGATCTGGACATTCTGGCATTCGGGCGGCGGCAGATCGCCGGTCAGCGTGCGGCCGCTCGGCGTGGTGCATACGTACAGCTGGGCGCGCACGCCGCCCGGCAGCGCCGCCAGCGTCGCCAGCGCCGCCAGCACCAGGCGGTGCGACCACTCAAGCGCCATAACGCCTCCGATAGGCCTCGATCGACGCCAGGTGAACCCGCGCCGTCGCCGCCAGCGGCGAGTCCGAGCGCAGCAGGGCGAGCAGGTCGTCCAGGCGGGCGATCGAGATCACCGGCACGCCGGTGGCCTGCTCGAAGGCGGCAACCGCCGACCGATCCGACAGCGCGCCATCCGTGCCGGTTCTTTCCATCCGATCCAGCATGATCGCGACCCCGGCCGGCTGCGCCCCGTGGGCCCGGATCAGATCGAGCGCCTCGCGTTTGGCAGCCCCATCGGTGATCACGTCGTCGACGATCACCACCCGGCCCCGCAGCGGAGCGCCGACCAGCTCGCCGCCTTCCCCGTGATCCTTGCGCTCCTTGCGGTTGTACGCGAACGCGACGTCCCGATCCAGCCCGGCCAGCGCGACGGCCGTGCCCGAGGCCAGCGCGATACCCTTGTACGCGGGGCCGAACAGCATGTCGAATTGGATGCGGCCGTCGTCCTGCGCCTGCAGCAGGCTCTGGGCATAGAATCGCGCCAGCTTGCCGAGCGTGGAACCGTGGTCGAAGCGGCCGGCGTCGAAGAAGTACGGAGTCCTGCGACCGCTCCGGGTCGTGAAATCGCCAAAGGCAAGAGCGCCGCATTGAAGAGCGAATTCGAGAAACTGCCTGGCGACCGACATGCGTTGACGTCTTTCGGAGCGCCGCCGGTTGTGCGACGCCGATGGTTGCGGTGGTTCATTTTCCCATGTTCCAGGTCGTCACTTTGAACGTTAATGGCCTGCGGTCGGCCGTGTCCAAGGGGCTGCTCGGGTGGCTGGCGCGGCGGCAACCCGACGTGGTGTGCCTGCAGGAGCTGAAGGCGCAGCAGGCCGACCTGCCCGAGCAGCTGCTCAATCCGCAAGGCCTGCACGCCCATTTTCACTTTGCCCAGGGGCGCGGCTACAGCGGCGCGGCGCTGCTCTCGCGCCAGCGCCCGCGCAGGGTGCGGATCGGGTTCGGCGCGGACGAATTCGATCGCGAAGGCCGGTACGTGCAGGCTGAATTCTCCACGGTCACGGTGATTTCGGTCTATTTCCCGTCGGGATCTAGCTCTCCGGAGCGCCAGCAGGCCAAGTTTCGCTTCCTGGATGTGTTTTTCCCACATCTGAAAAAGCTGCGCGACAGCGGGCGCGAAATCCTGCTGTGCGGCGACGTGAACATTGCGCACCGCCAGATCGATCTTAAAAACTGGCGCTCCAACCAGAAGAACTCCGGCTTTCTTCCGGAAGAGCGCGCCTGGCTCAGCCGTGTGTTCGACGAGCTCGGATTCGTCGACGTATACCGCAAGCTGCACCCGCGCGCGACCGGCGGGTCCTACACGTGGTGGAGCAACCGGGGCCGGGCGTGGGCCAACAACGTCGGCTGGCGCATCGACTGCCAGATCGCAACGCCCGCGACGGCGGCGCGAGCCCGCCGCTGCAAGATCTACAAACGGCGGCGATTCAGCGACCACGCCCCGCTGATCGTCGAGTACTCGGGGCGTCTGTAGAGATGGTCGCCGGGGCTACAGTCCTCACCCCCTCCCCTCTCCCGCTGCGCGGGCGAGGGGCGATACGGCGTGTCTCTGGGGACGGCTACGCACTTGCGACGCCCGATCGCCCCTCGCCCGCGCAGCGGGAGAGGGGAGGGGGTGAGGGCTGCGCCCTCGGCGACTATCTCCACGGGCGCGCCCCGGCATGATGTTCGGGGCGCTGCGCATCTACGGCGAGCCGGCCGTGCGCCGCATGCTGCCGCTCGGATTTGCGGCGGGCCTTCCTTATCTGCTGGTTTTCGGCACGATGTCGTACCGGCTGCGCGAGGCCGGGGTCGATCTGACCACGATCGGCTTCCTGAACGCCGTGCCCTGGGTCTATACGATCAAGTGGGCCTGGGCCCCGCTGGTCGATCGCGCGCCCCTGCCGTGGCTCACGCGGCGCTTCGGCCGGCGCCGAGCCTGGCTGCTGCTGTCGCAATGCGCGGTGGCAGCGGGCCTCGTGTCGATGGCGCAGATCGACCCGCAGGCGCGGCTGTGGCCGTTTGTCGCGTTCGCCGTGCTGACCGCGTTTGCAGCGGCGACCCAGGATATCGCGCTCGATGCCTACCGGATCGAGTCGGCATCGAGCGATCGGCAGGCGGCGCTGGCAGCGGCCTACCAGACCGGCTATCGCTGCGCGATGATCTGGGCCGGCGCCGGCGCGCTGGCCATCGCGGCGGTCGCAGCGGGCGGCGAGCCGGGTTACCGGCACGACGCATGGCGGATCTCGTATTTCGCGATGGCCGCCTCGATGGCCATCGGGCTCGTCACCGTGCTGCGCGTGCCCGAGCCACGGATCCCGGATGCCGCCGACATCGGAAGCCGCCATGAGCCCGCATTCGCCCGGGTGCGGGCGGCCGTGGTCGGTCCATTGTCCGATTTCTTCAACCGCTACGGGTGGCGCGCCCTGCCGATCCTCGCCTTCGTGTCGACCTTCCGAATATGCGACATCGTGCTGGCGGCGATGGCGAGCCCGTTCTACCACGACATGGGCTTCAGCAAGGCCGAAGTGGCGGCGGTTTCGAGCGTCAACGGCGTGGCGATGTTCCTGGCCGGCGCGCTGGCTGGCGGCATGATCGCCGCGCGCGTGGGGCTGCGCCCGGTGCTGATCGCGGGCGCGGCCCTGTCGCCGTTTTCGATGCTGCCGTTCGCGTGGCTGTCCACGCGGGGCCACGATCTGGGCCTGCTGGTGGGGGCGGTATCGGCGGAGAATTTCGTCGGCGGAGCGGCGAGCAGCGCCTTCATCGCCTACCTGTCCAGCCTGACCAGCGCCAGCTTCACCGCCACGCAGTACGCGCTGTTTTCCTCGCTGATGCTGCTGCTGCCGAAATCGATTGCGCTCTTCTCGGGCCTGGCCGTGGACCGGTTCGGCTACCCGGCGTACTTCGTCGGAACGGCGCTGCTGGGCTTGCCGGCACTCGCGCTGGCGGGCTGGGCGGCCCGGCTGGCCGCACGGCCGGCGCCTGCGGCCTGACGCTTACTTGGGTTCGAACCGGTAAACCGCCAGCTTGGAGCGCAGAGTCGGCATCACGTCCACCGGCCGGCCGTTCGCAAGCAGCGCGCGCCCGGTGATCACCAGTCCGAGCCGGCCCGCCAGGATTTCGAAATCCCGGGGCGTGCACAGATGCACGTTGGGCGTGTCGTACCACTGGTAGGGCATCTGCGGCGACACCGGCATCCGGCCGCCCAGCAGCGACAGCAGGTGCCGCCAATGGCCGAAATTGGGAAAGCTGACGATGCCCTGTCGGCCGACGCGTGCCATCTCGCGCAGCACGGCCTCGGTCTTGTGCATCGCCTGCAGCGTCTGCGACAGCACGACGGTGTCGAACATCCGGTCCGGAAACATGCGCAGCCCGGATTCGAGGTCGGCCTGGATCACGCTCAGGCCGCGTCGCACGCACTGCAGAATCGAGTCATCGTCGATCTCGACCCCGTACACGCGCGCCGCGCGCGAATCGCGCAGGTATGCCATCAGCACGCCGTCGCCGCAGCCCAGGTCGAGCACGTGCGCGCGGTCGGCGACCCAGGTGGCGATCTGGCGCAGATCGTCGCGCAGCGTCGGCATCGGCGCCGATGCCGCGCTCCGTGGCAGCGGCCGCGCCAGGGCAGTCACAGCGACCGCTCCACCGCGACGTTATCGAAATAGGCGGCCACCAGGCGATGGTAGCGCGCATCGTCCAGCAGGAAGGCGTCGTGCCCGTGCGGCGCATCGATCTCGGCATAGACGACCTCGCGTCCGTTCACCACCAGCGCTTCGACGATTTCGCGCGTGCGGGCCGGCGTGAATCGCCAGTCGGTCGTGAACGACACGAGCAGGAAATGCGCCTGCGCAGGAGCCAGCGCCTGCACCAGATCGCCGCCGTGCGCGCGGGCCGGATCGAAGTAATCGAGCGCGCGCGTGATCAGCAGATAGGTGTTGGCGTCGAAATACTCGGAGAACTTGTCGCCCTGGTGACGCAGGTAGGACTCGACTTCGAATTCGACCCCGTAGCCGAACGCATAGTCGGGCGTGTGCAGGCTGCGTCCGAACTTCTCGGCCATCGTGTCATCGGACAGGTACGTGATGTGCCCGATCATCCGGGCCACGCGCAGCCCCCGCTTGGGCACCACGCCCCTGGAGTAATAATCGCCACCGTGGAAATCCGGGTCGCTGCGGATCGCGGTGCGGGCGACATCGTTGAACGCGATGTTCTGCGCGGACAGGCGCGGCGCGATCGCAATCGCCACGCAGTGGCCGATGCGCTGCGGATACTGGATGGTCCAGGACAGCGCCTGCATCGCGCCGAGCGAGCCGCCCATCACCGCGGCGAACCGTTCGATGCCGAGCCGGTCGGCCAGCCGCGCCTGCGCGTTGACCCAGTCCTCGACGGTCACCAGCGGAAACGAGGCGCCGTACGGGCGCCCGGTGGCCGGATCGATCGACATCGGACCGGTGGAGCCGAAGCACGACCCCAGGTTGTTCACGCCGACCACGAAGAAACGCCGCGTATCGACCGGACGACCGGGACCGACCATGTTGTCCCACCAGCCGATCTCGTCCGGCCGGTCGCTGGTGCGGCCCGCCACGTGGTGCGAGGCGTTCAGCGCATGGCAGACCAGCACCGCGTTGTCGCGCGCGGCATTGAGCGCCCCGTAGGTTTCATAGCGAAGCTCGTAGCCCGCGATATGAGCGCCGCTTGACAGCTCGAGCGGCTCCTCGAACCGCATCGACCGTGGCGAAACGATCCCGACCGAGCCGGACTGCACGGCTCAGGGGCTCAACTGAGCCAGCGCGGACGCAACCGGCGGCAGTTGCGACGGGGCCCGCCCGTTGGCGCCGCGCTCGATCGCGCGCCGGATCTCGATCGGGTCGTGGGAACGCAGCACCCGCGCCGCAAGCCGTGCGGCGGGTCGGGTCGAGACCTCGAACAGGCGCTGCTTGACGGTCAGCAGCTGCGACGGGTCCATCGAAAACTGTCTCAACCCCATCCCCACCAGCAGTTCGGTCAGCGCGGCCTCGCCGGCCATTTCTCCGCACACGGAAACCGGTATCCGGGCCTTTTCGCCGGTGCGGATCGTCTTGTGGACCAGATGCAGCACGGCCGGATGCAGGTGGTCGTACAGGTGCGCCACGGCCGAGTCGCTGCGGTCGATCGCCAGCGTGTACTGGATCAGGTCGTTGGTGCCCAGCGAAAGGAATTTCAGCCTCGACACGAACGCCGGCAGCGTCAAGGCGGCCGCCGGCACCTCGATCATTCCGCCCACCGCGATGCGCGCGTCGAACTTCTGGCGCCGGTCCTTGAGCTGTTCCTTGGCGCGCGCAACGAAGGCCATCGCCTCCTCGATCTCGTGAACGTGCGCCAGCATCGGCACCAGAATCCGCACCGTGCCCTGGCTGGAGGCCCGCAGGATCGCGCGCAACTGCGTCAGGAACAGTTCCGGGAAGGCCAGGCAATAGCGGATCGCGCGCAGGCCGAGCGCCGGATTGGGCTCCTCGACCCCGTCGCCCGGAAGCATGCCCAGGCTGTGCCGCGCCGACGAGGTCAGTACCTTGTCGGCGCCGATGTCCAGGGTGCGGATCACCACCGGCTTGCCCTTCATCGAGCGGGCCACCCGCGCGTAGGCCTCGAACTGCTCGTCCTCGGACGGCAGCTGATCGCGATTCATGAACAGGAACTCGGAGCGGAACAGGCCGATGCCGTCGGCGCCGGCCTCCAGCGCGTCGCGCGCATCCTCCGGCATCTCGATGTTGGCCAGCAGCTGCACCGCGATGCCGTCGGCGGTGCGTGCCATGCGGCCCCTGAGCTTGCGCAGTTCGACGCGGCGCAGGCCCTCTTCCTGGATCCGGTGCCGGTACTCTTCCAGCAGGGCCGCATCGGGATTGACGATCAGGCGTCCGCCGTCCGAATCCAATACGACCAGGTCGCCCTCGACGATCGACTGGCGCGCCTCGGTGACGCCCAGCAGCGCCGGCAAGCCCAGGCTGCGAGCCAGGATCGCCGTGTGCGAAGTCGGTCCACCGGCCTCGGTCACCAGCCCCGCCAGGTTCACGCCGGCGCGCTCTTTGAGCTGCAGCACGTCGGCCGGTGCCAGGTCGTGCGCCACCAGCACCAGGCGTTCGCCTTCCTCGAGGCGGCGCGGCAGCATCGCAGCGGCGGGTTTGCCCCCGGCCAGGCGCCGCAACACCCGTTCGACCACCTGCCGCACGTCCTGCGAACGGCTGCTGAAGTACTCGTCATCGATCGCGTCGAACTGCCGGCACAATTCTTCCAGCTGTATGGTGAGCGCCCATTCGGCATTGATCAGACGGCCGCGCACCAGGTCGCGTGGCTGGTCGCACAGCAACGAGTCGTCCAGGATCATCCGGTGCAGGTCCAGGAATGCCTTGACCTCGCCGGGCGCCTCGGCCGATACGGCGGCGCGCAGCTCTTCCAGCTCGGCGCGCACCAGCGAGAACGCGTTGTTCAGGCGTGCGACCTCGTGCAGCACGTCGGCGCGCTGCACGTGGTACTGCTTGACCTCCAGCTCGCTGGGGGCCAGCAGGTGCGCGCGTCCGATCGCGATGCCGCGCGCGACACCGAGACCGCGTAGTTCTGCGTTAATCACCCGGGTTCGCCCAATGTGTTGCCGATCTCAGCCCGATTCCCCGAAGCGGGACTCGATCAACGCCCCGATCGCCGCCAGCGCCGATTCCTCGTCGGAGCCGGCCGCTTCGACCGACACCGTCGAGCCCGGACCGGCCGCGAGCATCATCACGCCCATGATCGATTTGGCGTTGACGCGGCGACCGTCCCGCGTGATGTACACCTCGCTTTGAAAGCGGGACGCCACCTGTGTCAGCTGCGCCGAGGGTCGGGCGTGCAGCCCAAGTCTATTGCTGATCTTGAAGTCGCGCGAGATCATCGTCTTTGGCGGGTGCTTGCCGGTCCTCCGGCGGCGTGGGCCCGATCGGTGCAATGCCCCGGGTGCCGCCTGCGGCCGCCTTTTCCGCCAAAGCTTCCAACGTGCAATCAGCGCAGTAGCAAAGGGCGCGCAGCAGCATCGGCAAGTTGGCGCCCGCGAGCACCTCGACCTTGCCTGGCGCGGCTAGCCGCGCTGCAACATTGGCGGGTGTGGCTCCCAGACAGTCGGTCAGAACCAGAACTCCATGGCCATCGTCGGTCTCGGCCACCAGGGCGCGCAGTTGCTGCTCCACGGCAGCGATGTCGGCGTCGGGCTCGACATCCAGGGCCCGCAGTCGATAGCTGGCGCATCGGGGGTCGCGGCTGAACACGTGCCGAGCCGCCCGTTCCAGCGCGGAAGCGAGCGGTTGATGCGCAATGATGAGGATGCCCGCCACAGCAGATTCACTGGAGGATCTGTCGCTCCAGCGCCTCGACGAACATCACGGCGACGTTGAAGCCGGTCTCGCGCTTGATCTCGACAAAACAGGTCGGGCTGGTGACGTTGATCTCGGTCAGGTAGTCCCCGATCACGTCCAGCCCCACCAGCAGCAACCCCCGGTCCGCCAGGGCCGGCCCGAGCGCGGCCGCGATCGTGCGATCGCGCTCGGACAGCGGCTGGGCGCGCGGGATGCCACCGGCGGCCAGGTTGCCGCGCGATTCGCCCGGGCGCGGCACCCGCGCCAGCGCGTACGGTACCGGCCGGCCCGCCACCAGCAAAATGCGCTTGTCGCCGGCCAGGATCTCGGGAATGAAACGCTGAGCCATCACGGTTCGCTGGCCGCCCTGGGTCGCCGTCTCCAGGATCACGCCCAGGTTCGGGTCCTTGGCCGTGACACGAAACACGCCTCGACCGCCCATGCCGTCCAGGGGCTTCACCACGATATCGCTTTGCTCGCGGTGAAACTCGCGGATCGCCTCCGGATCGCGGCTCACCAGTGTCGGAGCCGCGTAATGGGCGAACTCGGCGATGGCAAACTTCTCGTTGTGGTCGCGCAGCGCGCGCGGATCGTTGAAAACGCGCGTGCCGCGTCGCACGGCGGCCTCCAGCAGGTAGGTCGCTACCAGGTACTCCATATCGAAGGGAGGATCCTTGCGCATCAGCACCACGTCGAAACTTTCGAGCGCCCGACGCACGGTCTCGACCCGCCCGAACCATTCGGGTCCTTGCGGTGCGATTTGCAGTCGCGTCGCCACCGCCTGCACCACGCCGTCGCGCCACGCGAGGTCCCCGATCTCGCACGCCCAGATCACATGGCCGCGCTTGGCCATCTCGCGCATCATCGCGATGCTCGAATCCTTGGACTCCTTCAGATGGTCCAGCGGATCGATCACGAACAGCGCCGAAACCTCAGCTGCCATCGGCGCGCGTCCTCAGGGCTCCGCTCCCACCCTCACCCCCGAACCCTCTCCCACTTCGCGGGGGAGGGCAGACAAAAGACCCTCTGCCCGCGGCAGAGCGGTTGAGGCGAGGGCGGTGCGCTCCAGCTCGATCGAGGCCGCCAGCAGGGCCAGCCGGCCCACCACGCCGTAGCAGTAGAAGCGGTTCTGGGCGCTGGAACCCGGCGCCGCTTCACGGTTGGGCAGATTGCAGGCGTTGGCGAAGGCGAGCGGAGCGAATTGCATCCCTGGCGCATTCAGGTTCTCGTCGATTCCGCGCTGCCGGTGCACCCGATAGAAGCCGCCCACGACGTAGCGGTCCACCATGTACACGACCGGCTCGGCCACGGCCTGGTCGATCGTCTCGAAGGTGGGCACCCCCTCCTGGAGGATCACTTCGCTCACCTCGAGGCCTTCCTTCACCACGGCCATCTTGTTGCGTTCCTTGCGGTTCAGCCCGACCACGTCGGAAGCGTCGCGCACCGTCATGATCCCCATCCCGTAGGTGCCGGCGTCGGGCTTCACGATCGCGAACGGCTTCTGGCGGATGTCGCGCTCGCGATAGCGCTCGCGGATCTGACCCAGCAGCTGATCCACCTTGTCGGCAAGGCATTCCTCGCCGGCTTTTTCGCGAAAGTCGATCCGGCCGCAACGCTCAAACAGCGGGTTGATGGTCCATGGATCCACTCCGATCAGCTGCGCAAACTGCTCGGCGACCTCGTCGTAACACTTGAAGAAATTGGATTTGCGGCGCACCGCCCAGCCCGCGTGCAGCGGCGGCAGCAGCGTCTGTGCCGGATCCAGGCCGATCAGCTGCGGCGGCACGCCGGCCGAAAGGTCGTTGTTCAGCAGCACGATGCACGGATCGAAGCCCTCCAGCCCGACGCGGTCGCCCTGGCGGATCACCGGCTCGATCGTCAGCCGCTCCCCGCCGGGCAGCGAAATCGAGGTCGGTCGCGTCACCTCGTCCGACAGGGTGCCGATGCGCACCTCCAGTCCAGGGGTGCCCAGCAGCCGCACCAGCCGCGCGACGTTCTGCAGGTAATACACGTTGCGTGTGTGCCGTTCGGGGATCAGCAACAGCTTGCGCGCGTCCGGACAGGTGCGCTCGATCGCGACCTGGGCCGCCTGAACCGCGCAGGGCAGCGCATCCTCGGACAGATTGTTGAAGCCACCCGGAAACAGGTTCATGTCGACCGGCGCCAGTTTGAAGCCGGCATTTCTCAGATCGACCGAGCCGTAGAACGGCGGCGTGTGCTCCTGCCAGTTCTGGCGGAACCAGTGCTCGATCTCGGTCATCGAGTCCAGGATGCGCCGCTCGAACTCCAGGATAGGACCGGATGCGGAAGCCAGAACCGGAACGCTCAACGACGGCATGGCAAATCCCCTCGGCTACGGGCGTCCATTCTATCGAATCGGCATCGTATGCTGCGTCGCAGCATGTAAGGTCAAAAAAAGGGCCCGCAAAGGGGCCCTGAAGGGAAATAAGGCGGCGTCGTCGGGTACGCCGCCCCGCGCTCGGGGTTAGAAGCTCAGCTTCGAATTGCGTCGTCTCCTGCCAAAGCTGATCGGCTTCGAAATCAGAACAGCACTCCGGTCTCGAGCAACAGGCGGGCCTGGGTGGTGCTGGTGCCGCTTGAGCCGAACACGAAACCGGGCGTTGTGCTGGTCGCCTTCACGTACGAGGCCTCGACGCGCGCGAAGAAGAACTTGTTCTGCCAGGTGGGCGTGACGGTCAACGACCAGGCGTTGCTGCCGGGTCCGAACAGCAGGCTCGGGTCGCCCGCGTGGCCGCTGGAGCTGATGTATTCGGCGCGGCCGGCCACGCTGTATCCGCCGTCCATCGTGTAGATCCCGTAGAAGCCGGCGCCGAAGGTGTGCAGGCTGTGCGTCGTGCCGAGCTTGGTGTCGGACGGAACGTTGGTGTATTGCAGCGTCGGGATGAAGGTCCACGGGCCCTGCGTGCGCGTGTACACGAGGTTGTAGATGGTCGAGTTGTTCTGCAGCAGCGGGGTGACAAACGAGGACACGGTTTCGGTGTTCACGCTGCCGCCGGCGCTGAAGGCGATCGAGTCGGCGGGGTCGATCGTGTAGGTCGCCAGGCCAGTGATCCAGCTGTACCGGTTCGAGAAATAGCCGTCGGACCAGGCCACCGACAGCGCCAGCGGTCCGGCCGTGTAGTTGCCCTGGACCCCGCGGTTGATGATGTTTTCCTGGTTCCAGATCAGCCCGCGCTGGACGTTCACGTTCTGGAACGTGAAGCCGTACTCGGCGCCGATCAGCGTGGGCAGGTTGCCGGCTTGCACCGACATGGCATCGTTGGGCGCGTACTTCAGAAACCAGACCGGCAGACCGCCAAAGGTCTCCGATGTGGTGGTGCCCGCGCGCGTGTAGGCGCTGCCCACGGTGGGAAACGAATAGGCGCCGCCTTCCAGCAGGAACTGGATCGGTCCGTCGACCTTCTGCACGACCACCTGCCCGTTGGTCACGTCGACCCGCGCGTCCTCATCTGCCGGCAGCGTGTTGCTCTGCCACAGCGCGATCCCGGTCAGGGCGCCCGTCACATACAGCCCGCCGAGCGGACCGGCGTCGATCTTCATCGGCTTGACATTGGCCGACAGAGTTCCGCTCATCGGCGGCATCGACACGGGCGAGGCCGGCGCAGCCGCCTCGGCTGGGGCGGGCGCGCCCGCCGCCGCTGGAGCCGGTGCGGGCGCTGGGGCTGGCGTCGCCTGCGCCCACGCGGGCGCACTGCCCAGATCCAACCACGCCATAGCCAGTGCTGCCGCGATAGTGGCGGTTCGTCTCATCGAAAGGTTCCCCCCATTTTGGTTTTCAATATCAAGATTCGGATCTGTCCAAGCAAGTGCCATGCCATTCGCAGGCTGCGGCGCGTTCAGGCGCCAAGTCGCATGCGACCGCCCTGTATGCGTCTACCGGTCGGCCACATTCGCACGCAATTAGTGCATCGCTCCCCGTGCCAGTGCGAGCGACACGCTCGAACATTGCGCACGCCGCGGATGCCGAAGGCTGCGCCAGCCTGAGAAAAAAAAGAGGAAAAAAAAGCGCCCGAGCCGGAAAAAGAAAGCAAAACCGCGCCCCGGGCAGGGGCCTTGTAAAAGAGGAGGGCGGCGGCGGCGCCGCCCTCGGATCACTCGATCAGATGTTGTACGCGGTCTCGCCGTGATAGGTCGTGTCCAATCCTTCGCGTTCCTCTTCTTCGGCCACCCGCAGACCCACGATCATGTCGGCCACCTTGAAGGCGATGAACGCCACCACGGCGGTCCATGCGAACACTATGCCGACCGCCTTGCACTGGATGATGAACTGCTCCAGGATGCCGGGATACTCGGTGGGTTTCATCGTCACCCAGTTGGTCACCCCCGGCCCGCCCAGGCTGGGCGCGTTGAAGATGCCGGTGAGCAGCGCGCCGGTGATGCCCCCGACCGCGTGCACGCCGAACACATCCAGCGCGTCGTCCTTGGCGAGCATCTTCTTCAGCCCTGTAACGCCCCACAGGCAGATCGGTCCCACCGCGAGCCCGATCACGAAGGCGCCCGGTATGCCGACGTTACCGGCCGCCGGCGTGATCGCGACCAGGCCGGCCACGCAGCCGGAAGCGGCACCGAGCATCGAGGGCTTGCCTTTGATCATCCACTCCGCGAACGACCAGGACAGCACCGCGCACGCGGTCGCCAGGAACGTGTTGATGAACGCCAGCGCGGCCATGCCGTTGGCTTCCAGCGCGGAGCCGGCGTTAAAGCCGAACCATCCGAACCACAGCAGCGAGGCTCCGATCATCGTCATCGTCAGGCTGTGCGGGGGCATCGCCTCCTTGCCCAGCCCGATCCGCTTGCCGAGCAGGATGGCACCGACCAGTCCGGCCACGCCGGAATTGATGTGCACGACCGTTCCGCCGGCATAGTCCAGTGCCCCCCATTGCCAGACCAGTCCGGCCTTGGCATTGACAGCGTCAACGACGCTGGCTGAGGTGTAGGCGTCCGGACCCTCCCAGAACCACACCATGTGCGCCACCGGAAGGTAGCTCAGCGTGAACCAGATCGTGATCGCGATCAGCACCGCGGAGAATTTGATGCGCTCCACCGTGGCTCCCAGGATCAGGCAGCAGGTAATCGCTGCGAAGGTCGCCTGAAAGGCCACGTACACCAGTTCCGGCAGCGGCGTTGCCTTGTCGAAGGTCGACGCCATCGAGAAGTCGCCGGTGGCCGGCGTAAACGTGCCCGCCAGGAACAGTCGGTCCAGACCGCCGTAGAACGGGCTCAGTGCGCCGCCGCCCTCGGTGAACGCCAGGCTGTAGCCGTACACACACCACAGCACAACGATCAGCGAGAACACGACGAACACCTGCATCAGCACCGACAGCATGTTCTTGGTGCGAACCAGCCCCCCGTAGAACAGCGCGAGCGCCGGCACCGACATCAACAACACGAAGGCCGTCGAGGTCAGCATCCAGGCAACGTCACCCTTGTTCGGCGTCGGGGCCGGTGCGGCCGCGGCCGGCGCGGCAGCCGTTGTGTCCGGGGCCTTGGCGGCCTCGGCGGCCGGCGCGGGCGTGGCCTCTTTCTTCTGCTCGGCCGCGGGCGCCTGAGCCTGCGAGACGGCCGGCACGACCGCGCTCAGGGTCAACGCCGCAACCGACGCCAACGCAACGATCCACTTCTTCATGTGTTTTTCCCCTCTGATCCGGTTAGAGAGCTTCTTTGCCGGTTTCGCCGGTTCGGATGCGCACGACCTGCTCGAGGTCGTAGACGAATATCTTGCCGTCGCCGATCTTGCCGGTACGGGCCGAACTTTCGATCGCCTCGATGGCCCGCTCGACGATGTCGTCGCCGACGGCGGCCTCGATCTTCACTTTCGGCAAGAAGTCCACCACGTACTCGGCACCCCGATACAACTCGGTGTGCCCTTTCTGCCGGCCGAACCCCTTGACCTCTGTCACCGTGACGCCCTGGACACCGACGGCGGACAACGCTTCTCGAACTTCGTCCAGCTTGAATGGCTTGATGATCGCAGTGATGAGTTTCATGGCGTTCCCTGCACGGATGCGCTGCATTGAATTCGGACAACCCGGTCCAGCCCGGCGACGGCAATCCTGCTCCTGCCGGCTCCGCGGGTTGCGGCGTGCCGTTTCCTCATGAAGATTTCCCCTGGATGGATGATTTTGGTGCGGCTCGTTCAGCCGTTGTAGTCGCAACGCAACTTGTGTGCCAAGCGGGGAAAACGCGCTGCCCTGCGGCGGCCCCGGCACCGGCCACGTCCGGGGCGGAAAACGTTACAAAACCGTTAGTTAGGATCCGGCGCCGGCATCGGCCCCGGCCCACTCGCGGCTTCAACGCGGCGCCGTCGCACCGTGCCGCAACGCGATGCGCCGGCCGGGGCGCGTCGGTGCACCGATCCAGCCGCAACCCGCGCGGGCCCGGACAGGCAGCGCGATGCACCACGATGGGGCGCCGTTGACAGTTCTAAGCCCGGCTACACTGGTTCAATCCGAAGGGCATCGTGCGAGGTGCCGGGACCCCAGAGGGAATCGTCGATGGACAAAGTGCACATCCTGGAGGACCTGCAGCAGCGCATCGCATCCCTGTTTTCGTCCAGTCCGGCCGCAGACCTGCAGAAGAATCTGAAGGCGTTGCTGATGCAGCAGTTTGCCCGGCTGGAACTGGTGACACAGGAGGAGTTCGAGCTGCAGCGCCAGGTGCTGGCTCGCACCCGCGACAAGCTCGAGGCGCTGGAGGCGCGGGTCGCTCAGCTGGAGGCAAAGTCAGGCCCCTGAGCTGTTGCGGCTTCAGAAGGAGCGCGTGGCCTAACGTGCTTGATGCAGCCGCGCGCGGCCGCGCGCCACCGCAATGATCTTGGCCGCGATGCGCAGATCCAGCTTTTCGAATTCGCGGCGCATCTCGCGCTGATCGACCAGCCGCACGCCCTGGCGGCGAAACCGCTGGCCCGTGCCCGGCTCGATTCCGGATTCGGCGGCCACCAGCACGCGCGTCAACCCGATCGACTGCGCGTGACCGACGAGCACGGCGACACGCTCCGATGTAACCAGCTTCTGCTCGACGATGAACGCGTAAGCGCGGCCCGGGTCCTTGCGGTGCCGCAGCACCAGCTCGATCGGGCGCACCGCCTGGGAAGCGCTGGACGGACGATAGCCTCGGGCCTCGAACCAGGCCAGCGCCAGCTCGCGCACCGGCACAGCCCGCTCGCCGGTCTGCGGCGGCGCAACCGCCGTTTCGGCGACCTGAGCCGGCCCGTCAACGCGCCCCGCGGCCACCTCGACCGCAACCATCTGCGGCGCGGCCGCTGCCTCCCGGCGCGAAGGTGCCACGGAAGGCAGCGGAAAGTAGGTATCGATCCCGGCGCTGACATTGGTCGGCGCCTCCAACTCGCGGCGCGCAGCGGCAACGACCGAGCCTTCCTCGCCGGCCAGCAGGTCGTCCAGGTCGAGCACTTCGACCGCCGAAGCCAGGTGCGCGAGCGGCATCACCGAGGTTTCGCCCTCGCCTTGTGCGCTCGCCTGATCGGCCAGCCGCTCGCGCCGCAGGCGCCGCAGCAAGATCCGACGGCGTACGAGCAGACCGAGCGCGATCGCCAGCAGCGTCAGCGAAGTGGCAAGAATCCGCGGGTCGATCGTTGAAATGGCTTGCAGCATGGCTCGAACGGCGACACCTCGTCCGTCACAGGTTTGATCACCCTACAGACCCTTTGAATTCTCGCAAATGGCGCCCTTTGGTGCACCAGCGTGTCGGATCAGCCATGTCGGCAACCGGGTTCAGCCGCTTAGAATCCAAGTCACTTCCGATTTCGTTCCGATGAGCCTCGCCGTCGTTCGCAGCCGTGCGCTGTCCGGTATGTTCGCCCCCGAGGTGACGGTCGAAGTCCACCTGGCCAACGGACTGCCGTCGTTCACTCTGGTGGGGCTGCCGGACACCGAGGTCAAGGAATCGCGCGAGCGGGTCCGGGCTGCGCTGCAAAACAGTCGCTTCGATTTTCCCTCGCGGCGCATTACCGTCAACCTGGCCCCGGCGGACCTGCCCAAGGAGTCCGGCCGTTTCGATCTGCCGATCGCGATCGGAATCCTGGCCGCGACCGGCCAGGTGCCCGCGCGGGTGCTCGAGCGCTTCGAGTTCGCCGGTGAGCTGTCGTTGTCCGGGGAACTGCGCCCGGTACTCGGAACGCTGGCGATGACGTTCGCGGTATCCAAGAGCGCTTCGGATCGCCATCCCCCGCGCGGATTCATCCTGCCGCTCGACAACGCGGACGAAGCATCGCTGGTTTCTGCGATCCCGATCTACGCGGCCCGTACGTTGCTCGACGTCGTCGCCCACCTGAATCACGAGGCCGGGGATGCTCAGGCCCGGGGCATCGAGGCTCACCTTGCGGCCGTGCGGCTGACGCCGCCGTCGTACCCGGATTTCTTCGACGTCAAAGGGCAGGCTGCTGCCAAGCGTGCCCTGGAGATCGCGGCGGCCGGGGGCCACAGTGTGCTGATGGTGGGTCCTCCGGGAACCGGCAAATCGATGCTGGCGCAGCGCTTCCCCGGGTTGCTGCCGCCGATGACCGCCGAGGAGGCGGTGGAGTCGGCCGCCGTGCTGAGCCTGGTCGGGCAGTTCGCGACGCAGCGCTGGGCCACGCGGATGTTCCGGTCGCCGCACCACACCGCGAGCGCGATCTCGCTGGTCGGGGGTGGCAGCCATCCGATGCCCGGCGAAATCTCGCTGGCTCACCATGGTGTGCTGTTCCTGGATGAAATACCGGAATTCGACCGGCGTGTGCTCGAAGTGTTGCGCGAGCCGCTGGAGACGGGCCGCATCACGATTTCGCGCGCGACGCGCCACGTCGACTACCCGGCCAATTTTCAGCTGCTGGCCGCGATGAACCCGTGTCCGTGCGGCTATTTCGGACACAAGACGATCGCCTGCCGCTGCACGCCCGAAATGGTGGCGCGCTACCAGGACCGCCTGAGCGGGCCGCTGCTGGACCGGATCGACATGCGGGTCGAGGTTTCGTCGCTGTCCGACGATGAGCTCACATCGATGCCCGACGGCGAGCCCACCCGGTACATCGCCGAACGGGTCGAGCGGGCGTACGAGGTCGCGATGGAGCGCCAGGGCAAGCGCAATGACGAGTTGCCCTCGGCCGACATCGAGCGCATCAGCCACCCGACCGGGCCGGTCAAGCAACTGTTGCATGCGGCCAGCACCCGACTGGGCTGGTCGGCGCGTGCCTATCACCGCGTGTTGAAAGTGGCCCGCACGATCGCGGACCTGAGTGGGGCCGACCAACTCGCCCCCGAGCACGTCGGCGAGGCGATTCAGTATCGGCGCTCGCT
>DATKFG010000122.1:0-3616 GCA_035511515.1 Burkholderiaceae bacterium | reverse complement strand
TTTGGCGCTCAGGCGGAATTCAGTGCGTTCCGCCAGCGTTTCGGCGGCCGCCGCCAAGCCCTTGTCAACGATGAAGGCGCTGACGGTCTTGCGCTCGACGGACGCGGCGCGCTTTAGCATGGACTTCGCCTTCGGCGTCAGACGGACCTCTAGCCTGTCCTCCAGGCGTTTCGTGGAGCTACGCATCGTGATGTTCCTCTGCTCGCGGCAGACGTCAGTATTTCGTCCGCGTCCCAGAGCTGCTTTATGCCGTTCCCCGATCATCGGGCAGGAGAGCGGGGCTCGCGCTATACGTGCTTCGCTAAGAGTTCGAAATTCTTGCGTAGGTAGTGAGCCAACGGGTATTTTGCGTTCTCCTCCCGCCATTTCTCCGAAGCAACGCGTAGAACGCCTATTGCCGCGGTGGCAACCAGACGAAGCGCGTCGCGCTGACCTGCCGAGGGCCATCGCTCGCACAAGGCCGCGAAGAGCGCGCCTTCCATCTCTACGAAAATCGCTTGCTTGCGGGCACGAAGTGCTTCTGTGGACCTGAGCAAGCGATCGTCGATGATCGATTCTTTGGTTTCAAAGCGCGAAACGAACCGAAGCAAGCAAGCTCGCGCCGCTTCCATGGGAACGGTTTGCTCGCGATCCTCGAGCAGGCTGGGCCGGATCGCCCCGACGGCGCTGCGACATGTGTCCAGCAGAACGTCCTCTTTTGACGTGAAATAGGAGAAGAACGTCCGACGGGATATGCCCGCCTCCAAGGCGATCGCATCGAGCGTTGTTCCCTCGAAGCCGTTTTCGCTGAACAGCCTCCGTACCGTGTCCACAATCCGCTGGCGCGTCTCGCACCGCTTCCGATCGCGCAGGCACATTTCCGCAGACGCTTCCACGGCTGTCTATCCCCTCTTGACAAGATGCACTGAGTGCAAATATAGTTTTGCACCGAGTGCAAGTATCTCACATCCAGACGGGCGCTGCTAGCCCCGGATCCCTCAGGAGGTCGCGATCACATGATCTTTGAGCCGAGAAATCGGGAGGTTGCCGCCCGCTCCCAAGCCAGCCGTCACAGTCGTGACTCTGCACCCAAAGCCCATGCCACCAACGACCGATTGGCCGCGAAGGAGGCGCTCGTGCCTTACACCCCGCGTTATCGCGGGCTGTTGCGCGCGGGAGTTTCTTTTTTTTCCGCGGCCGCGATGGCCGCCGTTCTCACCGCCTGCAGCAAGGGGAGCGCGCACGTTCGAGCTGCGCCGCCGCGGGCCGAGGTCAGCGCGGCTCAGGTCGTGGTCAAACCCGTGCGCCAGTGGGACGAATTCACCGGCCGCGTCGCCGCCACCGACTCGGTCGAGGTGCGCGCGCGGGTCAGCGGTTACATCGAGCGCATCGCGTTCAAGGAAGGTGACGAGGTCAAGTCTGGTGATCTGCTGTTCGTGATCGACCCGCGTCCATACAAGTCCGCCTTCGACAGCGCAGCGGCGCAGCTCGAACGTGCGCGCGCGGCGGCGCAACTGGCGCACACCCAGGATGAGCGCGCACGGACACTGATCGCGGCCAACGCGATCTCGCGCGAGGAATTCGACACGCGCCAAGCCGGCCTGGCCCAGGGCGACGCGGACGTGCGGGCGGCCGAGGCGGCGCTGACCATGGCCAAGCTCAACCTCGGCTTCACCGAGGTGCGCTCGCCGATCGCCGGGCGCGCCGGCCGCGCCATGCTGACGGTCGGCAATCTGGCCCAGGCCGACCAGAGCGTGCTGACCAGCGTGGTCTCGCAGGACCCGGTCTACGTCTACTTCCAGCCGGACGAGCAGACCTATCTGCGCTACGCGGCATTGGCGCGCAAAGGCCAGCGGCCAGACTCGGGCAAGCCGGTGCGCGTAGGGCTTGCCAACGACATGGGCTTTCCGTATTCCGGCACGGTCAACTTCGTCAACAACCAGGTCGACTCGGCCACCGGCACGATCAACCTGCGTGCGGTGGTGCCGAATCCCGACCGCGCGTTCACCCCGGGTCTGTACGCGCGCGTGCAGCTTGGAGGCAGCGCCGAGTTCAGGGCAATGCTGATCGACGACAAGGCGATCATGACCGACCAGGATCGCAAGTACGTCTATGTAGTCGGTCCGAAGGACGAGGCCCTGCGCAAGGACATCACGCTCGGCGGCTTCGCCGATGGGCTGCGCATCGTGCAGTCTGGGCTCTTGCCGAACGACAAGGTCATCGTCGCCGGACTGCAGAAGATCTTCTTCCCGGGCGCGCTGGTGAAGGCCAGCGAGGTGGTTATGGGCGCATTGCCGATGCCCCCTGCCGCGCTGTCCGCGGCCGCAACGAAGTAACGAACCGAGCCATGAATATCTCCAAATTCTTCATCGACCGCCCGATCTTCGCGGCGGTGCTGTCCATCGTTATCTTCGTCGCCGGCCTGATCGCGATCCCGCTGCTGCCGATCAGCGAATACCCCGAGGTGGTGCCGCCGACCGTAGTCGTGACCGCGACCTATCCCGGCGCCAATCCCAAGGTAATCGCCGAAACCGTCTCGGTGCCGCTGGAGGAGCAGATCAACGGCGCCGAGCACATGATGTACATGAAATCGGTGGCCGGTTCGGACGGTGTCTTGCAGATGACGATCTCGTTCGAGCCGGGCACCGATCCCAACCAGGCCCAGGTCGACGTACAGAACCGCGTGGCCCAGGCGCTGTCGCGCCTGCCTTCGGAAGTGGTCGCGCTCGGCGTGACCACGCAGAAGCAGTCGCCGACCTTCGCCGTCCTGGTCACGCCCTACTCTCCGGATGGCCGCTACGATGGGCTTTACCTGCGCAATTACGCCAACATCAAGATCAAGGACGAACTCGCGCGCCTGCCCGGCGTCGGCCAGATACGAATGTTCGGCGGCGGCGATTACGCGATGCGTGTTTGGCTCGATCCGAACAGGGTCGCCTCGCGCGGCCTGACCGCGGGCGACGTGGTACGCGCCATGCAGGATCAGAACATCCAGGTCTCAGCCGGCCAGCTCGGCGCCGAACCGATCAAGGGCGGCAGCGATTTCCTGATCGCGATCAATGCGCAGGGCCGGCTGCAATCGGCCGAGGAGTTCGGCAACATCGTGCTCAAGACCGGCGCCAGCGGCGAGGTCGTGCGCCTCGCGGACGTGGCGCGCATCGAACTCGGCGCCAGCGACTACACCTTGCGCGGCGCGCTCGACGGCAGGTACACCACGGCGATCGCCGTGTTCCAGGCGCCGGGCGCCAACGTGCTGGCCGTACGCGA
Source organism: Burkholderiaceae bacterium (assembly GCA_035511515.1). Classification (GTDB taxonomy): domain Bacteria; phylum Pseudomonadota; class Gammaproteobacteria; order Burkholderiales; family Burkholderiaceae_F; genus VBCK01. The sequence goes on along the minus strand of DATKFG010000122.1, from coordinate 370 downwards.
TGCGGTGATTGCGAAGATGGACGAGCTGGCCAAGCAGTTCCCACCGGGCCTGACCTACCGCTCGGACTACGACAGCACGATCTTCGTGCGCGATTCGATCAAGGCTGTGGTGCACACGCTGGGCGAGGCGATCCTGCTGGTCGTGCTGGTGGTGATCCTGTTCCTGCAGACCTGGCGCGCCTCGATCATTCCGCTGATCGCGGTGCCGGTGTCGATAGTCGGCACCTTCGCCGTGCTGTATGTGCTCGGCTTCTCGATCAACACACTGACCTTGTTCGGCCTCGTGCTGGCGATCGGCATCGTCGTCGACGACGCGATCGTCGTGGTCGAGAACGTCGAGCGCAATATCGAGGAAGGGCGCACGCCGCTG
>DATKFG010000121.1:0-13526 GCA_035511515.1 Burkholderiaceae bacterium | reverse complement strand
ATATTCCTCGCCGGTCGTGAAGTAATCGTTGAGCGGAACGCTGCGTGTCGCGTACGTGTACCCGACGTCGATCGTTCCGTACAACGTGACGCCGAACCAGGTCAGGCTGTCGTCCGTGGCCTCGGCGGCGGATGCCGCGTTGGCGATGCCACCCAGCGCGGCCAGCGCGCCGGCTGCCGCCACATATCGGTTCACGATCCCTCCCCCGAGGATGATCCGCTATATCCTACGATATATAGCGACGGCTTAGCAAATGCCTGCTGCAGTCGCGCAACAGCCTCCCGGGGTGCTCGGTCTACCGCGGATCACGTCGCCCGCGGCGGGCGGTCCCGTCGCGACGCGTGGCCGCTCGCCTGCGCTACAGATGGTGCAGCGTTTTCTTTGTTGTTGGCGCTGACGTCGCCGCCGCGCCCGCGGGGCTGGGCGCGGCAGCCGTCGCCGCCTGCGGGTTGCCAGACGCCACGGCCGCTGCCGCCGCGCCGCTGCCGGCCTCGGTGTCCGACTGCAGTGGCCCTTTGATGTGATCGAACGGCACGGTCGCTGCGAAGGTGGGCAGGTTGCGCGCACGAACCTGGGTGGCGGCCTCAAAGCCGGAAGCCAGCTTGATCAGCGTAGGCTCGCTGAACGCGGTCCCGAAGAAGCTGATGCCGAGTGGCACGCCGAACACGACTCCCGCGGGCACCTGCACGATCGGATATCCGGGGCCCGCGGCCAGGCTCGAGGTTCCAAAAATGAAGTGATCGCCGTACACCAGGTCGGTGGCCCAGGCCGGGTTGTCGGTCGCTGATACGACCGCGTCCAGGCTGTACTTGCTCAGGGCCTGATCCATGCTGACGCCGGCTGCCTGATCCAGATCCAGCGAGATGTTGTACGAGGCCTGGCCGGCACTGTTGCTTCCGAAAAGTGCCGGATCCTGCGGCGCGTTCGGGTCCGTCGTGTTCAACGAGTTCGACTGCAGAAAGACGTCCTGATTGAAGTACGGCATCTCGACATCGGCGTGGGCATTGTTGAAGTCGATGGCCGTCTGCAGCGTTCCGCCGGCCACCGGTACACCGACGCGGGTGGCAAAGTACGCGCGCACGTCGTTCTTGAAGTCATAAAACAGCACCCCGCTCTCGCCGGCGGCGGGCGTGAAAACAAATCCCGCCGCGTCCAGATCGATGACGGTCGCGCCGGCATCGCTGAGCGCCTTGAACGCGGCCTCGATCGCGGCGGTCACCGCAGTTGGCGTGGTGATGACGTTGGGGACGCCGTTCAGCCCCACCCGCGTGATGCCGATTCTGGCCCCCTTCAGTCCGTTCGGGTCTACAAATTGTGTGTAATCCGTGGGGATGTTGGCCGGACGAGTACGAAGGTTGCGCCAGCCCAGCGGCACTGATCCCGTGGCGGCGTCCCGACCATCATAAGTGCGACTCTGGATCACGCTCAGCGCCGCCGCCGCGTCGGCGACCGTGCGGGCGTGAGGACCGACCGTGTCCTGCGTGTGGGAAATTGGCACGACACCGGCCCGGCTGGTCAGCCCGACCGTCGGCTTGATGGCGACCACGCCATTGGCATTGCCCGGACAGACGATGCTTCCGTCCGTCTCGGAACCGAACGACACGGTGGCGAAGTTCGCCGATGCAGCGGCGCCCGACCCTGCGCTGGAGCCGCAAGGGTTGCGGTCGATGCCGTAGGGATTGTTCGTTTGCCCACCGCGGCCAGACCAGCCGCTGATCGACTCGAACGAGCGGAAATTGGCCCATTCCGACAGATTGGTCTTGCCCAGAATCACGGCCCCGCCGGCCCGCAGGTTGGCAGCGACGGTGGAATCCTGCAATGCCGGCTGGCCGAACAGCGCAAACGATCCGGCGGTGGTTTGCATCTTGTCGCCCGTGTCGATGTTGTCTTTCAGCAGCACCGGGATGCCGTGCAACGGACCCAGCACCGTGCCACGCCGGCGCAGCGCATCCGCATGGCGAGCCAGCTCAAGCGCATCCGGGTTGAGTTCGATGATCGCGTTGACTCCGGGACCCTGCGAGTCGAGCGCTTCGATGCGCTCGAGGTAGAAGCGCGTCAACTGCTCGGACGTCAATTGGCCCGACGCCATTTGTGCCTGCAATTGCGCCACCGTGGCTTCGTTGAACTCGGTGGGAACGTTGGCCTGCGGATTGCTCTGTGCTCCGGCGGCAGTTGACAACAGCAATGCGACCGGCACAACGCTGCGAGCGGCTCTTGTCAGCATGTTGATTCCCCTCGAAAGCCCGGCCGTTTGAACCGGCCGAGCGCGCCGGGGAGCTTACGCCCAACACGTCCAGCTCTTCAATCGCAAACGTGCAACGCCAGCAACCGTGCGGCATGCAGGGATTCTCGATGCGCACCGTGCGCGATCTGGTGCCGGCAGCTGGTGCCGTCCGCAACGATGATGGCGTCGGGGTGATTGCGCACGGCGGGCAGCAGGCTGGCCTCGGCCATCTGCATCGACAGCTCGTAGTGACCGGCCTCGTAGCCGAAGCTTCCCGCCATGCCACAGCAGGAGCTTTCGATCAGTTCCGGGTTCGCGTGAGGGATAAGCCGCAGCACATCGAACATCGGCTTGACGGCGTCGAAGGCTTTCTGGTGACAGTGACCGTGAATCATCAAAGGTTTTTCAGCCGCCTTGAATTCGAGCTCAAACCGGCCGGCCTTGAGTTCGCGTGCAATAAACTCTTCCAGCAGCAATGCGTGAGCGGACACGGCGCGGGCGCTCTGGCCGAGCCCCATCGCCAACGCCTCGTCCCGCAATGTCAGCAGGCACGAAGGCTCGAGCCCGACAACTGCCATGCCCGCGTTGACCAGCGGCAGCAGCTGGTCGATCAACTGGCTGGCGCTCGCCCGGGCCGCTTCGACCATTCCGACCGACAGCAAGGTGCGGCCGCAGCAAAAGTGACCACGGCGCCGGCGCAGCGTGTGCAGCGTATAACCGGCCGCGCCGAGCACGCGGGCCGCGGCCAGTGCGTTTTCCGTCTCGAACGTGCCGTTGAAGGTGTCGACAAACAGCACCGCCGCCTTGCCACCGGCCCGCGCGATGGCGATCGCATCCTCGCGGCTGGCGAACATCGCCGGATCAAGCGATCGCCAGAACGTGTCACTTCGCCAGCGTGGAAGCGAACGGCGGCTGGATAAGTTCAGCAACTTCTCGCTGAGCCAGGCGGCGCCCGGCAATGCGTCGCGAAGGTTCAATAGCCACGCGGCACCGCTGGCGAATTGCGCGTAATCCGGCAAACGCGCGATCACATGATCCTTCAGCGTATGGCCGTGACGCGCCTTGTAATGCGCCAGAAATTCCACCTTCATCTTGGCCATGTCCACCCCGGTGGGGCACTCGCGCCGGCAGCCCTTGCAGCTCACGCACAAATCCATCGTCTGGTACAGGGCTTCGCTGGTGAAAGCGTCCGGGCCGAGCTGGCCGGACAGCGCCAGCCGCAGTGTGTTGGCGCGGCCGCGCGTCAGATGCTGCTCGTCGCGGGTGGCCCGAAAGCTCGGGCACATGGTGCCCGCATCGAACTTGCGGCAATGGCCGTTGTTGTTGCACATTTCGACCGCCTTGGCGAATCCGGCCGTCGTATCGCCGCCGCTACCCGGAGGGGTCGTGTGCTCGGTCAGTGGGTCGTTCTGCACGTTCCACGCCGACCAGTCCAGCACGGGTGTGAGCGCGATGGTTCGATACGGCCGCGGGGCGCTTGGCGGCGCAAAGCGAAACAGCGAGCCGTCGTCCATCTTCGGCGGATCGACGATCTTGCCCGGGTTGAACAGGCTGCTCGGATCGAGCTCGCGCTTGATGGCGCGGAAGGCCTCGGTGATCGCTGGGCCGAACTGCCATTCGATCCACTCGCCACGACACAAGCCGTCGCCGTGCTCGCCGCTGTAGGCACCCTTGTACTTGCGCACCAGATCGGCCGCCTCCTGCGCGATCGCGCGCATCTTGGCAGCGCCGCCTTCGGGGCCGCCGCGGCGCATGTCCAGGATCGGTCGCACGTGCAGCGTTCCGACGGACGCGTGCGCGTACCAGGTCCCGTGCGTGCCGTGCCGGGCGAACACCTCCGTGAGCGCGTCGGTGTAGCTCGCCAGGTGCTGCAGCGGAACGGCACAGTCCTCGATGAAGCTCACCGGCTTGCCGTCGCCCTTCAGGCTCATCATGATGTTCAGCCCGGCCTTGCGCACCTCCCAAAGCTCGCGCTGCGGCACATCGTCCGGCATCCGGACCACGCTGCCCGGCAGTCCCAGCTCGTCCATCATGGCAACCAGATCGGCCAGTCGAGGCAGCAGCGCGGCTTTGTCGTCGCCCGCGAACTCCACCAGCAGCACCGCCGCCGGTTTGCCGATCAGCGCGGACTCGATGGTCGAGCGGAATGCCGGGTTGGCCAGGCTCAGCTCGATCATCGTGCGATCGACCAGCTCCAACGCGGTCGGCCCCAGCTGGACCAGATGCTGGGCCGCGTCCATGGCGGCGTGAAAGGTCGGGAAGTTGACGACACCGAGCACCTTCGCGCGCGGCAGCTCCTGCAGCTTCAGCGTCAATGCCCTGGTGTAGGCGAGCGTGCCTTCCGAGCCGATCAGCAGGTGCGCCAGGTTCACGCTGCCATCGGGGGTGTACGGCCGCTCGCTGCGATTGTTGAAAATGTCCAGGTTGTAGCCCGCCACGCGGCGCAGCACCGTGGGCCAGCGCTCCTCGATGGCGGCGCGATGCCGCGCGGCCAGGTCCTGCACGAAGCGGGCGATCTGCGCCGCACGACCGCCTAGTCTGGAGACCGGGCCGAAGTCGACCAGCGAGCCGTCCGACAGCCACGCGCTCGCGCCCAGCACGTTATGAACCATGTTGCCGTATGCGATCGAGCGCGAGCCGCAGGAATTGTTGCCCGCCATGCCGCCCAGGGTTGCCTGTGCGCCGGTGGACACGTCCACCGCAAACCACAGGCCGTGCGGCTTCAGTTGCGCGTTCAGGTGGTCGAGCACCAGGCCCGGCTGGACCGTGGCGGTGCGCGCCGCGATGTCGACCGCCAGCACCTGGCGCAGGTACTTGGTGCTGTCGATCACCAGTGCGGCGCCCGTTGCCTGCCCGCACTGGCTCGTGCCGGCGCCCCGCGCGAGCACCGGCACCTTCAGGTCGCGCGCGATCTGGATGGCCAGCGCGACATCGCTTTCGGCCCTGGGCACCAGCACGCCGACCGGCATGATCTGGTAAATCGATGCATCCGTCGCATAGCGGCCGCAGGAGGCCGGATCGAACAGCACCTCGCCTCGGGTCTCGACCCGCAAGCGTCGCGCCAGCTCCTCGCGAACGTCGGTCGCCGCCGGCACCTCAGATCCATGCATCGTTGGGCGCGGTGCGCTCGCCGCCCTGATCGCCCGTATTACGGACGCCGCGCGGCTCGATCAGCAGCAATTTCACTTCGCCTTCGGCGTACGGCTTGTGCTCGACGCCTTTGGGAACGACAAACATCTCGCCCGCCGCTACCTGAACGGCGCCGTCGCGAAAGTCGATTCGAAGCACGCCGTCCAGGACGATGAAAGTCTCGTCCGTTTCCTTGTGATCATGCCAGATGAAGTCTCCCTGCAGCTTGACGAGCTTGAACTGATAATCGTTCATCTCGGCGACGACCTTGGGCTGCCACGGTTCGGCGATCAGTCGCAATTTCTGGCCGAAATTGATTGCGTTGTAGCGCATGCTGTGCCTCCGCGATCGGCAGGGAAAAGACCGGCGTGAAACGATGCTCGGACGGCGTGATCAGCGACCGGCGTTCTCCGGGTGGATATTATGTGGCATTCGATCAGCCCGGACTGTGGAGCCGAAAGCAGTGAAGCTGTTTCGCGCAAGCAATATCGTTCTCGCCTTGTTGTGCGGGATGTACTTCATCACCTACCTGGACCGGGTCAACGTGAGCACGGCGGCGGCCGGTTTCGCCACCGACTTCAACCTGAACAAGACCCAGATCGGGCTGGTCTTCTCGGCGTTTGCGTACCCCTACCTGGTGTTCCAGATCATCGGCGGTTGGGTCAGCGACCGCTTCGGCGCCCGCAGAACGCTGATCGCGTGCGGCGCTCTGTGGGCCGCGGCGACCGCCCTGACCGGCTTTGCCACGGGGCTCGTCTCGCTTCTGGTGGCGCGGCTGCTGCTCGGCCTGGGTGAGGGAGCGACCTTTCCGGCATCGACCTGCGCCATGTCGCGCTGGGTCGCCAAGGGCAGGCGCGGCTACGCGCAAGGCATCACGCATGCGGCGGCGCGCGTGGGCAACGCCGCCGCGCCCGTGATCGTGGTCGCGGTGATGTCGGTGTACGGCTGGCGCGCCTCGTTCTATGCCTGCGCGGCGATCAGCTTCCTGTGGGTCGGCCTGTGGGCGCTGGCCTTCACCGAACACCCCGCCGATCACCCTCGCATCACGCAGGCCGAGCTTGCCGCGGTGCCGGCGCCGAATCCTACGAAGCCGGACGTTCCGTGGGGGCCGCTGTTCAGGCGGATGATGCCCGTGACCGTCGTGTACTTCTGCTACGGCTGGACCCTTTGGCTCTTTCTGAGCTGGATCCCGCAGTACTTTCTGCACAGCTACAACCTGGACCTGAAGAACTCGGCGATTTCGGCCTCGGCGGTCTTCGGCGCCGGCGTGATCGGCGATACGCTGGGCGGCATCGTGACCGACCAGCTGTATGCGCGCACCGCAAGCCTGACTCGGTCGCGCAGCTGGATGGTGGCCGTGTGCATGTTGCTCGCATTGCTGTCGCTGGTGCCGCTGCTGTTCATGCACAACCTGTACGGTTCCGTGGCGTGCCTGTCGGCCGGCTTTTTTTTCGCCGAGATGACGATCGGGCCGATGTGGGCGATCCCGATGGACATCGCTCCGGCCCACTCGGGCACCGCCAGCGGCATGATGAATACGGGTTCGGCCCTTGCCGCCATCATCAGCCCGGTGCTGTCCGGCTACCTGATCGATCGGCTCGGCAGCTGGGAGCTGCCATTCGTGGGCAGCATGGTGCTGATGGGCCTGGGGATCGTGCTGGCGTTCCGGATGCAGCCGGAGAGCCGCTTCGAGGCAAATCCGCCGGTCACGGTGCCCACATGACGCTGACCTGCCAGCGACACCTGTTCGATATCCCGCGCGAGGTGTGCTACCTGAACGGCGCGTACATGGCTCCTCTGCCCCGTCCGGTGCGCGAAGCCGGCGAACGCGCCCTGCTCCGTCGCGCCGCCCCGTGGCAGATCGGCCCGGAGGCCTTCTTCGAGCCGGCCGAAGCCGCTCGCCGCCTGATCGGCGATCTGATCAACGCTTCGCCAGAGCAAATTGCCTTCGTACCCAACGTCGCCCATGCGGTCGCAACGGTCGCGAAGAATATCGCCATGGCGCCCGGCCGACACATCGTCGTGCTGGCCGGCCAGTTCCCGAGCAACGTGTACTCGTGGCGCGGACTGGCCGCCGCCGGCGCGGCCATCGACGTTGTGGAGGCGCCCGCCGGCCCGGACCGTGCGCGACGCTGGAACGAACGGCTGTTGTCGAGCATCAGTCCAGACACCGCCCTGGTGGCGATCGAGGCGGTGCATTGGACCGACGGCACGCTGTTCGACCTGGCCGCGATCGGTCGCCGCTGCCGCGAGGTGGACGCGTGGTTCCTGGTCGATGCGACCCAATCGATCGGGATCGAGCCGATCGACGTCGACGCCATTTGCGTCGATGCGCTCGTCGCGCATCCCTACAAGTCGCTGCTGGCCCAGTATGGACTCGCCTTCGCCTGTTTCAGCGACCGGCTGGCCGGTGGTTCGCCGCTGGAGGAAAGCTGGCTGATGCGCCGAGGCAGCGAGGATTTTTCGCGGCTGATCGACTACGAGGATGCCTATTCGCCCGGCATGCGGCGCTACGACACCAGCACGCGTGCCAACTTGTCCCTGGTGGACTCGCTCACCGCAGCGCTCGAGCTGTTTCGCCAGTGGCAGGGGCATCGGGTTCGGCACTATTGCCGCGAGGTGTCGAAAAGAATCACCGAATGCGCACGCTTGGCCGGGTACGAGGTGCCGCACGACAGTGAGCACGCGGCACACCTGTTCGGCATCCACCCGCCTCCGGGAGCGGACCTGTATGCGCTGCGCCGCCGCCTGCAGGACCGGCGTGTCTACGTCTCCGTGCGCGGCGACACGATCCGGGTATCGACCCACGTTTATAACGACGTGGCCGACGTCGAGCGGTTCTCGCAGGTGTTGCTCGGCCCGGGCCACGACGGCTGACGGTTTCTCCCATATATTTATACATTAAATCAATGGCTTATTTCTTCTTATTAATGCAATACATCACATGTCTGTCGAGCACCGCCCCGTCGAATACGGGGTCCTGACCGGAGGCGCCACGATGACCCGGAAAATCCCCGCCACCTTGATCGCCGGGGACGGCATCGGCCCCGAGATCGTCGACGCGACCCGGGCGGCGCTCGATGCGCTGCAGGCGCCCTTTGAATGGGATCGCCAGATCGCGGGCCTGCAGGGCGTGCAGGCGGTGGGCGACCCGCTGCCGCCGGCCACGCTGGACAGCATCCGCCGCACCCGGCTGGCGCTGAAAGGCCCGCTGGAGACGCCCTCGGGCGGCGGTTACCGGTCCTCCAACGTGCGCCTGCGCGAACAGTTCAAGCTGTATGCCAACCTGCGGCCGGTCAAAACGCTGGTCCCGGGCGGCCGCTACGAGAACATCGACCTGGTCGTGGTTCGCGAGAACGTCGAGGGGCTGTATCTGGGCTACGAGCACTTCATCCAGATCGACGACGATCCGCACGCCGTCGCGATGGCCACCGGGGTGAACACGCGCCAGGGCAGCCGCCGCCTGCTGGAGTTCGCGTTCGAGCACGCGATCGCGGCCGGGCGCCGCAAGGTGACGGTCGTGCACAAGGCCAACATCATGAAGGCGCTGACGGGAATCTTCCTGGAAACCGCGCACCAGGTGTACGAGAGCAAGTACAAGGGACGCATCGAGATGGATACGGCCATCATCGATGCCTGTGCGATGAAGCTGGTGCTCGACCCGTGGCGGTTTGACACGCTGGTGACAACCAATCTGTTCGGCGACATCCTGTCCGACCTCGTGGCCGGACTGGTCGGCGGCCTGGGCATGGCGCCGGGCGCCAACATCGGAACCGACGCGGCCATCTTCGAGGCGGTCCACGGATCGGCGCCCGACATCGCGGGGCGCAACCTCGCGAACCCCACGGCCCTGATGCTGGCCGCTGCGCTGATGCTGGAGCATTGCCAGCTGAGCGAGCTGGCCACGCGACTGCGCGCGGCGATCACCCAGACCTTGAACGTGGACAAGGTGCGAACCATCGACCTGGGCGGCACCGCATCGACCTCGGAGTTCACCAGCGCACTGGTCAAGGCAATCTCGCGCGGCGCGCAATAATTCCAGCCCGTTGCGAATGGCACCCGGCTGCGCCAGCACGCTACGATGTGCGCTCGACCACCCGGAAACGAACCATGGCCGTTGAAAGCAACACGGAATTGCCGCTCGGAAGCCAGGCCCCGGAGTTTGCTCTGCCGGACACTGTGTCCGGGCGGACGATACGACTGACCGACTACGCCGCATCCAAGGCGCTGCTGGTCGCGTTCATCTGCAACCACTGCCCCTACGTGAAGCACGTTCGCCCGGCTTTCGTCGAATTCGCACGCGAACTGCAGCCGCGCGGCCTGGCGGTGGTGGCGATCAGCGCGAACGATCCGGAGACTTACCCGCAGGACGCTCCCGACCAGATGACGCTCGAAGCCAAAAGGGCGGGATTCGGCTTTCCGTATCTGTTCGATCGAAGCCAGCAGACGGCCAGGGCCTACCACGCGGCGTGTACGCCGGAGTTCTATCTGTTCGACGCGGCGCAGCGCCTGGTCTATCGCGGGCGCTTCGACGGCAGCCGGCCCGGGAGCCAGGTCCCCGTCACGGGCGCCGAGCTGCGCGCGGCCGCCGAGGCGGTATTGAATGGCCGCCCCGTCCCGGCCGACCAGAAACCCAGCATCGGATGCGGCATCAAGTGGCGGCCCGGTAACGAACCGGCGCCCTAGCTTCGATTCATCGCTTCAAGGATGAACGATCTGGGGTTGTATGCGTGCGCCGTGCTGATCTGGGGATCGACCTGGCTGGCGATCAAATTCCAGCTCGGCGTGGTCCCGCCGGCGGTATCGGTCGCGTGGCGATTCGCGGCAGCCGCGCTGATACTGATGGCCTTCGCGCGGCTCAGACGCCTGCCGCTGCGTTTCGATGCCCGCACCCACCTGTGGCTGGCGCTGCAGGGGCTGCTGCTGTTCGGCATCAATTACGTGCTGGTTTACCTGTCCGAGCAGACGCTGGCTTCCGGGCTGGTCGCGCTGATCTTCTCGCTGGTCACCTTTTGCAACATCCTGGGATTGCGCCTGTTCTTCTCGGCCCCGATCAAGCCGGCCGCGCTGGGGGGGGCGATCCTGGGCGTGATCGGCGTGGCGCTGGTGTTCTGGCCGGAGCTCGCGAATTTTTCGATGTCGCCCGCGCGGCGCACCGGAGCAATCCTCGCGCTGATCGCAACCGTGTTTGCCTCGCTGGGCAACATGGCCGCAACGCGCAGCCATCGGAGCCAGCTCCCGGTCGTCCAGGCCAATGCCTGGGCCATGATGTACGGTGCCATCTTCGTGGCGATCTACGCCGCCGTGGACGGTGAGCGCTTCGTGTTCGACCGCTCGATCGCGTACGTCGTTTCGCTGCTGTACCTGGCGGTGTTCGGTTCGGTGATCGCATTCGTGGCTTACCTGACCCTGCTGGGCCGGATCGGCGCGGACCGCGCCGGCTACACGGGCGTGGCGATTCCCGTCGTCGCAGTGGCCCTGTCGACCTTCTTCGAGGATCTGCACTGGGATGCCCCGATGGTCGGCGGCATCGCGATGTGCGTGGCGGGCAACGTGCTGGTACTGCGCCGCGGCGCGGCCCGCTGATCCGATCAGCCGCGCTCGCGCAGGTCGCAGCGCATGATCGGCCGCGTTGGAGCGCGGCGTTCCACCTCGGTGAATCCGGCTTTCAGGAACGTCGAGGCGATGCCGGTCCACGCCGAGCTGGCGCCCGGAAACCCCTGCTGCGGATCCTTCGGATAGCCTTCGATCAGGCGGCCGCCGCGTGAAGCGACAAACCGCTTGGCCTGCTGCAGCATCGCCAGCGACAGGCCGCGCCGCCGATGGCCGGCCTTGATGAACAGGCACGTGATCGACCAGACCGGTTGGTCGTCGACCGCAGCCAGACCCCGCGAAGCGATCAGCCGAGGGTAACGTTCGCGCGGTTCGACCGCGCACCAGGCCACGGGTCGGGCCTGCTCGAACGCGAGAAAACCCGGAACGTGGCCGCGATCGACCAGCGCCTTGAAGCTGCGCCGGTTGGATGCACCCTTCCTGAGCGCAAAGTCCCCGCCCGATTGCTTCCACCACATGCACCAGCAGCCGCCGCAGGCGCCGTTGGATCCGAACAGACCGACCAGATCATCCCAGCGCTCGGGTGTCAGCGGCGCGAAGGTCAGTGCGGGCCGTGTCATGATGCAAAAGATACAGCGCCGGCAACCAGCGGTCTTGCCGCGCGACGAACTCGGTTACCATTTCGTCACAAAAAAACAGTTCTGAGGAGCAGGTCGTGCACCAACCCGAGCGGCGCGGCTTCCTGCGCCAGGGCCTGGCACTCTCGGCTGCCGCAGTGGCTGCGGGCAACCGGGCCAGTGCCGCACCGCCGGATACGACCTCGCAGGATCCGTCGCGCTCCCCATGGATGAAAACCCCGGGTCAGCCGTTTTCCAACTACGGCCAGCCCTCCCCGCAGCAACGCGGCGTGGTGCGCTGGATCTCGGCCAACCGGGACGTGCCCGGCAACGGCGTGTCGTGGAGTCCGCTGCACGACCTGGAGGGCATCATCACGCCCAGCGGCCTGCACTTCGAACGCCATCACAACGGCGTTCCGCAGATTCCGATCGATCAGCACCAGCTGCTGATCCACGGCCAGGTGCGGCGCGCGCTGACCTTCTCGATGGCCGAGCTCGCACGCTATCCGTTGCGCTCGCAGATCCTGTTCATCGAGTGCGGCGGCAACAGCAACGCCGGCTGGCACCGGCTTGCCCAGCAGACCCGCGCCGGTTACCTGCACGGGCTGGCCTCCTGCAGCGAATGGGCGGGGGTGCCGCTGTCGTTGCTGCTGGACGAAGCCGGCGCCGATCCGGCCGCCTCCTGGCTGATTGCCGAGGGAGCCGATGCCGCTGCCATTCAGATCAGCCTGCCGCTGTCGAAGGCGCGCAAGGACTGCCTGCTCGCGCTGTACCAGAACGGGGAACGGATCCGGCCTGAAAACGGCTATCCGCTGCGGCTGATCGTGCCGGGCTGGGAAGGCGTGCTGAACATCAAGTGGCTGCGCCGGCTGGAGGTCGCGCGCGAGCCGGTGATGGCGCGCAACGAAACGGCCCGCTACACGGAACTGCAGCCCTCGGGCAAGGCGCGCATGTTCACCTTCGTGATGGACCCGAAGTCGCTGATCACCTCGCCCTCGCCCGGGCACAGGCTCGATGGCAAGGGCGTCTACGAGATTCGCGGCCTGGCCTGGTCCGGCCGCGGCCGGATCCGCGCGGTCGATGTTTCCACCGACGGCGGCGCGCACTGGGCTGCGGCGCAACTGCAGGAGCCGGTGCTGCCGATGGCGTTCACGCGCTTTCGGACGGCGTGGGACTGGCCCGGCGTTCCCACGGTGCTGAAGAGCCGTGCCACCGACGAAAGCGGGACCGTTCAGCCCGAGCGCGCCGCGCTGATCGCGCAGCGGGGCCGCCACGGCTATTTTCACTACAACGCGATCGTGTGCTGGCAGGTGGACGACGATGGCGAGCTCTCGCACGTTTACCAGTGAAGTGCGGCGCGTGTTGTCGCTGCTGCTGCTGCTGGCGTTGCAGGCTGGCGCCGGCGCGGCCCACGACACGGAGGTGGCCGATACCGCACCGACGCCGCATCTGGGGCGTGCCGCCCGCGCCGACCTGGTCAGGGCCTGGAGCCTGAGCGTGTACCCCGACGGCCGTGGGCTGCCGCCGGGATCCGGCACCGCGGCGCTGGGGGGTCCGATATACCGGCAGCGCTGCGCCCGGTGCCATGGCGCCGACGGCGAGGGAGGCTCGGGTGGAACGCTGGTCGGGCGTGGTTCGCTGACGGACCCCGATCCGGACCAGACGGTGGGTAACTACTGGCCGTACGCCACCACGCTGTACGATTTCATCCGCCGGTCGATGCCGATGGATGCCCCCGCCACGTTGAGCGATGATGACGTCTACGCGGTCAGCGCCTATCTGCTGCACCTGAACCAGATCGTCGGCCTCGAAGACCGGCTCGATGCGGACAGCCTGCCGCGCATCCGGATGCCCAACCGCGATGGCTTCATCGGCGTCGATGCCGAATGGCCTGGACCTGAACGCTGATGGCCCTCACCCCCTCCCCTCTCCCGCTGCGCGGGCGAGGGGCGACCGGCCGTCATTGCTTTAGACGAACAACCAAAGCGAGACTGGATCGCCCC
>DATKFG010000120.1:0-5991 GCA_035511515.1 Burkholderiaceae bacterium | reverse complement strand
TCCGACGACTCCACTCGCGATTCCGGCAAGATCTCAGCAGCGATTCCAGGACTGAACGTGAGAAGATCCCTTGGCAAGCGGACCGTTTTCGTGGCGCTCCTGATCGGCGGCTGCCTCGTCGGTTCGGGCGCGGCCGGTGCGGTCGAGGCCAAGGCCAAGGCTTCGGAGGGCGCCGCGGCGCCGACCGAGTCCCACGGCAAGGGGCCGGACGCGCGCGCGTTGGGGGTCACCGAGGCGCTGCTCGACTACTGCGCCAAGTCGGATCCGACCGGTGCTGCCAAGGTCCACAGCCGCTGGTTGCAGCTTACGCAGGGCTCGAGCAAGCAAGCGCTGGCCGACGCGCGCAAGAGCGGCGAGTACCGGAGCGCCCACGATTCGGAGGCCGATTTCATCGGCAAGATCGAGGCTCGCAACGCGCATCGGCTGTGCTCCGGGGCGCCCGTTGTAAGCAAGGCAAGTAAGTAGAGGCGGGTACCGGTGACCTGTTGCATTGCTGTCGGGAGGTCTGGCGTGTGGACGCGTAACGCGCGTGTGGGCGTCGCGGCGCTGCTGGCAGGTGCGCTCGCGGTCATGATCTCTTCCGCTTTGGCGCAGTCGCCGCCAGCGCAAAGCGTGCCGGGCCCCGGCTCCGCACCTGCGACGGGCCAGCCGCCGGCCACGACCGGATCGGCGCCTGCCGAGTCGTCATCCAAAACCGGGCCGACGACCGCTGGCGGGACGCCGGCCAAGAACGCGGCGACGGCAACCCCGGCCAAGTCTGCCGGACCTCCGAGCCGCTATCTGCCCAATCGGTTCGCCGGCCGCGCGGGCGTGTATTACAAGGCCGTGTGGGGCATCGATTCGCTGAGCGTGAAGTGGGCCGAGTCGGGAGAGTTGATCCGTTTCTCCTGGCGCGTGCTGGATCCGCAGAAGGCCCAGGCGCTGAGCGACAAGAAGATCGAGCCGTCGCTGATAAGTCCAAGAGCCGGGGTGAGCCTGGTGGTTCCGCAGATGGAGAAGATCGGGCAGCTGCGCCAGAGCCAGACGCCCGAGGCCGGCAAGTCCTATTGGATGGCGTTCTCTAACAAGGGCCGGCTGATCAAGCGTGGGGACCGTGTCGATGTGGTGATCGGTCCGTTCCGTGCCGAGAACCTGGTGGTGGATTAATGACGTTTTGGACGGCGGAAAATGGCCGTCGGCCGTTTTCCGAGGAGTTAGCAGGAATGCGATTCAAAGGAGCTGCGATGAGATCGAGCCGAAGGCAAGTGCTGGTGGGAATTCTGGCCGGGCTGTGCGTGCCGGCCCCAATGTGGGCGGCCGACGCCAACGCGGCGGGTTTGACGGCGGAACAGATCGTGGAGAAGAACGTGCAGGCGCGCGGGGGCCTTGCGGCGTGGCACGCGGTGCAGACGATGTCGTGGGCCGGCAAGATGGATGCGGGCGTGGGCGATTCGGTGACGCGCAGCCAGAGCTACGTGGCCCAGATGTGGGCCCAGAAAGCCCCCAAAGCGCGGGCGGCCGCGCGCCAGGAGAGCCAACAGGCAGAAGCTGCGAAGCCGGAGGCCAAGCAGGTGCAACTGCCGTTCGTTCTCGAGATGAAGCGGCCCGGCAAGTCGCGCATCGAGCTCGAGTTCGCCGGCAAGACGTCGATTCAGGTGTACGACGGCAAGGCAGGGTGGATGAAACGCCCATACCTGAACCGCGACGACTGGGAGCCGTTCAGCGCGGAGCAGACGAAAGCGTCGGCTGGCATGTGGGACATGGACGGGCCGCTGATCGACCATGCGGCTAAGGGCACAAAGGTGGCGCTGGAGGGAGTCGAAAAAGTCGACGGCAACGACGCCTATAAGTTGAAGCTGACCTTGAAGAATGGAACGGTGCAGCACGTCTGGATCGACCAGAAGAGCTTCCTGGATGTGAAGGTCGAGGGCACGCCGCGGCGGATGGACGGCAAGATGCGCACGGTGTGGGTCACGCAGCGCGACTTCCGGACCGTGCAGGGCGTGATGGTGCCGTTCGAGCTGGAAACGGTGGTCGACGGCTATCCGGACAAGCACAAGATGCAGCTGGAGAAGGTGGCGGTGAACCCGCAGCTGCAAGACAGCCTCTTCACCAAGCCGGGCGCGTAAGCGCAGGCGGCAGCAGCAACCAGCTGGCGTGGCCTTGCCGCCGCGGCGCGGAAAGGCCCGATCGGTCAGGTAACCTGACATTTCCCGCGGAGTTTTCCCCTCGGTTCCCCTCCTATGAAAGCAGGCAAGCGTATGCGCCGGATCGTCGCCACCGCCGTCGTCAGCGGGCTCGCGGCGGCCGCCCTGGCGGTGAGCGCGACAGCGCGCGCTGAGTTGACCGCAGAGCAGATTGTCGAAAGGAACCTCGCCGCCCGAGGAGGCGTCGAGGCATGGCGCAAGATCGATACGATGATGTGGTACGGCCACCTGGAGAGCGCTCGCGCGCAGCTGCCGAGCATGCCGTTCACGATGCAGCAGAAGCGCCCCAATAAATCGCGTTTCGAGGTCAACACGCCCAGCGACAAGTCGCTGCGCGTGTTCGACGGCACGCGCGGGTGGAAAGTGAAGCCGGCGCGCAACGGTCGTGGGGGCAGCCCGGAGCCTTATACGCCGCAGGAAGTCACGTTCGCGTTCCGCTCACAGGGGCTCGACGGCCCGCTGATCGACTACCAGGCCAAGCGCAACGCGGTCACGCTGGAGGGGATCGACGAAATCCAGGGGCACAAGGCATTTCGGCTGAAAGTGGAGCTCAGCTCCGGCGAGACCGACCATGTCTGGGTCGATGCGACCACGTTCCTCGAGGTCCGCTACGACCGCCCGTCGTACGGCCCGACCGGCACGCCCCAGACCGTTTCTCTCTTCTACCGGGACTACCGGCCGATTGAAGGCCTGCAGATCCCGAGCGTGATCGAAACCGCCGGCGGGCCGGGCAGCCCGCCCGACAAGATGGTGATCGACAGGGTGTTCCTGAATACGCCAGTGGACGACCGCGTGTTCGCGCAACCGGGCGGGCGCGAGCCGCGTGGCATGGCGATGGGCCGGAACCAACGCGCGCCCACGGCTGGGATGCAGCTGCCGCCGCCGGGTGCACCGACTCCTTACCCTTTCAAGGGACAGCTTCCGGCGCAGACTGCTTCGCCGCCGGACACCGCTCCCTCAGCAGCACCGGCGCCTGCGCCGCCGGCAGCCGCATCGGCGCCCGTGGGGCATAACTGATCGACGCGCCCGGCTCGCCGGTTCGCGGCCTGCCTGGGGTTGTTCGCTCGCTGAGTTTCACATCCGGATCGCTTCAAGATGGCAAAAGGTGAGATCGCGATGAACAGACACCCGATTGTGCAGACGGTCGTCGTTGCGCTCCTGGCCAGCGGGTCGCTGACGGCGCTGGCCCAATCACAACCGCAGGCTCCGAAAAAGGAGGCGTCGAAACAGGCGACGCCCAAGCAGGCGGCCGCTGCCAAGCCGGAGAGCACGGGGCCGAACGCGCAATCGCTGGGGCGTGCGGACGCCTTGCTGGATTACTGCACGAAGGCCGAGCCCTCGTCGGTGGCGAAGCTGCAGGAGCGAATCAAGGAGTTCTCGCAGGGCGTCAGCGACGCCGAGCTCGCCAAGATGCGCAACACAGACGAATACCGCAAGGCCAACGGCGCGGAACGCGATTTGCTCGCCAAGATCCAACCGCGCAACGCCCGCAGCGCGTGTGCGCGGGCGCCGGCGGCCATCAAATAATCGTCCGGCCGACCAGTGCGCGCGCCTCGCCTGCTTGCAATCGGCCTCGGCCTGCTCTGGCTGGCGGCCTGGGCCGCCGAGGCGCCCACCGGCGTTGGCGAATCCATCTATCGGCACGGCGTGCAGGGGTCGGGTGCACCCCTGGTTGGGTTGCGCGCGTCGGGCGGCCCGAGCGCGAAGGGCTCCGATGCCGCCTGCGTGAACTGCCACCAGCGCAGCGGGCTGGGCACCTTTGAGGGCTACAACCTGAAGGTGACGATACCCCCGATCACGGGCCTGTACCTGTTCCACGGGCGCAAGGCGACGACCGCCGAACCGATACTGCCTTACCTCGAGTGGATGCACGGCAACCGCGACCCGTACACGGAGGCGACGCTGGCTCGGGCCATCCGCGAAGGCGTCGACTCGCAGGGCAGGCCGCTCAGTTACCTGATGCCGCACTTTGCGCTGAACGACGCCGACATGGCGTCGTTGATCGATTACCTGAAGAAGCTCGACGCGCAAAGCGCGCCGGGCGTCACCGACACGATGATGCATTTCGCCACCGTGATCACGCCCGATGTGGACCCGGCCAAACGCCGCGCGATGCTCGACGTGATGGAGCACTACTTCGCCGACAAGAACCAGTTTCCGATCGCGCCGAGCCGGCAACTACGCACCTCGGGCAAGACCGAATACGCCAAGAGCATGTTCCACAACTTTCGCCGTTGGCAACTGCACGTGTGGGACCTGACCGGTCCGGCGTCCGCCTGGCAGGCTCAGCTGCAGCAGCACATGTCCAAGGAGCCGGTCTTTGCGCTGGTGTCGGGCCTGGGAGGCAGCAACTGGGCTCCGGTGCATGAATTCTGCGAGAAGGCGGCGGTGCCGTGCCTGTTCCCGAACGTCGATGTGCCGGTCGACAACGCCAGCGACTTCTATCCGATGTACCTTACCAAAGGCGTGCTGCTGGAAGCGGAACTGATCGCGCAGGCGATCGCCGCCCCTGTCCACGGACAGCAGGGCGGGACCGTGCAGCAGGTCTACCGCGCCGGCGACAGCGGCGAGGCCGGGGCATCGGCTCTGGCCGCTGCCTTGAAGGCGCATGGCATCGCGGCCCGCAGCACGGTTCTTCCGGCCGGCCCCGTGGGGCAGGGCATCGCTGCAACAATGCCTGATGCAGTGCGTGGCTTGCCGAACGGGTCCGTGCTCGTGTTGTGGCTGCGCGCGGGCGACCTGGCGGCGCTGGGCGAGGCTTCCTCGGCGCCGGCCACCGTGTACGTTTCGGGGCTGATGGGGGGGCTGGAACGCTCGCCGCTGCCGCCATCCTGGCGCAGTCGCACGAAGATGGCCTACCCGTTCGATCTGCCGGAAAATCGTGACCTGCGCCTCAGATATGCGCTGAGCTGGTTTTCGATCCGACATATTCCGGTCGTGGACGAGCCCCTGCAGGTCGACACATACCTCGCCTGTGGCCTGCTGGCCGAGACCCTGAGTCACATGGCGGACAACCTGGTGCAGCCGTTCATCGTGGAGATGCTGCAATCGAAGGTCGAACGGCGTCTGTTCAACACGGGCTACTACCCGCGCATCGTGCTCGGGTGGAACCAGCACTTCGTATCCAAGGGCGGCTACATCGTGCATTTCGCGGAACCCGCCGGCATCCGGCTCGTCGCCGACAGCGACTGGGTCGTTCCCTGAGGCCGGCCGTGTGGGTGCGGGGCGCGGCCGCGGCACTGGTGCTGTGCGGAGCGGTCGCGGCTGCGGCGCCGGTGTCGACGGTCGTCGGCGAACGGATTAATCGCGAAGCGGAGCTCCCCGACGGATCGCTGCTGCACGGCGAACGGATCTATCGCGAAGGAGAGCTCCCTGGCGGATCGCCGCTGCACGGCGAGCGCGTAGGTGCCCCCCCGGTGGGGGGAAGGGACGCGGCCTGCGCACAGTGCCACCGTCGCAGCGGCCTGGGCATGGTCGAGGGCACGATCGTGATCCCTCCGATCTCGGGACGCTTCCTGTTCCGCCCGGGTCAGCGCATCCGGCGCGACGACGCGGTGCACGAAGGCGGGACCCACCTGCTGCCGACGCCCCCCGATCGCCCCGCGTACGACGAAGCCGCGCTGGCGCGCGCGATCCGCGAAGGCATCGGTGCCGACGGCCGGCCGCTCAATTACCTGATGCCGCGCTACGACCTGGACGACGCCACGATGGGCGACTTGATCGCCTATCTGCGGCGCCTGTCCAGCGGGCGCGTGCGTGGCGCCACCGACACCGTGCTGCACTTCGCGACGATCGTGACGCCGGA
>DATKFG010000119.1:0-7154 GCA_035511515.1 Burkholderiaceae bacterium | reverse complement strand
TCGATCACGACGGCTACCCGGCCGCAGGCGTCGACCGCCTGCACCGCGTTGGACAGCAGGTTTCCAATGACCTGGTGAAGCTGCGAAGCATCCCCCAGCACGACCGTGGGCTCGGCGGAAAGCTGCGTATCCACCTGGACTTCGGCCGGCAGCGACGGTCTCATCAGCTCGATCGTTTCGCGCACGATCTGTTGAAGCACGATCGGGCGCGGCGCGTTGACCCCGGGCCGGCTGAACGCGAGGATGCGCGCGACCAGATCGCGGGCGCGGTTGGCCGCCAGAACGATGTTGTCGACGTAACGGCGCTGCGAGCTGCCCGGCGCCGCATCCTGCTGCGCCAGCTCGCCGTAGCCGAGTATGGCGCCCAGGATGTTGTTGAAATCGTGCGCGATGCCGCCAGCCAGCGTTCCGAGCGCCTCGAGCTTCTGGGACTGATGCAGATGCGCGACCAGCCGCTCGCGGCGCCTGAGCTGGAGCAGGAACGCGACCAGCAGCATCGCCGCCAGCGCCGTGATCGCGAACGTGCGGGCTGCGTTCTTCCACGCATCCTGCATCCAGCGCTGCAGCAGGGTCGCCTCGCTGCGGGCCACGGCGACCACCACCGGGTAGCCCGGAACGGGACACAGGCTGACGTGGGAGCGTCCGATGTGCGGATCGTCGAGCGTCACGTTAGCGGGGTGCGGCTGGCCCGCGCTGCTCATCGTGCGCACCGCCGCGGCCAGCGGTTCCGGCGCGGTGCTGATCGATTCGGCGTCGCGGCTGACCAGCGAGACGCCATCGGAGCGCAACAGATCGATCGTGCTTCCGGGTCCGAAATCGAGGCCCCGGTAGAACTTACGGAAATAGTCGGCCCGGACCGAAGCGGCCACGATGCCCCGGAAGCGATCGCCCGGCAGCCGGCGGCTGAGCACGAACGTGGCGTTGCCGATGGTGCGGCTGATCAGGGGCTCGCTGACGAAGGTGCCGGCGTCCTTGCGTGCCGCCTGAACGGTGAAATACGACCGGTCGGACAGATCCAGGTAGGCCGGCGCCGGCCCCGAGCTCAGGTACATGTGTCGGGCCGGGTCGAACAGCAACAGGCTCTGCACCTGCGGCACGCCGCTCACCTGGATCCGCATCAGGTCCTGGATGCGCTGGCGGTCGGCCGCCGGCGGCGTGCCGGGCGGATCGAGCCGTTCGGCCTGCCGCAGGATCAGGTCGATCGCCTGCAGCGACCGCGCGGTCTGTTCGGCCAGCGCGTGGGCCACGTTGTCGTGCTGGCGGTCGGCCAGCTCCAGCACGACGGCACGATGGTGGTACGTGTCCAGCAGGGCCGACGTCCAGACGGCCCCGCACACGAAAATCACGATCAGGATGAACGGGGCTCGCAGCCCGATCCCGGCTGGATCCAGCGAGGATCTCGACCTGCCTTTGGACATTTCGGACATCAGATTCATCGTTCGCGCCCCAGCGCGCCGAGCGCCGCGAACAGTTCGCGCCGGGAAAATGGCTTGGCCAGGACCTTGGCCACGGCCAGTCTACCCGCCATGGCATCATCTACACCTGCACCGGCCGGAAAGCTGGCCGACGCGGCGATGATTTCGGCATTTGGAAAGGCGCGCCGCCAGGTCTGCAACACGCGGTCGGCGTGCGGAGAGCATGGAATGTCGATCACGATGGCCCCGATGCTGCCGAGCTGCGCGCTCGCCTCGCACGGTCCGGCGGGCGGGAAGACGGCATGAATGCCGCCTTGCTCGAGCCATTCGGCCACGAGCGCGCGCAGCAGCGCGTCGGGCTCGACCACGAGCACGCGGTGCGGTTTCATCCGTGCGCCGACGACGAGGCTTCGGCCGTTAAGGGGCGGCCGCCGCGGTGACGCAGGACATCGGCCCCCACGTGATGGTCGTCGACGACGACGCGGCCTTGCGCCAGGTCGTGCGCGACTACCTGGGCGAGAACGAGTTCCGCGTCACCGAAGCCGCCAGCGGCGTGGAGCTGGCGGCCGCCTTCGCCTCCGAGGTCGTCGACCTGGTGCTGCTGGATCTGCGGCTCGGCGCCGAGGACGGCATGCACCTGCTGCGCCAGCTGCGCGACCGGTCGCAGGTGCCGGTGATCGTGCTGACGGGACGCACCGAGGAGGCCGATCGGGTCATGGGCCTGGAGCTGGGCGCCGACGACTACCTGACCAAGCCGTTCAGCCCGCGCGAGCTGCTGGCCCGTATCCGCACCGTGCTGCGCCGCACGTACGCGGGGCAGGAGATCCATGGCGCCAAGGTGTGCCGCGCGTACCGCTTTCCGGGCTGGGAGCTGAATTTGCGCACACGGCGCCTCACCGACGCCCGCGGAGGCCAGGTCCCGTTGAGCAACGGCGAGTTCAACCTGCTGGCCGCGCTGCTGGCGGCGCGCGGGCGGGTGCTCAGTCGCGATCAGCTGATCGACATGAGCCGGCGCTACGACAACGAGGTCTACGACCGCGCGGTCGATGTGCAGATCCTGCGCCTGCGTCGAAAAATCGAGCCCGATCCCCGGCAACCGACCTATATCGTCACCGAGCGCGGCGTCGGCTACAGCTTCGCCGTCCAGGTCGAAGCGGTGTATTGATCTGCCGCGCTGAGCGCGCGTTCGTCGGCACTGCATCCCTGATCCGCGCCGGCGCGAGGCCTGCGAAGCGGTTCGATGCGGGCAGGCTCGCCGCGTACCGTGATGCGGCAATTTCGTCCCATATTTCACCTGTAACGGTGCGCGCCATTTTTGCAATCGTGCCCGGTCGGATCGCGGTCTAGCCTCACCCCCACGGTGCTCTGCGGGCCGCGGGCGCAGCTTAAGGCGCGGTTTTTGCAGGAGGTATGGCAATTGGGTCAGGACATCGGTTTTGTGGGACTGGGCGCCATGGGCTTGCCGATGGCGCGCAATCTGGTCCAGCGCGGATTCCGGGTCCGCGTGTTCAATCGTTCCGAAGGCAAGTCGCGCGAGCTGGTCAAGCTGGGCGCGATTGCGGCCGATGTGCCGGCCGATGTGGTCAGCGCCGATGGCATCGTGATCACGATGGTGTCGCACGACCAGGCGTTGCGCGCCGTCACACTGGGGCCGGACGGAATCTGCGGCCGTCTGGGTCACGGCGGCCTGCACCTGTCGATGAGCACGGTCTCGCCCGCGGTGGTCCGGCTGCTCGCCGAGCAGCACCGGCGCCGCGGCGCTGCGCTCGTTTCCGCCCCTGTTTCGGGGCGGCCCGAAGCCGCCGAGGCCGCCGCCCTGACGGTGTGGCTGGCCGGCGCGGCGGAGCATAAGGCGCGCGCGAGCGAGGTGCTCGGCGCGATGTCGAGCTCGGTTCACGACATGGGCGAGGACCCGTGCGCCGCCAACGTCGCCAAGCTGGCCGCCAACCTGATGGCGCTCAGCAGCGTGGAGATGCTGGCCGAGGCGCTGGAGCTGGCCGAGCGCGGCGGTGTCGACCGCAAGGCACTGGCCGCCGCCCTGACCGAGCAACTGTTCACCGGACCGGTGCTGAGCGGCTATGCCGCGCGCGTGGCAGCCCGCGCGGACGCGCCCGGCGGATTCAAGGTAGCGCTGGCGCTGAAGGACATCGATCTGGTGCTGCGGGCGGCCGCCGCGGGCGACGCCGCACTGCCTTTTGCGCAGGCGCTGCGCCAGCGTCTGAAGTGGGCGTACATCAAGGGCCTGGGCGAGCACGACGTGTCGACGCTCGCCGCCGACCTGCATCCGGCCGCCGCGGTCGGCGAGGCGGCGCTGCCGCACGCGGCCGGCGTCTGATATGCGCACGTTTTCGAACTGCCCGCCGCCCGCGCGCTGACGCCTCATGTGGATCGTCAGTCTGGCGCTGCGGCGCCCATACACCTTCATCGTGCTGGCGGTGCTGATCCTGCTGCTGGGCGTGTTCGTCATCACGCGCACCGCGACCGACATCTTCCCCAACATCAAGATCCCGGTGGTCGCCACGATCTGGCGTTACACGGGCCTGTCGCCGGACGAGATGGCCAAGCGGATCGTGCTGTTTTCGGAGCGCACCGCGCAAACGACCGTCAACAACGTCGAGCACACCGAGTCGCAATCGCTCAACGGCATCGCGGTCGTGAAGTATTTCTTCCAGCCCAGCGTCAAGGAGGAGTTGTCCTTCGCCCAGATCACCGGCGTGTCGCAGACCCAGCTGAACTCGGCCCCGCCCGGCACCACGCCCCCGTTCATCCTGGCCTACGACGCCTCCACCGTGCCGATCATCCAGCTCGCGCTGTCCAGCGAGCAGCTGTCCGAGGCGGAGATCTTCGACCTGGGCAACAACATCCTGCGCACGGCGCTGGCGACCATTCCGGGCGCCTCGATGCCGTTCCCGTACGGAGGCTACCAGCGCCAGGTCCAGGTCGACCTGGATCCGAAGGCGCTGCGCGCCAACGGCCTGTCGGGCAGCGACGTCACCACGGCGATCGGACAGCAGAACCTGATTCTGCCGGCGGGCACGCAAAAGATCGGCGATCTGGAGTACTTCGTGTCGGTCAACGCGAGCCCCACCCGGATCGCCGAGCTCAACGATCTGCCGATCAGGATCCGCAACGGCAGCGTCGTGTACGTGCGCGACGTGGCCCACGTGCACGACGGCGGGCCTCCGCAGACCAACATGGTGCGCCTGGAAGGCCACCGCGCGGTGCTGATGAACGTGCTCAAAAACGGCGGCGAATCCACGCTGGACATCATCAAGGCGGTCCACCAGCGGCTGCCGCTGGTGCAGGCGACCCTGCCTCCGAGTCTTAAGATCCAGCCGATCGGCGATCAGTCGGTGTTCGTGCGCTCGGCCATCTCGGGCGTGGTGCGCGAGGCGGTGATTGCCGCCACGCTGACGGGCCTGCTGATTTTGCTGTTCCTGGCGAGCTGGCGCAGCACCTTCATCATCAGCATATCGATTCCGCTGTCGATCCTGGCTTCGATCGTGTGCCTGGCGGCGGTGGGCGAGACGATCAACATCATGACGCTGGGCGGACTCGCCCTGGCGGTCGGCATCCTGGTCGACGACGCGACCGTGACGATCGAGAACATCAACTACCACCTGGAGCAGGGCAAGGACGTCGAAACCGCGATCATGGACGGGGCCCACCAGATCGCGCTGCCGGCGCTGGTGTCGACGCTGGCGATCTGCATCGTCTTCATCCCGATGCTGCTGCTCAGCGGCATCGCCCACTTCCTGTTCATTCCGCTGGCCGAGGCGGTCGTGTTCGCGATGCTCGCCTCGTACCTGC
Organism: Burkholderiaceae bacterium; assembly: GCA_035511515.1. GTDB lineage: Bacteria > Pseudomonadota > Gammaproteobacteria > Burkholderiales > Burkholderiaceae_F > VBCK01. Next base: position 1,929 of record DATKFG010000119.1, on the reverse strand, counting down.
TGTCGCGGACGCTGGTGCCGACCCTGGCCAAGTACTGGGTCAAGCGAAGCGAGCATGCCGCGCACACGCAGACCGGGATCATGGGGCGCGTCTTCGTGGCGTTCGAGCACGGCTTCGAACGCGTCCGCGCCTGGTACCGCGGGCTGCTCGAAGCGGCCTTGAAGGTGCGCGCGCGTTTCGTGGGGCGCTTCCTGCTGGGGATGGTCGCCATTTCGCTGCTGGCGATCCCGCTGGGGCGTTACTGGCCGGGACTGGGCCAGGACTTCTTCCCGGCGGTGGATGCGGGCCAGATCAAGCTGCACCTGAGGGCGCGCACCGGATTGCGGATCGAGGAAACGGCCGGGCTGTGCGACGCGGTCGAAGCGGCCGTGCGCGAGGTTGTCCCCAAGGCTGAGATCGCCTCGATCGTCGACAACATCGGCGTGCCGTACAGCGGCATCAACCTCGCCTACAGCACCTCGGCCCCGGTCGGCCCGGGCGACGCCGACATCTTCATCTCGCTCAAGCCCGAACACCATCCGACCGCCGGCTACGTGAGCGTCTTGCGCGACCGGCTGAATCGGCAGTTTCCGTCGACCAGCTTCGCCTTCCTGCCGGCCGACATCGTCAGCCAGATCCTGAACTTCGGCCTGCCCAGCCCGATCGACGTGCAGATCTCGGGCTTCGACGTCGAGGGCAACCGCCAGTTCGCCGACGTTCTGCTGCAGAAGCTGCGCGAAATCCCGGGGGCGGTGGACCTGCGCATCCAGCAGGCGTTCGATTATCCGAGCCTGCAGGTCGATGTCGACCGCAGCAAAGCCGAGCTGCTGGGGCTGACCCAGCGCGACGTCGCCTCCAACCTGCTCATTTCGCTGTCGGGCAGCTTTCAGACCTCGCCTTCGTTCTGGATCGATCCGAAAAACGGCACCCAGTACAACGTGAGCACGCAAACGCCCCAGGCCCATCTGGACACGCTCAATGCGCTGGCCACCACCCCGTTGGGCACCTCTGGCGGGACGACGCCCCAGCTGCTGGCCAACGTGGCGAGCTTTCACCGCGGCGTCAGCCCCGCCGTGGTCAGCCACTACGACGCGCTGCCGGTGATCGACATCTACGGCGCGGTTCAGAACATGGACCTGGGCTACGTATCGTCGCGCATCGACCGCGTGATCGGGTCGATGAAGGACAAGCTGCCACGCGGCTCGCGCATCGCGGTGCACGGCCAGGTCCAGACCATGAACGCCTCGTTCGACGGCCTGCTGGCGGGCCTGGTCGGCGCCATCATCCTGGTGTATCTGCTGATGGTGGTGAACTTCCAGTCGTGGATGGACCCTTTCATCATCATCACGGCGCTGCCGGCGGCGCTGGCCGGTATCGTCGCGATGCTGTTCCTGACCCACACGACGATCAACGTGCCGGCGCTGACCGGGGCCATCATGTGCATGGGCGTGGCCACAGCCAACAGCATCCTGGTGATCAGCTTCGCCCGCGAGCGCCTGAACGGCGGCGAAACCGCGGCGCAGGCCGCGCTGAGCGCCGGAACCACGCGCTTCCGTCCCGTCCTGATGACGGCCCTGGCGATGATCGTCGGCATGGTGCCGATGGCGCTGGGCCTGGGCGACGGCGGCGAGCAGAATGCCCCTTTGGGCCGCGCCGTGATCGGCGGTCTGCTGTTCGCCACGATGGCGACTTTGCTCTTTGTTCCCTGCGTGTTCGCGATGATCCACGGCCGCATGGAACCCGCACGGACTACTTGACCCACGGAGCGCGCGATGTCCGAACAACCTTCCAACCCGCCGAACCCGGCGCGGCCCGGACGCCGAAAGATCGCCGTGCTCGGTGCGGTAGCGGTCTGCGTGGGCCTGTTCGCCTGGACCATCGTCAGCCGGGGCATGGCGCGCAACGCACTGCGCGACCAGACGATCGCCGCGGCCGCGCCGACGGTCGCAA
>DATKFG010000118.1:0-59631 GCA_035511515.1 Burkholderiaceae bacterium | reverse complement strand
GAGGCATTACAGAAGGAGTTCCCGCAGCAGAAAGTGCAGCCGTGTGGGGCCGAGCCGACCTCTTGATCCGAGCCCTCACCCCCGTCCCCTCTCCCGCTGCGCGGGCGAGGGGCGACCAGTTGTCGCAAGTGCGTGGCCTGTCAGCAGGGCACGCCGTATCGCCCCTCGCCCGCGCAGCGGGAGAGGGGACGGGGGTGAGGGTGCGGGCGACGCCGTCACTCGCGCACGGGGCGCTTGGCGAGCTTGCGCTGCAGTGTGCGCCGATGCATCTTCAACGCCCGTGCCGTCGCCGAGATGTTGCCGCCATTTTCGGTCAGCACGCGCTGGATATGCTCCCACTCCAGGCGTGAAACCGACAGCGTACTTTCACCGGCATCCTCATCGACCGGCGTCTGAACGTCGGTCAGCGAGCGAACGATGGCGTCGACCTCGACCGGTTTTGCCAGGTATTGGTCCGCGCCCAGCTTGATCGCGTCGACCGCCGTCGAAATGCTGGCGTATCCCGTCAGAACAACGATGCGGCATTCGGGGTTGACCTGCCGAACCGCGCCGATCAATTTCAGCCCGGAGCTGCCGCCGAGATTCAGATCCAGGATCGCGAAATCAGGCCGGATGCCACCGTCGGAGTCCAACTGCGCGATTGCCTCGGCGGATGAGGCGGCCGAATGCACAGTGAATCCGCGTGCGCTCAGCGCGCGCCCGAGCACGCGCGCAAAGGCTGGATCGTCGTCGACGAGCAGCAGCTCTCCCCAGCCACTGCCCATTGCCGACGGGGCGCACGCCTCAGTACCCATGTGCGGCAGTCGCACCAATGGAGGCCAGCGGCAGCAGCACCTTGGCGAGCGTGCCGCCGCCCGCCCGGTTCGTAAACGACAGCGTCCCGCCGCTTTGCTCGACCGCTGACAGAGCCAGTACGACGCCCATTCCAGCGCCGTCGTCACGCGTTGACACCAGATCGAGGCCGAGTCGCCCGGATATCTCCAGTGGGATGCCCTGGCCCCGGTCAAGCACGTCCACCTGGACATGCTGCGAGTCCCAGCCGGCGTGGATCCCGACCTGACCGGGGCTCGCATCCGCGGCATTGTTGAAGAGGTTTAACAGCGCCTGCTCGAGCGTTACGTCGGCCGCAATGCGCGGCCCGGGGATCGCGCCCTCGATCCTGACGTCGGGCACGACCTGCGGGCGCTGCCGGCGCCACCGCTCGACCAGTTGCTCGATCCACGCATCGGCCGACACCGGCTGCACGGCTTCCGCGCGCGAGCTGCCCGCGCGCGCTGCCAGGCGGGTGATGATCCGCTTGCATTCCCGCACCTGGGCCAGCGCCAGGTCGACGTCGGATTTCACCTGGGGCGACAGCGAGGGGTCGGCCGCCAGTTCCCCGACCACCACGGCCATCGTCGCCAGCGGCGTTCCGAGCTCGTGCGCTGCCCCGGCCGCCAGATTGCCGAGCGCAACCACCCGCTCGTTGCGAAGCGCAATCTCCCGGGCCGCGGCCAGGGCGGCGTCGCGACTTCGAATCGTGGCATTCAGACGGACCACGAACCAGGAAATGGTGAGCGCCGAGCAGACAAAGATCACCCACATGCCGATCAGATGGCTCCGGAACGCCTCGGCCGGATCGTGTACATGAGTCGGCGCGTGCAGCAGGCTCACCAGCGAGTAGCACCCGATCGAGATCGCCGCGAGCACGGCGGCAGGGCGCGGCGGCAGGATGGTCGCAGCGACGGCTATCAATGGCAGGTAAAGCGAGATCAGCGGGCTGGACGCGCCGCCGGCGAAATAGGCGATGCCGGTGAGTGCGAGAACGTCGATCAGCATCTGCGCGAAGGTGGCGACTCGCTCGGATGCCGCGGCGGCGACCCGCCGCCACAGTGCGGGCAGATTGAGGAGAGCCTGAATTGCGCAGATCGCAAGGACCGGCGTCAGAGAGATCGGCGCGTCGAAAAACGCCGAGGCGACGAGCACAAAGGCGAGTTGAATGGCGATCGCGATCCAGCGCATCGCCATCAGACGCCGCGCGCCGGATGCGAAGTCTTTCGCAACGGGAACCGGCGCCGCGGTCGGCCCTGGAGTTACTGCCGGATCAGCCATTGGCTACCCAGCACGTATCCCACCGAAAAACTGATCAGGCAGCCTTCGCGCATTCCGCGGCGCAGGTCCTACATGCCTCGCCGCAGGCCTTGCATTCACCGACTTTGGGGAATTTCTCGCATTCCGCCTGGCAGGCCTTGCAGATCTTTTCCACGCCCTTTGCAACGGCCGCGACATGCGCGGAGTTGACCGCGGCCAGGGCCTGCAACGCGCCACAGGCGGCGACGAGCTGATAGGCCGCGTCGGCGCAACCCGCCATGCTCGTGTCCTTCATCGCATACATGCCGAGGCAATGCCGCAGACAATCGTTGCCCGTCGCAACGCAGTCCGCCGCGGCTTGCTCAAGGGCCTTGTATTTGGGCCCATGCGTCATCGGCTCTTCAGCCGCCAAGGCCTGTGCAACTGTGGCAGCGGCTGCGGCCGTTCCGGCAACGGCAATGAATTCTCGACGGTCCATCGTTTCCTCCTTCACGCGGGTGGAGCAAGGTCCGATGATTGTATTCGCATGAAGGTCAGAAGGTCTTGCGAATCCCAACCGAGTAGATCTCCTTCGGCGTCAGCTGCACACCCTTGACGTCCTGGTATACGGGAAACTGCACGTATGCGTAAGCGCTGAATCCCGCCCATAGCCCGGCCGAAACGCCCGGCGCAAGGTACACGATGTCACCGCCCGAGAGCGGGCTGCCGTCGAACTCGACGTTGACCAGGGTTCCGCGGTCGATGTTTCGATGAACGTAATTGACCTGGAACAGAGGTACCACGGCCTGGCCCATGTCGGCGTAGCGCACCCCCGCGTTGACGGTGATCGCATCGCCCGGCGTGTATCCGGCCGCGGAGGCGACTGCGTGCTGCCACAGGCCTTGCGCGAACCAGCCGACCTTGTTGAAACCGCCGCTGTAATAGCCGCCGAACAACAGGTCGGTCGAACCGCTGCCCGGCTGCAGGCTGGGGTCGATGATCCCGCCGGCCGGGCCGTTGAACGGCTCGTTCGTGTTGCCGGTGGGCAGCTTCACGCCTGCGATCACGCCGACGCCCAAAACATCGGACAGATTCACTTTGACGAGGACACGGGCGTCCCCCAATTTGTCGTACTTGTTGAAGTTGTAGCCTGCTTGCGTGCCGTCCTGCAGGGTCGTGTGGTAGCGGGCCACGAATGGAACCTGGATGCTGACGCCCCAGTCGGCGGTGTCGTAGTCGGCGCTGAGCGTCGTCGTACGGGTCAGCGTCTGCAGTTCGACTTCGTTTCCCGGATGACCTGGGGGATTGAGGATCGCCTCCGCGGCGGCCTGGCCGATGTCGGTCCGGCCGGCACGCATCTGATTCTGGTCGATCAGATCGTACGACACGTTGGCTGCCCAGCCCGAGATCGAACCCAGCTGCGGACCGAGCCAGTCCTTCGACAGGGTGCATCCGCAGGTCGCACAGGCGCGCGCCGGCTCGCCGCACACAAGGGCCGCGAGCGCGAAGGCCGCGCCGACCCACGAGCTGCGCCCGAACCGGTCGGCGGGCACAAGGCTGCCGATGCTGCTGCCAAGCAGCTTGGTTGAAGTCACATCTCCTCCGAGCGGAGCTCAGTGCCCCGCGGGTGCCGCGTCGGCGATCATTCGAGTGAAGAAATCCACGATCGCGGGTTCCCCCATCCGGTGCGCATTGGCCAGCTCGCCGGCCTTCGTCACGTAGAGCAACCTGTCCTCGCCGCTCAGCAGCGCGGCGGCTGGAATGCCCTTGCGCAGCGGCACTTCGTAGCGCTTGGCCAGCTCCAGGTTCTTGTCGAAATTGCCCACATCGACCTTGACCACCACAAACTGATCGCTGATCGAAGTTGCGCCTTTGGCGTGAAGCGCCGAGTCCAGTACCCGGCAGTCCGGGCACCAGTTCGCGCCGAACACCAGCAGGACGTTCTTATGCGCGGCTTGCGCCGCCAGCAGGGCCTGACGGACCTGCTCGGAGGCATTTGCGTGCTCGTCGTACGGCAATTGCGCTGCCCGCGCGGCACCAGAAAGCGACACAACCAGTGTCGCCGAAGCGAGAAGCGATAGAAGGGAGCGCACAGCGGAAAATGGGTCTTGAAACAGCCCGCACTGTGGCACCATCGCGCACATTTGTCGTGCGACATATCGTCGCACCCCTGGCGGGTCTGATCATTGCCGGCCGCCTAAGAATCACTCCTGCAGCTGCGGTTGGCCCGGAAACAGCACGTCCGCGAATCCGAACGCGCGAAGATCGCGCACCCGCATCGGATACAGGATGCCGTCCAGATGGTCGCATTCGTGCTGAACGACGCGGGCGTGGAATCCGTCGACCTCGCGCAGCAGCGGCGCTCCGCGCTCGTCGAACCCGCGGTAGCGCACGCGCTCGAAGCGCGGCACCAGGCCGCGCAGGCCCGGCACCGACAGGCACCCCTCCCATCCTTCCTGCATCTGCTCGCCCAGCGGTTCGATGAGCGGATTGATCAGGATCGTTTCCGGCACCGCAGGAGCATCCGGGTAACGCTCGTTGCTTTCGAAGCCGAACACGACCACGCGCAGCCCGACGCCGATCTGCGGCGCGGCCAGTCCGGCGCCATCGGCGGCACGCATCGTCTCGAACATGTCCGTCAGCAACTGCTGCAGCTCCGGCGTATCGAACCGGCCGACCGGCTCGGCCACGCGCAGCAGGCGCGGATCGCCCATCCGCAGGATTTCCCGGATCACGCCGCTTTCCTCACGCTCGTTTCCAGAATGCGCACGGCCCGCACCATCGTCTCTCCCAGCACTTCTTCCAGCTCGCTCATTTCGATTCGATGACGGCTGTTACCGCGCCCGGCTGCGTGGTTGACCACGACCGCCAGCGACGCGTACTGCAGCTCGAGCTCCCGCGCCAAAACCGCCTCCGGCATCGCCGTCATCCCCACCAGATCGGCCCCGTCGCGCTGAAGGCGGTCGATCTCGGCCGATGTCTCCAGTCGAGGGCCCTGCGTGCATCCGTACACGGCGCCGTCGACCACGGACTCGCCGACCTCGCGGGCCGCCTGCAGCAGCCGAGTTCTCAATTTGCCAGAGTACGGCTGGGTAAAGTCCACATGGGTTACCGGAGTACCCAGGCCTTCGAAAAACGTCGATTTGCGGCTGTGGGTGTAGTCGATGATCTGGTGCGGAACCACCAGGGTGCCAGGGCCGAGGTCATCACGAATGCCGCCGGCCGAGGCGAGCGCGAAGATGCCCTCGACATCCAGCTCCTTGAGCGTCCAGATGTTGGCCCGGTAGTTGATCTCATGAGGCGCGATCGTATGGCCGTAGCCATGGCGGGCCAGAAACACGACGTCCGAGCCCGCCAGCCGCCCGAAGGTCAGCGCACCGGACGGCTCCCCGTAGGGCGTGCGCACCACGCGCCGGCGCGGCGCCTCCAGCGCGGACAATTTCGCCAAACCACTGCCACCGATGATCGCAAACATCTTCCGCCTATTCGGCGCGGGCCTCAGCATCCAGCAGGCGGCGCAGCTCCGCCTCATCGATGACGCGCACGCCGAGCTCGCGCGCCCGTTCGAGCTTGGAGCCGGCCTGCTCGCCGGCGACGACGAAATCGGTCTTTTTCGAGACCGACCCGCTGACACGCCCGCCGGCTGCCTCGATCATTTCGCCTGCCTCGGTTCGTGTCAGTCCCGCAAGCGTACCGGTAATCACGAAGGTGCGGCCACCCAGACGACCCTGGCCGCGCACGGTCGAGCCCGCCTTCTGCGGCCAGTGCAGCCCGGCCTTGCGCAGCGCTGCGATCACCTGGCGATTGTGCGGCTCATCCAGGAATCGGCGTATCGACTGCGCCACGACCGGACCGATGTCGGGCACCTGCAGCAGGGCGTCCTCGTCGGCGGCCATCAGCCGACCCAGCGCGCCGAAGTGCGCCGCCAGCGCCTGCGCGGTCGACTCGCCCACATGGCGGATTCCCAGCGCATAGATGAATCGCTCCAGCGTCGTTTCACGCGCCTTCGCGATCGCCTGCACCAGGTTGGCGGCGGACTTTTCTCCCATCCGGTCCAGCCCCGCCAGCGTGGCCTGGTCCAGGTGAAACAGGTCGGCCGCGGTTTGCACCCGCCCCGCGTCGACCAGCTGGTCGACCACCCGCTCGCCCAGCCCGTCGATGTCCAGCGCCCGGCGGCTGGCAAAGTGCAGCAGCGCCTGCTTGCGCTGGGCCGCGCACACCAGCCCGCCGGTGCAGCGCGACACGGCCTCCTCGCCGCTGCGCTCGACCGCCGATCCGCACACGGGGCAGCGCTCCGGCATCCGGAACGGGTGGGCATCCTGGGGTCGGCGCTCGACCACCACGCTGACCACTTCCGGTATCACGTCGCCGGCGCGCCGCACCACCACGGTGTCGCCGACCCGCACGTCGCGCCGCGCCACCTCCTGCTCGTTGTGCAGTGTCGCGTTGGTGACGGTCACGCCCCCGACCACCACCGGTGCCAGCCGCGCCACCGGCGTCAAGGCGCCCGTGCGTCCGACCTGCACCTCGATGTCCAGCACCTGCGTGAGCGCCTCCTGGGGCGGAAACTTGTGAGCGAGCGCGAAGCGCGGCGCCCGCGATACGAACCCGAGCGTGCCCTGCGCTGCGATCGAATCGACCTTGTAGACCACCCCGTCGATGTCGTAGGCAAGCGCGGCGCGCCGTTCGGCCACGCTCCGATAGAACTGCAGCAGGCCGTCGATGCCTTCGACCACGGCCCGCTCGCGGGACACCGGAACGCCCAGCGATTCGAGCCAATCGAGGCTGGCCGAGTGGCGCTCGGGCTCGGGCATGCCGACCAGCTGGCCCAACCCGTAGGCGAAAAAATGCAGGCGCCGCCGGGCCGTGACGCGCGCATCCAGCTGGCGCAGGCTTCCGGCCGCGGCATTGCGCGGGTTGGCGAACTCCTTCTCGCCCCTGTCGCGTTGCGCGCGGTTCAGCCGCTCCAGGTCGCGCTTGTACATCAGCACTTCGCCGCGCACCTCGACCACGGAGGCCCCGCTGTCCTTCAAGCGCAACGGAATGCTGCGAATGGTGCGCACGTTGGGGGTAACGTCCTCGCCCACCGCACCGTCGCCGCGGGTGGCCGCCAGGGTCAGCACGTCGTCCTGGTAGCGAAGCGTCACGGCCAGCCCGTCGAACTTGAGCTCGCACGCGTAGGTGACGACGGCGGCCGGTTGACCGGACTTGGCGAGCAGGTCCCGAACCCGGGCATCGAATGCGACCACGTCCGCCTCGGTCAGCCCGTTGTTCAACGACAGCATCGGCACCGCATGCCGCACCGACGGCAGATCGGACCGGGGCTCACCGCCCACCCGCAGCGTGGGCGAATCGGCCGTGACCAGATCGGGGTACTGAGCCTCCAGCGCCTGCAGCTCGGCGAACAGCCGATCGAACTCGGAATCCGGGATCAGCGGGGCATCGAGCACGTAATAGGCCCGATTGTGCCGCTCGATCTCGGCGCGCAGGTGCAGCGCGCGCTGGCGTGCCGAGGCTGGAGCCGGACCGGTCATCGCGCCGCGGCAGGACCGTCTCAAACGTACAGGCGGCGAGCCCGCTCGCCGCCGGGGTCGATGCCGGCACCGCGCATTTCGCCGTAGAGCTTGTCCAGCTGAGCCTCGATCGCGGCCACCGAGTGCGAGTCGATCGGCCTGCCGTTGTCGTCGACGATGCGCGCGTTCAGGCGCACGCCCAGCTGGTTGGCCAGGGCGAACATCTGTTGCACCGCGCCGCTGTCGGATCCGGCCGCCGGCACGTCCAGCTCGAGCACGATCCGGTCCGAAACCGGTCCCGGCATCGTCAGCACGAGCGGCGCCCCGCCCGCCTCGCGCGACAGCGCCCAGCGCAGGTCGGCCAGCGGCTGCAGGCCGATCTGTGCGGCCGCTGCCGCCACGCGCCCTTCGCTCCAGGGCGCGCTGGCCGACTCCAGCGTCAGTCCGATGCGCACGTCGAAACGGGCACACAGCCGATCCAGGTCAAGCGCGCCCGTGGCCAGCCGCGTCACATCCGGTGGATCGCAATCCGCATCCAGTACGCCGGCGATCTGCCGCACGCACGACGCGAACCGGCCAATCTGCTCTTCGTCGAGCACATGGCCCCGGTTGGCCAGCTGGATGGCCGCCAGCGCGCCCGTGTAGTAGCCGAACCGGTCGGGATGCACCCACTGCTGCGCGCGCGCGTCCCATACGACGAACCAGACCGGCATCGGCCATTGCGATGCGGTCAACGGCACCGCCGCATCGATGAACGTGACGCCGTCGACCGGGCGCGCGCAGCGCAGCTCCAGCACGCAGTCCAGCATCGGGTCTTCGATCCATTCGGATCGGCGCGCCGGCGCCGGCGTGGTCTGGGCGGGCGGCTCGCCCGGCTCGGCAGCGGGTTGCGCCTGCAGTCCGGGCTCGATGCGCCGCTGCGCGGCAGCCGTGCGGCCGTACCCGGCCGCCAGGGGCCGGCCCTGGCCGGCCTCGTCCAGCAGCGCGTCGCCCACGCCACCGCCGAGTTCCTCGCCCAGCCGGCGCAGCAGCCGCCGCTCCTGCCACTTGCCTGCCAGGTACAGGCCGGCCAGTACGGCGCCGGCAATCAGCAGCAGCGCGATCTGCAGTTCGGACACGTTGGGTTGGCCTACGCCGCTTCGGCAGCCAGCTTCACGGCGCTGTCGATGTCGACCGCAACGATACGCGAGACCCCCTGTTCCTGCATCGTGACGCCGATCAACTGTGCGGCCATTTCCATCGCGATCTTGTTGTGCGTGATGAACAGGAACTGCGTTTCCTGCGTCATCGACTTGACCAGATCGCAGAATCGCTCGGTATTGGCCTCGTCCAGCGGCGCGTCGACCTCGTCCAGCAGGCAAAACGGCGCCGGATTCAGCTTGAACAGCGCGAACACCAGGGCTGTTGCGGTCAGCGCCTTTTCGCCGCCGGAGAGCAGGTGAATCGTGCTGTTGCGCTTGCCCGGGGGCTGGGCCATCACCTGGACGCCGGCGTCCAGGATCTCCTCGCCGGTCATCAACAGCCGCGCATCGCCGCCGCCGAACAACTGCGGGAACAGCCGCCCGAAGTGCTGGTTGACCTGGTCGAATGTCGTTCGCAGCATCTCGCGTGTCTCGCGGTCGATCTTGCGGATCGCGTCCTCCAGCGTCGTGATCGCCGCTGTCAGGTCGCTCGACTGCGACTGCAGAAACTCGCAGCGCTGCCGCGCCGCTTCCAGCTCCTCCAGCGCCGCCAGGTTCACCGCACCGAGCGCTTCGATGGACTGCCCAAGGCGGGTGATTTCCGCCTGCAGCGAGGAGGCGGACGGCGCCCGTTCGGCGCGCGCCGTCAGCGCCTCCAGGTCGGCCCCGGCCTCTTCCAGCTGGCGGTCGAATTGCTCGGCGGCCAGGCGGGCGGCCTGCTCCTTCAGCCTCAGCTCGGTGACGCGCTCGATCCGCGGCTGCAGCTCGCGCTCCAGGTTCATGCGCTGCTCGTCCGCCAGGCGCAGGCGCTCGCCCAGCTCGTCCTGCCGGGTGCGGGCGTCGCGCAGCGCCTGCTCGGCCGTCACCCGCTGTTGCAGCCATTGCTCCAGGGCCTCGCGTGCATGACTGTCGTCCAGCGTGGCTTCGTCCAGACGGGCGCGCTCCAGATCGGCCGAGAGCCGATCGCATTCCTGGATCGCCTCGCGCGTGGCCTCTTGCACTTCGGCCAACCGTTCGCGCGCCACGTTGACCTCGATCTGCAGCCGCTGCTGTTCAACCTGCAGCCGGTGCGAGGCATCGCGCGCTTCGCGCAGACCCTGCTCGGCCGCTTCGTAGCCGGTGCGCGCCGATTCGGCCTGCTGCTGCTGCACGCCCAGCGCTTGGTCCAGCTCATCGAAGCGGCTCTGGGCGTCGGCCCGCTGCTGCTCGAGCGAGCGGTGCTGGCCGGCGATTTCCTCCAGCTCGCGGTCGATCTGCTCCGATCGCAGCCGGATCCTCTGGCGCGATTCGCCCACACGAACCGCTTCGAGCTGCATTTCGTGCAGCCGGATTCGCGAGTGCTCGGCGGCCTGGCGTTCCGATTGCACCAGCTCCTGCGCGCGCCGCAGACCGGACTCGGCCCGTGCCAGGCGTGCCTGCGCCTCCTCGTCGATCAGGCGCTGGGCTTTCAGCTGGCGTTGCAGGTTCTCGATCTCGAGCCGCCGCGCCAGCAGTCCCGCTTTGCGATCGTCGGCGGCGTAGAAGCGCACGCCGTGCCGGCTGACCCGATGCCCGGCCGGCACCACAAACTGGCTTCCGGCCGGCAAGCGCTCGCGTTGCTGCAACGCGCTGCGCAGGTCGGCCGCCACGTACACCCCGGCCAGCCAGTCCCGGATCACGCCGGCCAGCGTCGAGTCGGAGCCGGGCAGCTTGCTCGCAAGCGGCGCCCACGGCGCCGGCGCCCCGGCCGATGCGTCCGCTGCGCCCGGGCAGAAGAACGCCACGCGCGACGGCGGCGCAGCCGCCTCGAAGGCGGCCACCGTTTCCAGGTTGCCCACTTCGATGGCTTCGATCCGTTCCCTCAGAACGGCCTCGAAAGCCGATTCCCAGCCACTTTCGACCTGCAGGCGCTTGAAAAGCCTCGGAAGCGATTCCAGGCCGTGCGTCCTGAGCCAGGGGTCCAGGCGCTCATCGGCCTCGACATTGGCCTGCAACTCGCTCAGGGCGTGCAGTCTTGCCTGCAAGCGCGCCAGCGCATCGGCCGCCTGGGTGCGTCCTTCGCCGGCGACGGAACGCTCCGCCTCGAGCGCCGCCTGCTGTTCCTCGGCGGAACGGACGCGGCCGATCTGCTGCTGCAGCTCCCGGTCCAGCCGTTCAACCTCCTGCTGCACCGCGGCCAGGCGTTCGGGCTCGGATGCCACCAGGTGCGCGCGCTCCTCAAGGAGGCGTTCGCTGCGCTGAGCCAGCGCACCAAGCTGCGCCTCGAGCGTGCGACCGTGCTGGGCCGCCCCTTCGATGGCCTGGGCGGCACCAGCCGCCTGCGAACGCGCCGCGGTCAGCGCCTCCCGTGCCGCGTGATAGGACGCCTCGAGCGCGGGCAGCGCGGCATCTTGCTGCCCGCTGGCCGCGCACGCCTGCTCGTACTCGGCGCCGAACCGGGTGATCGAATCGTTCAACTCGGCCGCGCGCTGCATCAGCCGGGCCTGTTCCAGGCTGCGCTGCTGGTGGCGCTGCTCGTAGCTCGAGATCTGGGCCGCCAGTCGCACGCGGCTGTCACCGATCATCCGGATGTCGCCCTCCAGGCGGCCGATTTCCGCGTTCACGCGCAGCAGCTCGCCGTGGGCCGCGTGCGTCGCATCGCCGGCCGCGTAGTGCGCGGCGCGCTCGTCTTCGAGCCGGCGCTGCAGCGCGGCGAGCTCGGCGCGGTGCGCCTCGATCGAGGCCTGCGCCTGCTCGACCTCGCGCCCGCTGCGGGCACGCTGCGCGTGGGCTTCACGGGAGCGCAGCAGCCACAGCAGCATCTGCGCCTCTTCGTGCCGTTGCGTCAGGTCGCGGAACTGCCGGGCCAGTTCAGCCTGCTGTTCCAGATGAATGACCCGCTCGTCCAGCTCGCGCAGGATGTCGGCGACGCGGGCCAGGTTGTCGCGCGCATCGCGCAGCCGGGCCTCGGTCTCGCGCCGCCGCTCCTTGTACTTGGAGACCCCGGCCGCCTCTTCCAGGTAGATGCGCAGTTCTTCGGGGCGCGCCTCCACGATGCGCGAGATCATTCCCTGCCCGATGATCGCGTAGGCCCGTGGTCCCAGGCCCGTGCCCAGAAAAAGATCGTGGACGTCGCGCCGGCGAACCTGCTGCTGATTGATCAGGTAGCCGGAGACGCCGTCGCGAGTCAGGATCCGCTTCACGGACAGCTCGCTGAAGCGTCCCCATTCACCGCCGATGCGGCCGTCGCTGTTGTCGAACAGCAGCTCGACGCTGGCGCGGCCGGCCGCCGTCCGGCTGGCCGCCCCGTTGAAGATCACGTCCTGCATCGACTCGCCGCGCAACTCGGCCGCCTTGCTTTCGCCCAGCACCCAGCGCACGGCATCGATCACATTGGACTTGCCGCACCCATTGGGCCCGACCACGCCCACCAGGCGTCCCGGGACGTCGATCTGGGTCGGGTCGACGAACGACTTGAACCCAGCCAGCTTGATCTGCCGCAGTTGCACGATGTGATTTCGGGGAGAGGTTTAGAATCATATCGAATCATTCCGGCTGTCCGTTGTCCGATGAGCACGCGCCCGAGTCGCCAGCTCCAGACCTTTCCCAATCCGAATCCGGCCCGCGACTATCTGATCCACATCGAACTGCCCGAGTTCACCTGCCTGTGCCCGCTGACCGGGCAGCCCGATTTCGCGACGCTGACGCTGCAGTACGTGCCGGACCGCCGCAACGTCGAGCTCAAGAGCCTGAAGCTGTACGTGTGGTCGTACCGGGATCAGGGAGCCTTCCACGAAGCCGTCACGAACCGGGTACTCGACGATCTGAAAACGGCGCTGCAACCGCGCTTTGTCCGGCTGACCTCGCTGTGGAACGTGCGCGGCGGGATCACGACCACCGTGGTGGCCGAGCACCGCAAGCGGGGCTGGAAACCGGCACCGTACGTCGAGCTTGGGCGGCTGCCCCGCCAGAAGAACGAGACCGCATGAATCCGCTGCTGGAGCGGCTGCGGCCGTATCCTTTCGAGCGGCTGCGGGCGCTGCTGGCCGACTGCGAAGCGCCGGCGCACCTGGAGCCGATCGACCTGTCGATCGGCGAGCCCAAGCACGCGACACCGCGCCTGCTGCTGGACGCCCTGGCGGCAGCGCTGCCCACGCTGTCGTCGTATCCGAAGACGGCTGGATCGGACGCGCTCAGGATCTCGATCGGCCATTGGCTGTCGCGACGCTATCGGTTGGCCGACCTGGATCCGTTGAGCCAGGTTCTGCCGGTGACCGGTTCGCGCGAGGCTTTGTTCGCATTCGCGCAGGCGATGCTGGACGCGCGCGGGGCCGAGCGCGTGGTGATGCCCAATCCGGGCTATCAGATCTACGAAGGGGCCACGTTGCTGGCGGGCGCGGAACCGGTCTACCTGTCGGTGACTGCGGACAGCGCCCTTCGGATGCCGTTCGAACGCCTCGGCCCCGAACAGTGGAAACGGGTCCGCCTCGTCTACACGTGCTCGCCGGGCAATCCGACCGGCGCGGTGATGCCGCTTTCCGACTGGCGGTACCTGTTCGAACAGGCCGACCGCTACGGCTTCGTGATCGCCGCCGACGAGTGTTATTCCGAGATCTATCCCGATCCCCGGCGGCCCCCTCTGGGCGCACTGCAAGCCGCCGCCGAACTGGGCCGAATCGGGTTTGCGGGCCTGGTCGTGTTCGGCAGCCTGTCGAAGCGTTCCAATGCCCCGGGCCTTCGATCCGGTTACGTGGCGGGCGACGCGCGCCTGCTGGCGGCCTTCCTGCGCTACCGCACTTACCACGGCTGCGCGATGAGTCCCGCCGTGCAGGCCGCCAGCATGGCCGCGTGGAACGACGAGGCCCACGTCGAGGAGAACCGGCGGCGCTACGCGGCCAAGTTCGGCGAGGTAACTGCCGTCATCGGATCGGTGCTGCCGACGGCCATTCCGGACGGGGGCTTTTACCTGTGGGCGCGCACCCCGGGTGACGACCGCCAGTACGCGCGCCGTCTGTACGCGCAGTGCAACGTGACCGTTCTGCCTGGAAGCTTCCTGGGACGCGAGGTCGACGGGGTCAATCCGGGCGCGGGCTTCGTGCGCATCGCGCTGGTGGCCCCGGAAGCGCAGGTTCGCGAGGCGGCACGCCGGATCGCGCTGCTCGGTCGGGATGGGCCGCAGCGGGCGCCCGATGGCGCTGATCAGCCCCTTCCTTCGGCCGTTTCAACGGTTTCAACCAGCGCGAAATGAAGGACAATCCCGAGGTGTCGATCCAGGACGTCATCGAGCAGGCTTGGCCGGAGCGGGCGTCGCTGACGCCATCGTCGGCGCCCGCGCAGGTGCGCGAAGCGGTCGAGGCGGCGTTGAGCGGGCTCGACAGCGGGCGCCTGAGGGTTGCCGAGAGAACCGATGGCGCCTGGATCGTGCATCAGTGGCTGAAAAAGGCGGTTCTGCTGTCGTTCCGACTGCGCGAGAACGTCGTGATGGGCGGCGGCCAGAGCGATGCACTGCGCGATCCGCTGCGCTTCTACGACAAGGTCGAGAGCAAGTTTGCCCGGTTCGACGCGGAGCAGTTCCGCGCGAGCGGCGTGCGGGTCGTTCCGCCGGCGGTGGCGCGGCGCGGAGCGTACATCGCGCGCAACGTCGTGCTGATGCCGTCGTTCGTCAACATCGGTGCTTACATCGACGAGGGCACCATGGTCGATACCTGGGCGACGGTCGGATCCTGCGCCCAGATCGGTCGCAACGTGCATCTGTCCGGGGGGGTCGGGATCGGGGGCGTGCTGGAGCCGGTGCAAGCGGCCCCGACCATCATCGAGGACAACTGCTTCATCGGCGCCCGCTCGGAGGTGGTCGAGGGCGTGATCGTCGAGCAGGATGCGGTGATCTCGATGGGCGTCTATATCGGCGCCAGCACGCGCATCTACGACCGCGACAGCGGCCAGATCCTGTACGGCAGAGTGCCGCGCGGCGCGGTGGTGGTGTCCGGATCACTCCCGGCCAGGGACGCCTCGCACAGCCTGTACTGCGCGGTGATCGTCAAGCGGGTCGATGCGCAGACGCGCGCCAAGACCGGAATCAACGAGCTGCTGCGGGCCGCAGCGAGCGACTGACGCACCGACTCCCGGGTCGGACATCCCTGAGGACCACACGATGGCACTGGAGCGATTGTTCCAACTGATGGCCGAGAAGAGCGCCTCCGATCTTTTCCTGGCGGCAGGCTCGCCGATCACGATCAAGATCAACGGCGTATGCGTGCCGATCAACCAGGAGCGCCTGCAGCAACAGTCGGTTGTTTCGCTGCTGACCGAGCGCCTCTCCGATGCCCAGTTTCGCGAGCTCGAGCGCACCCGGGAGCTGAACCTGGGGCTGCCGGTGCAAGGGGTGGGCAGCTTCCGCTTGAGCGCCTACCTGCAGCGCGGTTCGGTGTCGGCCGTGATCCGCTACATCCCGCACGAGATTCCGCGGCTGGAAGACCTGATGCTGCCGGACATGCTGAAGGACCTGGCGATGGAGCGGCGCGGCCTGGTGCTGGTGGTCGGCGCCGCCGGATCCGGCAAGTCGACGACGATCGCTTCGATGCTCGACCATCGCAACGAGCTGGCCACCGGCCACATCCTGACCTTCGAGGATCCGATCGAGTTCCTGTTTCGAAACAAGAAATCGATCGTCAGTCAGCGCGAGATCGGCGCCGACACGGTTTCGCTGGAGCAGGCGCTTCGCAACGCGATGCGCCAGGCGCCCGACGTGCTGTTCATCGGCGAAATACGCGACCGCGAGACGATGGGCGCGTCACTGGCGTACGCGATGTCGGGCCACCTGGTGATGGCTACGCTGCACGCCACCAACAGCGCGCATGCGTTGAACCGGGTGATCAGCTTCTACACGCCGGAGACGCGTTTCGCGTTGTTCCAGGACCTGGCCACTGCGCTGCGGGCGGTCGTTTCGCAGCGGCTGGTGCGCTCGCGCCAGGGGCGCCGCGTGCCGACCGTGGAAGTCCTGATGAACGCGGGCCAGACACACGACCTGATCGCGCGCGGCGACGTGCCGGCGATCAAGGAGTCGATGGAGCAGAGCCTGGATCCGGAAAGCCGTTCGTTCGAGCAGAGTCTGTACGAGCTCCTGCAGAAGGACACGATCACCCGCGACGACGCCTTGTCGGCGGCCGATTCGAAGAACAATCTGCTGTGGCTGATCAACAACGCCGGCAAACCGGTCGTGAAGTCCGAGCCGGGTCCGAAATCGAGCCCGGACGCCGCCTCGTTCACGGAATTCACGCTGAACATCTGAGTGTCGGCCGCGCTCGATCTTGCCAAGCTGCTGATCGCTCGCCCGTCGGTCACGCCGGACGACGGCGGCTGCCAGCCGTTGATCGCCGAGCGGCTCGAGCCGGCGGGTTTTCGCGCCGAGCGGTTCGATCGCGCCGGCGTCTGCAACCTGTGGCTGCAGCGCGGCAGCGCGCGGCCGCTGCTCGCCTTTGTGGGACACACCGACGTGGTTCCCCCCGGTCCGCTCGATCGGTGGAGCTGCGATCCGTTCGTGCCGCAGGAACGCGACGGCTGGCTGTACGGCCGCGGCAGCGCCGACATGAAATCGTCGGTGGCGGCCTTCGTGGTCGCGGCCGAGCGCTTCGTACGGACCCATCCGCAGCACCCAGGGGCGATCGCCCTGCTGCTGACCTCGGACGAGGAAGGACCGGCCACGGACGGCACGGTCGCCGTGGTGGAGGCGTTGCAGGCGCGCGGCCAGAGCGTCGACTTCGCGCTGATCGGCGAGCCCACGTCCGAACAGAGCCTGGGCGACACGATCAAGAACGGCCGCCGCGGATCGCTGTCCGGACGCCTGCGCGTGCGCGGCGTACAGGGCCACGTGGCCTACCCGCACCTCGCGCGCAACCCGATTCACCAGCTGGCCCCCGCACTGGCCGAGCTGGCCGCCGCCGAGTGGGACCCCGGCGACCGCTTCTTTCCTCCCACCACGTTCCAGGTGTCGAATCTGAACGGCGGCACCGGAGCCGGCAACGTGATCCCGGGCGAATGCGAGATGCAGTTCAATTTCCGTTTTTCGCCCGCGTCCGCACCGTCCGAGCTGCGCCGCCGGGTCCAGGACATCCTGGACCGCCATGGGCTGAGCTACGCTCTGGCCTGGACGCTGGGCGCGGAGCCGTTCCTGACCGCACCCGGCGCGCTGGTGGAGCGGCTGTCGCACGCGATCTTCGAGGCAACCGGCCGGCGGCCCAGTCTGTCGACCAGTGGCGGGACTTCCGACGGCCGCTTCCTGGCGCGGATCTGCCCGCAGGTGGTCGAATTCGGTCCGCTCAACGCGTCGATCCACCAGGTCGACGAGCGGGTCCAGGTCGGGGACATCGAACGGCTGACCGGCATTTACCAGCGCGCGCTCGAGCTGCTGCTGTTGTAAGCGAGGCAGGCAAGACGATGACGATTGACGCCCAGGCGAATTTGCGCACCTTGCGGGACGTGCTGCGCTATGCGGTGACCCGCTTCAACGAACGGCCGATTTTCTACGGACACGGGCAGCTGGACTCGTTCGACGAGGCCGCGTTTCTGGTGATGCGCGCGATGAAGCTGCCGCTGGAACGGATGGACGTGTTCCTGGACGCGTTTCTGACCCACGCCGAAATCAATTCGTTGATCGAGCTGATCGAGCGCCGCGTGAAAAAGCGCGTTCCCGTGGCCTATCTGCTGGGCGAGGCGTGGCTGCAAGGCTACCGGTTCAGCATCGACTCGCGCGTGATCATCCCGCGCTCGTTCATCGCCGAACTGTTGAAGGACGAGTTGGCGCCCTGGGTGCCGGACGGCGCGGCGGTGCGGTCGATCCTGGACCTTTGCACCGGCAGCGGGTGCCTGGCGGTCATGGCGGCGGACCTGTTCGCCAACGCGAAGGTCGACGCCGCCGACATATCGGTGGATGCCCTGGCGGTGGCGGCGCGCAACGTGGAGGAATACGGGCTGGGCGACCGCGTCCGGCTGGTCGAATCGGATCTTTTCCAGACGCTGGGCAGCGCGCGCTACGACCTGATCCTGTGCAATCCGCCGTACGTCACCGATCAGGCGCTGTCCAGATTGCCGATCGAGTACTCCCACGAGCCGACGCTGGCGCTGGCCGGCGGTCCGGATGGCCTGGACGTGGTGCGAGGGGTGCTGGCCGACGCCAGCGCTCACCTCAATCCCGAGGGCTTGCTGGTGGTCGAGGTCGGAGACGGACGCGCCGCCGTCGAGCGCGAGTACCCGCAACTGCCGCTCACCTGGGCCACCACCAGCGCCGGCGACGGCATGGTGTTCCTGGTGCGGGCCGGCGATCTGCCCGCCGAGGCCGCCACGGCGCGCTCAGCGGCCGCCTGATCCGACCGAGCTGCCGGTTGCCTTTCGGGCGGACCTGATCCGCCTGGGTGTGGCTGTCCTCAAACCGGGGTCGATTCTCGCCTGAGCCAAGTCTGGCCTCAAGACGGGCGACTTTTTGTCCGATTCCTTCCAGGAAAGGGGCCTGATAATCAGTAACTTACGTCTGACCCTGGTTCCTGCTCCTCCCATCGGGGGACGGGTTGATTTTTTCCTGTTAAGAACCGATGCCCCCGTCCTGGTCCGCTTGCTGGGTAGTGATGCTGTGCGCCTGCTCCGCTGCGGCTTGCGCCGCAGCACCGCAGGCCAAGGCTTCGGAGGCCCTGGCCTCCGAAGCCTTGGAGGAGGCCGACCTGGTGTCGGCCGAGCGTGCAACAGCCCGCATTTACCGCCTCGCCAGCGGCGATGAGTTGACTGCCGCCAACCGGTTCGCCGGCTTCGCTGTGGGCCGCTTTCCGGACTCGGCCGCGCTGTGGGAGGCCACCGGGTTCGTGCGCCGCGGCGCAGGCGACTACGCGGGGGCGCTCGACGCCTATCGGCGCGCTGCGCTGCTGGAGCCTTCCAACACGAACGCCATCAAGGGGCAGGCGCTGATGCTGCGCAGGCTGGGCGCGGTGGCGCCGGCCGCGGCCCTGGTGACGGCGCACCCGGAGCTGGGGCGCGACGCGGACCTGCGCGTCATCCTGGCCGAACAAGCCGCGCTGGAGCTGCGCTACGCAGAGGGCGTCGAAGACCGCGCCGAGCGGTTGCAGCGCCTGCAGCAGGTGGCGGCCCGACTCGATGAGCTCACCCGCCTGGGCGGGGGCGAGATCGAGGCGGCTCGACGCGGTGAAGCAGCCCCGTTCGATCGCATCCAGGCCGATGTGCTGCTGCGCCGCGAGTCCGACGCCGTCGGCCGCTACGAGCGCCTCGAAACCGCAGGTGTCGAGGTGCCGGCGTACGCGCGCTATCAGGCCGCGGTCGCCTACGCCAGGCTCAGGCAGTCGGCGCCGGCCATCCGGATTCTGCGCGGCCTGGTGCAGCAGCAGCCCGAAGACGTCAACAGTCAGCTGGAGCTCTTCTACGCGCTGGTCGATGCCGACCAGCTGGCCGCTGCACGCGAGCAGATCGATCGCCTCAACGAGCACTTGCCGGCCGCGTCCGATCGGGGTGACCTGGTGCGCGTCCGCGTCGCGAGCGCGATGGTGCGCGCCTATGACGAGCATCCGGCCCAGGCGCTGGCGCAACTGGACCGGCTGCTCGAAGAAGCGCCATTCAGTCCGGACGCGCGCTGCGCGCACGCAACGGTAGGCTACTGGCGCGGCTGGACGCGCCGCGCGCGCGAGGAGGCCGACGCGGTGCTGGCGGTCGCGCCTCACAACACCGACGCGAGCGCGTTGCGGATCCAGACCGATATGGCGCTGGACGACTGGGCCAGCGCCCGCGCCGCCCTGCGGTCGGACGGCGGCGAGGGGAATCTGACCGATCGCGACCGACTCGAGCTGGGACAACGGCTCAGCTGGCACGACCGCCCGCAAGTGACGATCGAAAGCGGCTACGGAACCGGCAGTCAGACCAATGTAGCGACCTTGCAGGACTGGATGGTCGACTCGCATGTCTACACCGCCCCGATCGAGGATCGCTATCGCTTCTTCGGCCACCTGCGCTACACCCACACCGATCTGAGTCCGTCGGCGCTGGAGCGCACCTGGGGCGGCGCCGGCGTGGAAGCCAGCGGTCGTGCGCTGGCCGCCTCGCTCGAGCTGGCCGGCGTTCAAGGCGAGCCCGGGCCCGCGGCGGTTCTGCGTGGCACATGGCAGCCGGCCGACGGCGCGCGCCTGAGCGCGCAGGCCGCCACGTCGGATCCGGAAACACCGGCGCGCGCCAGCATTCACGGCATTCGCGAACGCACCCTGTCGCTGAGCAGCGGGTACGAATGGAACGAGTCCACCGGCATCGGGGCTGACGTCGGCCTGGGCCAATTCACCGACACCAACCGCCAGTTGAACGCGCTGCTGCGCCTTTCGCAGCGGCTGGCCGCGTCGTCGCGTTTCAAGCTCACCTGGAACACCTACGTGGGGTACAGCCACGACACGCTCAGTGCGGCGCGCGCGCCTTATTTCGACCCGGCCCACGCGGCCTCCGAGGAAACCGAGTTGCGCGGTGAGTGGCTGGGGCGGCGCGACAGCGCTGCCCACCGCTCGATGTGGCACGTGGTCGTCGTGTCGGCCGGCAGCTACCAGCAGGCCGGATTCGGCGCGCATCCGACGTGGGCCGCGCGCTACGAACCGCGCTGGTCGCTGTCGGACCATAGCGAGCTCGGGTTCGCGATCGCCCGCAGCGAGCACCCCTACGACGGCCGCCCGGAGTCCAGAACGTCGGTCTCCGCCAACTACGAGGGACGGTTCTGATGCGGTCCCTGCTGGTGACGTCGCTGCTGACCTGCCTGGGCAGCCTGGGCGTGGCGAACGCGGCCACGCCGGCGGCGCCCACGTTCGTGCCCAGCTCCCAACAGCAGCTTGCCAACGGACAGCAACTGCTGGTGCTGTGCTACCACGACGTGGTTCCCAGCCGCGCTGCCGGCGCCGATTCCCTGACGGTCGACACCGCGACCCTGGCGGCGCATCTGAACTGGCTGCGCTCGGAAGGCTATCAGGCGATCGGCCTGGATGCGCTGCTCGGCGCCTACGCCGGCACGGCCCGTCTGCCGGACAAGGCCGTGCTGCTGACGTTCGACGACGGCTATCTGAGCCTGTACACGCAGGTGTATCCGCTGCTGCGTGCCTTCGGCGTCCCGGCCGTGGCAGCGCTGGTGGGACAGTGGATGGAAGTCCCGGTGGGTCAGACGGTGCCGTACGCGGAACGCGGACGGCCGCGCGAGCAATTCATCAGCTGGGACCAGGCACGCGAGATGCAGGCCTCGGGTCTGATCGAATTCGCATCGCACAGCTGGGATCTGCACCGCGGCGTGGCGGGCAATCCGTCCGGCAGCCTGCAACCGGCGGCCACCACGCACATTTTTGTAGCTGGCGCCGGCTACGAATCGGACCCGGCCTGGACGCAGCGGGTCCGGTCCGACCTGGAGCGCGCAAGCGCGGTGATGTCACAGCAGCTGGGTCGGCGCCCACGCGCGATCGTGTGGCCGTACGGACGTTACAACGCGCAGACCGAGGCCATCGCGAACGAGCTGGGAATGCCGATCGGCCTGACGCTCGATTCCGGACGCAGGCAGCGCGCCACGCCGATCGGGCGCATCCGCCGACTGCTGGTCGACGGTAACCCGGCGACGATCCGCTTCGCGCAACTGGTGCGGCAGATCGATGGTGCGCCGACGATCCGCTTCATCCAGGTCGACCTGGATCCGCTGGCCGACTCGCGCGGCGCCGACCTGGAACGCCGCATCAACGAGCTGCTGGACCACATCCGTCGGCTGGGCGTCGAGACCGTGGTGATTGCTGCCTTTGCGCACCCCGCCAGTCCGGGGCGCATCGAGTCCGTCTACTTTCCGAACCGCCACCTGCCGGTGCGCGTCGACCTGTTGAACCGCATTGCCTGGGCCGTTGCAACATCGACCCAGGCACACGTGCTTGCATGGCTGCCCTCGGACGGCTTCGCGCCGGATGCGAGCGGCGGCGATCCGGACACGCCGCCGGCGATCGGCGACCTGTTCGAGGACCTGGGCAAGGCCGTGTACCTGGATGGACTGGTGCTGAGCTCGACCCGCATGGACGAGCCGCTGGAGGCGGCAAGCGCCCGCGCGGCCCGACTGGCCGAACGGACCCGGGCCTGGCAACCGCAGCTCACGACGGTGCTGAAGGTCGCTGCGCAAGGCCTGGCGCCCCGGCCCGAGCAGACTTCCGCGCTGCTGGACCGGCACGAATATCTGCAGGTCGATCTGCCCGCGGCCGGCCACGGCAGCGACGATCTGCTGACCGCCATCCGATCGATCGGCGGCGCCTCCGCACGCACGCTGATCTGCCTGGCGGCTCCCTCCGGCTCGGCGGCGGCTGTCGGCGCGCGGGCGCTGGCGCTGCAGAGCGCCGGATTCCCGAACCTCGGGGTGGCCGGCGCCGATCTGGACGGCAGTCCGGCCGAGTTCGATGCGCTGCGACGAACGCTGTCGCTGCGCTCACGTCCCGCCCAGGCGGCACAGGCGCACCCATGAACAGCGCATCGATCACGCTGCCGGACCTGCTGTTCGGGTTCATCTTCCTTTATCCGCTGTTCATGGCTTACGTGTGGATGGCGGGAGGCCTGTTCTACTGGTTTCACTACGAACGGGGGACGCGCCATCCGGATTTCCCGCCGGCATTGCCGTCCTATCCGAAAGTGGCGCTGGTGGTGCCGTGCTTCAACGAGGAGCTCACCGTTTTCGAGACGGTCTCGACGCTGCTGCTGCACGATTACCCCGACTTCGAGGTGATCGCAGTGAACGACGGATCGCGCGACCGCACCGGGGCCATCCTGGATGCCATGGTCAGGATCAACCCCCGGCTGCGCGTGATGCATCACGCGGCCAATCAGGGCAAGGCGGTCGCCCTGAACACCGCCGCGTTGATGACCGACGCCGAATACATGGTCTGCATCGATGGCGATGCCCTGCTCGATCGCAGCGCGGCCCGCTGGATGATGTGGCACCTGCTCAACTTCCCGCGGGTGGGTGCGGTGACCGGTAATCCGCGCGTTCGCAACCGGTCCACGCTGCTGGGCCGGATCCAGGTGGGCGAGTTCTCATCGATCATCGGCCTGATCAAGCGCGCCCAGCGAACCTACGGGCGCCTGTTCACCGTGTCGGGCGTGGTCGGCGCCTATCGGAAAGCTGCGCTGCACCAGGTCGGCTACTGGAGCAAGGAGATGATGTGCGAGGACATCGACATCTCCTGGAAGATGCAATTGCACCACTGGGACGTGCGGCTGGAACCCGCCGCTCTGTGCTGGATCCTGATGCCGGAGACGTTCAAGGGCCTGTGGCGGCAGCGCTTGCGTTGGGCCATGGGTGGCGTGCAGGTGATGTTCAAATTCCTGCCGCGGATTGCTGGCTGGCGCATGCGACGCATGTGGCCGATGTACGTCGAATACATCGTCAGCGTGGCCTGGGCGTACTGCTTCGCGCTGTCGGTCGTGCTATGGGCCGCTGAGTGGGTGCTTCCGGTGCCGGCCCAGTGGCGCGTCTCCGGCCTGTCGCCGACCTGGCCCGGCATGCTGATCGCGTCGACCTCGATGATGCAGATCGCGGTCGGCATGTTCCTGGATCGGCGCTACGACCTGCGATTCGGCCGCCAGTTCTACTGGGTCATCTGGTATCCGGCCGCGTTCTGGGTGATCACGTTCCTGACGGCGGTGGTCGCGGTGCCCAAGGTCGTGACCCGTGCCAAGGGATCGCGCGCGCTCTGGACCAGCCCGGATCGGGGACTGCGGTGAGGACGATCCGCAACGCCGCCGCCACCGTGGCCGAGGCCGGTTCGCCGCCTCGGCCGTTCGAAGCGCGCCAGCTGAGCGCCGCCGAAAAGGCGCTGCTGGAGGAAGCGGCGCTGCGCACGCGCACCCCTCTGATCATCGAGCGCCCCGAAGGCGTGCTGTCGGCGCGCCGCATGACCAATTACGTGCTCACGTTCCTGTGGTGGAGCGTCTGGGGCCACTTCATGCTGCCGCTGATGACGCTGCTGCTGTGGATGTCCGGGTTCCAGCACTTCTCTGCGGACCTGATGGGGCGCGACGGCCTGGATGCGCTGGTGGGTCGATTGCCCCTGTATCTGACCATAGTCGGTATCCTTTGCAGCGGACTGATCGGCTGGGCGCTGCTGAACTGGTGGCGATTCGCCGACCGCGAGCGACGCCGGTCTTTCAGGCCCGTTTCCGCTGCCATGATCGCGCACAACTGTGGAATCGAACCGGAAAAACTGGCGCGCTGGCAAACGGCTCGCCGCCTGGTCGTATCGCACGACTCCGAGGGCCGACTGACCGCCGCCGAATAGATTAGATGCTTCGCCTGTCCGGACTGCGCCTGGATCGCGGCGCCCGAACGCTGTACCGCGGCGTCGATCTGAACGCCCGCGACGGCGAGCGGGTCGGCCTGGTCGGTGCGAACGGATCGGGAAAATCGTCACTGCTGGCCGCCATCCTGGGCCGCGCCCCGCTCGACTCCGGTTCGATCGATGCACCGGCGCTGGAGCGTATCGGCTGGATCGACCAGGACATCGATCCCGGTGGCGGCGGTGCGATCGAGTTCGTGATGTCCGGTCACGCTCCGCTGCAGAAGGCTCGCGCCGAACTGCACGCGGCCATCCAGCACGACGACGAGCTGTGGATCGCCCACGCCCACGCCCACCTGGCCGAGCTGAACGAAGGCGCGATCGTCGCCGAGGCGATGGCGATTCTCGCTGGCCTGGGCCTGTCGCAGTCCGAAGTGCAGGGAACCGTCTCGGAGCTCTCCGGTGGTCAACGCAACCGCCTGGCGCTGGCCCGCGTGCTGCTGCAGCCGGCCGATCTGCTGCTGCTGGACGAACCGACCAACCATCTGGATCTGGACTCGATCGTCTGGCTCGAGAACTGGCTGCGACGACAGAAGGCCACGGTGATCGTGATTTCGCACGACCGCGAGTTCCTGGACCGCTGCACCGAAACGATCTGGCACGTGGCCGATCAGACGATTCGCCGCTACGCGGGCAACTACAGCGCGTTCGAGTCTGCCTGGCTGGAAAAGCAGCGCCAGCTCGACGCGCGCTCGCGCAGCCAGCAGCGCACGGTTGCGCACCTGACGCGTTTCATCGAACGCTTCCGGGCCAAGGCCACCAAGGCCCGCCAGGCGCAGAGCCGGATGAAGATGCTGGAGCGGCTGGAGCAGCTCGAGCCGATCCGCGAACAGCGCGACTGGAGATTCCACTTCCTCGAGCCGCTGCGGCTGCCCGCGCATCTGGTCGACGGCGAGCGGCTGCAACTCGGTTACCCGCAGCGGGCGGTGCTCGACGAGGTACGGTTTTCGATCCGAGCCGGTGACCGGATCGGCGTGCTGGGCGTCAACGGGGCCGGCAAATCGACCCTGGTGAAGGCGATCGTCGGCGAGCTGGCACCCGCGGGCGGCGAGCTCAGGCGGTCGCCCGGAACGGCCATCGGCTACTTCGCGCAACATCAGCTCGAGGACCTCGATCCGGACGAAAGCCCGCTGGAGCTGTTGCGCCGGGTCGCGCCGGATGCGCGCGAACAGGAGCTGCGCGATTTTCTCGGAAGCTTCCGGTTCGGCGCGGAGCTGGCCGTGGCTCCGGTTGGCCGCCTGTCCGGCGGCGAGCGGGCCCGATGCGCGCTGGCGTTGCTCGTGTGGCGCCGCCCCAACCTGCTGGTGATGGA
Organism: Burkholderiaceae bacterium; assembly: GCA_035511515.1. Taxonomy (GTDB): domain Bacteria; phylum Pseudomonadota; class Gammaproteobacteria; order Burkholderiales; family Burkholderiaceae_F; genus VBCK01. The sequence goes on along the minus strand of DATKFG010000118.1, from coordinate 34,250 downwards.
TGAGCCGACCAATCACCTGGACATGCCGACGCGCGAAGCGCTCACGGTGGCGCTGTCATCGTTCGAAGGCGCCCTGCTCGTGGTGTCGCACGACCGCCACCTGCTGCGCGCAACGACCGATCAGCTCTGGCTGGTGCACGAGGCGCGCCTGCAGCCGTTCGACGGCGATCTGGACGATTACGCGACGTGGGTCATCGAGCGGCGCCGCGCCCAGGCCCGGCCCGATGCCGGTGCGAGCCAGCCCCTGCGTCCGAGCGAGCAGCGCCGCCTGGCAGCCGGCGAACGCGAACGCCTGGCCAAGGTGCGCCGCCCGCTGCAGGCGCGCCTGGAGGCGCTCGAGCAGCGGCTGCAGTCGGTCACCGGCGAAATGAAGGAACTGGATGCGCGCCTGGCGAACGAGGCGTTCTACGCCGGCGATCCCGAAGCGGTCAGCCAGACCTTGAAACGGCGCGGCCAGCTGGAGCAGGCGCTGCAAGCATTGGAGTCGCAGTGGCTGCAGCTGCAATCGCAGCTCGACGCCATCGTTTGAAGCTCAGGCGGACTTCTCCTCGCGCCGCTTGTTCCTGCTTTCCGGTTTGCTCAGATCCAACTGCAGGTCGATCGGCTCGAATGGAGGAGCGGCACTTCTGGGCCGGTCGGGTTCGGGCCGCTGCAACGGAACGACCCGACTGCTGGTCGGCCGTCCGATCGCACCGGGAACGGTGCTGGTTCCGACGTCGATATCGATCAGCACTTCGGTCGGAGTCTGGGTCAGTTGATCATCGGGGAACGCGTCGCGGCCCGGCCCAGCCGTAGAAGGGGTGCGGCCCTCCTTCGCCAAGGCTTCGGGGGGCGAAGCCGGCTCCGCCTGGGCTTCGGGGGGCAGGGCCTGCTTCGCCAAGGCTTCGCAGGCCGAAGCTGGCTCCGCCCCGGCTTCGGTGGCCCTGGCCTGAGGCGCGTCGAGCACGCTCGCGCCGGTGCTCATTGCCTCGAGCAAGTCGGACCGCGAGGCTTCAATCGGAATCAACGCCGAGCTCAGGTCCAAATCCAGCCCGGCTTCGGTTGGCAGCTCGGTGAACCGTTCGCCCAGAGCGCGCCCTGGCGCTTCACCCAGAACGGACTGCAAACCTTCCAGCGAAGCCTGGCGACCCGGTGGCCTGGACGATGCGCCCGCCGTATCCGCACCGGCCGGGGTCCTCAGGTCCAGGTCCAGCGGTCGCTGCGGGTGCCCGCTCGCCGCACTGGACGTGTTGCGTTCGAGCACCGTCGCGTACAGCTCCTTGATGACCTGGACCGTATCGTGCAGCTCGGTGACCGTAATGTGCGTGTTCTTGTCGTCGTGAAGCGACGGCTCGGTCGTTGCGCCGATCGTCGTGCGTGCGGGGGGCATCGTTGCGCGCCCGCCGATTTCCTTGGCCGCACCGGCCGCTCGCTCCTTCGCGGCTGCGCTCTTCGGCCTGGTTTCGACCACCTGCGTCGGCTGCTGCGCGACGGCTTCCCAGCTCGACTGCCGGGCCGAGGGTCGCTGGCGCCACACCACCGTGAGCGCGCTCGCCAGCAGCAAGGCGCCCAACGCACCCATCAACCAGGTCCAACGCTCGCGTGTATCGGATGCCTCTCGTTCCATTTCTTGTTGGCGGTGTTGCGCTGCCGCAAGCTGGGCTTCGAGCGCCTCGATCTGTCTCGACATCGCCTCGATCCGCTTGAGCATCTGGGCGTTCGCATCGGCCGCATCGCCGCTGATGCCGGGTCGGATGCTGTCCTGCTCCGACGAGCCCAGCACCAGGCGATCAGGTCTGGCCGCGGCCGGCGTCTGCGCCGGCCTGGCGGCAGACTCGATGGGCCGAGCCGGCTCCGTACGAGCCGGTGCCGGCGCCACGGCCGTGGGCACTTTGGGCGTCTTGATCGCGGCCTTGGCGGCGGGCTTGGCCTCGCGCTGCGGCGGCAAAGCCGGTTCGGTGGCCGCCTGGCCAGCGCCGGCATTCGAGGCGGCCAGCGTCGGAAGACCCAGCAAGATTGCGTACTCGCGGCGCAGCGGGTCGCGACAACCGACGTCCAGCGCCAGCCGAACCGCGGGCTCGGTCACCGGATCCGTCGTGGTCACTTCGATCACCGCGCCGGTTTGCTGCGGCAACACGCGAATCGTGGCTTGCCGCACAACCGGAGCTCCCTCGCTCGAAATCGGGTCCGACAGGCGCACACAGTCGGCGGTCAGGCTGCCCGCCTCGGCGCCGACCGCCGGCACCCTGATCGAGAGGCGTTGACCCAGCACGGCGGAAATCTGCGCCATTCCCAGTCCGATCGCTGGCTCCACACGACCAGGCGCAGAACCGGATTGCGGCGCCGTGATCGCGGGCGGATCCAGCAACAGCGCGAACTCGCGGCGAATCCGTTCATTGCAGCCGGCCTCGACGATCACGCGCAATGCCGGCTCGGTGATTGGCTGCAGGCTTTCGATCCTCAATTGGCCGCGCTCGGGCTCGATCGTGATGCGCCCGGCGTTCAGCGACGGAATCGAATCGCCCATGGGCTGGCCGGGAACGATCCGGACGCATTCCTGCGCCAGCTCCGTACCGGGATCGATCACCAGCGGTACCGTCAACTGCAGCGGCTGACCGAGCGCGCTTGCGACGTTCGGATCACCGAGTCCCAGCGCGAACGCGGGTGAGCTCAGGGCGACCGCGCCGACGAACGCGGCGAACCGAAACGCGCGTGGCCCGGCTGAACCAGATTCGAGGATACCCATTGGACGCAACCCTATCGGGCCCACGGCCTGGGCCGCGATGCGCGGCTCAGTCGTGCGCCGAGGAGTAAAACCTTTCGAAGTGGTTGATTATCGCCCCGAACTCCCGGATTCCCCAGGTAGGACCATTCCCCGATTTTCGGATTTGGGGGCAGACTTATGAGATCCAATGGACGGCGAAATGCCGCGCTGGGACAACCTTATGCCGAAACCATGATCGACCTGTACTCCTGGCCAACCCCCAACGGGCACAAGGTGCACATCATGCTGGAAGAGTGCACCCTGCCGTACCGCGTCCACCCGATCGACATCGGAGCCGGCGACCAGTTCGCCACGGAGTTTCTCGCGATCAGTCCGAACAACAAGATTCCGGCGATCGTCGACAGCGACGGCCCCGATGGCCGTCCGATTTCGCTGTTCGAATCGGGTGCGATCCTGATCTACCTGGCCGCCAAGGCCGCGCGCCTGCTGCCCGTGCCGCTGCGCGATCGCTACGCGGCGCTGCAGTGGTTGATGTTCCAGGTGGGCCATGTCGGTCCGATGCTCGGGCAGGCGCACCATTTCCGGCAGTACGCTCCAGAGCGCATCGAGTACGCGGTCGATCGCTACACGCGTGAAGCCGCGCGGCTGTACGGCGTGATGGATCGGCATCTGGCCGGCATCGACTATTTTGCCGGCGAGTACTCGATCGCCGACATCGCCATTTACCCCTGGACCCGCTCCTACGAGAACCAGGGGATCGACCTGGCGCAGTTTCCGAACGTGCAGCGCTGGCACAAAGTGGTGTCGGACCGGCCCGCGGTCCGCCGTGGCCTGGAGGTTCTGAAGGATCGGCGCCGCGCGCTGATGGACGAGCGCAGCCGGGAAGTGCTGTTCGGCGCGACGCAGACGGCCCGCAGGTGACCGGGCCGGGTCATTGCAGCGGCTCTTTGGCCAACTGCGGAAACGGCAACGCCATGATCCGCACGCCTTCCTGTGCCAGCGCCTCCGCCTCGGCATGCGACGCCACGCCCCGGATTCCCCGCTCCGGGGCTTCCTTGTAGTGGATCCGGCGCGCCTCTTCGGGGAATCGTTCGCCGACGTCTTCGGTGGTCGCGATCACCTGCAGCGTCGCTCGCACGAGCGCGGCCTGCAGCTGCTCCGGCTGGGGCATCGCTGCCGCAACGGGCTGCTCTGCTCCCAGGTTCAGCCGCGGCGCCGATGGCCGGCGGCGGATCTGCGAGGAAGCGCACAGCGGGCAGCCGATTTTTTGCGCCAGCCGCTGCTCGTCGAATTCCTGCTGCGAGGCAAACCAGCCCTCGAAGAGGTGATCGGCGTCGCAGCACAGATCGAACACCTTCACGGATCGACCCGATGGGTTCAGGGATGGCGCTGAGCAGGCTGCGCGGCCGGCTCCTGCGTCAGGTACTTGCTTAACGTCGCGAGGTCGGCCTGCAGCGTCCTGGCCAGCTCGACCATGCGTGCGCCGGACTCGTCGGCGCGCGCGGCCTGGTCGAGCTGATGCGCCAGCCCGGCCAGGTCCGTCAGCCCCAGGGTCGCGGCGCCGCCCTTGATCGAGTGGGCCAGCCGCTGCAGCCACGCGCGGTCCGCGCGTTCGGCCTGGCCGACGATCTGCTGCACATCGGCCTCGTGCAGCCGGACAAAGCGTGTCAGCAGTCGCACGAACACGTCCGCGCTGTTGCCCACGAAAGCCAGACCCGCGTCCACGTCCAACCCGGGCACGAGCCGCAGGCGCGTGACCGTATCACTCACAAGTGCGGGCGGAACCGTGGCGGGCACGGGCTTGTTCTTGCTGAAGGAATCGAAAGCGCCATCGTACCGCGTTACCCATGCGAAGGTTGCGGCCGTTGAGCAGCCGACGGGCGGCATGGTTCACGGGTCGCTCGTGCGAGAATCCCGTTCGCGACCGTGGCGTAACTGGTAGCCGCAAGGGACTTGAATGAATTGAGCACCGGCTGCGAAAGCTTCCGGCTGAATCCCGCCAAAGTCAGCGAACCCCCTGCGCCAGACGCGAGGCAACGCTGAGCGAAGCCCCGAGACGGGGAACGTGCAGAGACTTGACGACGGGGGCCTAAGGCGTCCGAGCCACGACGGACGGCGCTATGGCCAAGGCAAAGTCCAGCCGGCGAACGGGCGCATGCGCAGTCGCATGCGCCCGGCGGCGAAAGCCGTCGTCCGGATGAAAATCCCTGACCTTCGGGTGTGCGGGTTCGACTCCCGCCGGTCGCAGGAGGAAGTTGGGTGAACCGATGGCCGTCGGGCCGTCGTCGGGCACAATCCTGATGGCATGATTTCTTCGCAACGCGCCTCCTTCCGCTATTCGTTTCGACAGCTGTTGCTCGTCGCATTCATGCTGATCGCCGCGCTGCTCGGCGCGGCGTCGCTGCGCGGGCTGTATTTGCTGCAGGGGCTGTTGCGCCAAAGCAGCGAAGGGGCGCACCAGGCCGTCGCCCGCACGGCCGATGCCCAGGTGCTGGCCGAGCGCACGGTCGCGATGGAGCGGGCAGCGCGCCAATACCTGGTGCTGGAGGACCCGGCGCTGCGGCAGCGTTTCGACGAAACCGCACGCGATGGCGCCGCGGCCCTGGCGAGGTTGGCCGACGAAGGCATACCGGCCAACCTGTCGCAGGACTGGCGCTCCATCGAGGCGACGATCGAGGCGCAGCTGCACGGCCCCGATCCGCCGTTGCGCGCGCACGAAGCCGACGTTACCGCCGCCTTTCGCGAGCTCGACAGTGTCAATGCCGCCATTGCGGAGCAGGTGCGGCTGGCCACGGAGAGGCGCAACCAGGTGCTGATGGACGGTCTGGAAGCCGGACGCGCCCAATTATGGCGGCAGATCCTGGCTGCGATCGCGGTGACGATCGTGCTGGCTTTTGCCTTCGGTCTGTGGCTGGCGCGGCCGCTCAAGCGCCTCGAGGAGGCGGTCGTCGGCCTGGGGGAGAACCGGCTCGATCAGCCGATCGATATCCGGGGCCCCACCGACGTGCGGCTGCTGGGGCGGCGCCTGGAGTGGCTGCGCCTGCGGCTGGCCGAGCTCGATTCGGACAAGGCGCGCTTCCTGCGGCACATATCGCATGAGTTGAAAACGCCGCTGGCGGCGTTGCGCGAAGGCGTGTCGCTGCTGGAGGACGGCGTCGCCGGCACGCTCAGCGGCAGCCAGCGCGAGGTGGCGCGCATCCTTCGTCAGAACACGGCAGCCCTGCAGGGACAGATCGAGGACCTGCTGCGCTTCAACGCGGCCGCCTTCGAGGCGCGCCAGCTGGTGCGCCGGAGCACGGAGCTCACGGCACTGGTGAAGGACCTGGTGGCCCAGCAGCGCCTGCAATGGATGGCGCGGCAGCTGCGGGTGGAGGTGCATGGCGAGCCGCTGCAGGCCGAAGTCGATGCCGACAAGCTGCGCGCGGCGCTGGGCAACCTGCTGTCCAATGCCATACGCTTCAGCCCGGTGGGAGCAACGATCCGTTTTTCGGTGGCGCGACAGCCGGGGCGGGCCTGCATCGACATCGTGGACGAAGGAGTCGGTGTGGCAGCTGCCGACCGCGCCCGCGTCTTCGAGCCGTTCTATCGCGGCGAGCGCCAGCCCAGCGATGCGACCCGCGGCAGCGGTATCGGCCTGTCGATCGTGCATGAGTACATCACGGCACATGGCGGCCAGGTCGGTCTGCTCGATGACGGGCCGGGGGCCCACTTTCATGTCGAGTTGCCCCATGCCAGTTAGGAGCTCGACCCCTCTCATGGCGCGCTGGCCGCGGTTGTCTTCGTACGCCTGTCTGGCCGGGTGCCTGGCCGCCTGCGCGCCGGTGCCGCCGGCGCCGCAGACCACGCCCGCGCCGGCCGCGGCGACAGCGACCATCGCCATCGTCCCGCCCCTGGCCTCGACGCCGGCGCCCAAACCGGCGGTCCAGCCGCAACCGGATCCGGCCAACGCCTCCGATCTGGCCGCGCGGCGCCTGCTCGCCTATCACGAGCGGTTGCGGCAGATGTCGTCCGCCGACATGGCCGCCGAGGTCACCCGGCTGGGGGCCCTGGTGTCGGGGCCCGATCCTGCTTCCCTGGACGATGTGCTGGCGTTTGTTCTGGCCCTGGCCGAGCAGCACAATCCGGGCGACCTGGCCCGTGCCTCGAGCCTGCTGGAGTCGATCACGCAGGACTCCTCGCCGGCGCACCAGCCATGGCAGCGGCTGGCGAACCTGCTGGCGGCGCAGGTCGCCGAGCAAAAGCGACTCGAAGAGCAGCTGGACCGGTTGACCACGCAGCGCCGCGATACACAACGCACGATCCAGCAGTTGACCGAAAAACTCGAAGCGTTGAAGGCGATCGAGCGCAGCATGACCGCGCGCCCCCCCGCGACGACGCCGTCGGCATCCGCGCCTGCATCCGCGCCCGCATCCGGCACCGAGCCGGCGCCGGCGCCGAAGACGCCCTGACGGCCGGGCGGGTGACCGTCGACACGAAGGCGACGAACCGATGGCGAACCTGCTGCTGGTCGATGACGACGCGGATCTGTTGAAGCTGCTGTCGATGCGCCTGAGCGCCGCCGGCCATCGCGTGACGTCGGTCGAATCGGCCGAAGCGGCGCTGACCCAGCTGGTGGTGGCGCGGCCGCAACTGGTGGTGAGCGACGTGCGCTTGCCGGGGCGCGATGGCCTGGCGCTGTACGACGAGATCCGGGCGCGTTACCCGGCGCTGCCGGTGATTCTGCTGACCGCGCACGGCACGATTCCCGATGCGGTCGAGGCGACCGCGCGCGGCGTGTTCAGCTACCTGACGAAACCGTTCGACGGCAAGGCGCTGCTCGACAAGGTGAACCAGGCGCTGGCGCTGCCGACCCAGGCGCCGCACGTGCTGGCCGGCGACGAATCCTGGCGTGCCGCCATCGTCAGCCGCTCCAACTGCATGGCCGACCTGCTGGCCGAAGCCAAGATGGTTGCGGCGTCCGACGCCAGCGTGCTGATCAGCGGCGAAAGCGGTAGCGGCAAGGAGCTGCTGGCGCAGGCGATCCACCGCGCCAGTGCGCGTGCGGCCAAGCCGTTCGTGGCGGTCAACTGCGGGGCCATTCCAGAGGCCTTGCTGGAGTCCGAGCTGTTCGGCCACGTGAAGGGCTCATTCACCGGCGCCGTCGCCAACCAGCGGGGACTGCTGGTGACCGCGGCAGGAGGGACCCTTTTTCTGGACGAGATCGGCGACATGCCGCCCGCGCTGCAGGTCAAGCTGCTGCGCGTGCTGCAGGAGCGCTCGGTGCGCCCGGTCGGATCGAGCCAGTCGGTCCCGGTCGACATACGGATCCTGTCGGCCACGCACCGTGACCTCGATTCGGCCATGGCCGAAGGCCAGTTCCGCGGCGACCTGTATTACCGGCTCAACGTGGTGTCGCTGCGGTTGCCGGCATTGGGAGAGCGGCGCGAAGACATCCCGCTGCTGGCCAACCACTTCCTGGCGCAACTGAGCGGCAAATACGGCAAGCGTTTCAACGGGTTCGCGCCGGACGCGCTCAAGGCGTTGACCACGGCCAGCTGGCCCGGCAATGTCCGCCAGCTGCACAATGTGGTCGAGCAGGTCTGTGCACTGACCACGACGCCGTTGATTTCGCTGGCGCTGGTGCAACGCGCGCTGCGCGTGCCGACGATGGAAGTGCTGAGCTACGCGCAGGCGCGCGAGCGCTTCGAACGCGACTACCTGGTGGGGTTGTTGAAGCTGACCGACGGCAATGCAGCCGACGCAGCCCGGCTGGCCGAGCGCAACCGCACCGAGTTCTACCGGCTGCTGCAAAAACACGGCCTGACGCCCGGGCAGTTTCGCTCCGACCCGTCTGTCGCCGATTAGAGACACCCGGAAAACCGCGCAGAATCAAGGCCCTGTTGCATCGCGGCGGCTCCGGTGTCGCCGTCCGGCGACAAAAAGGGGCCGCTTTGACCGGCTTTTCGGGCTTTTGCCGCGCTGCGCACCGCGGCATCAATGCAAGCTATTGACTAAAAAGTGGTTTTTCAGGATTTTGGGGGCGGCACGGCGCTTGCTTGCCAACAAGTATCGCTCATCGATCGCCAGCGCCTCGGCGACAGAGGCTTGCCGTCTTGCCGCCTTCTGGGCACCTTGCCGGTCCGTTCGTTCGCGCCGCGGCGAAGGCCGCCGCTCGCGCAGCGCTGCTGCTCGCCCCGCTCGCCTGTGCCGCATTCGACTTCGGCGAACTGGCCGAGCGGGCGCACGCTCTGGCACAGCGCCCCTATGCCGACCTCAGCCCGGCGTTGCCGTTGGAACTGAAAGACCTCGGCTACGACGGCTACCGCGGCATCCGGTTCCACCCGACCAAGGCGCTTTGGCGCGCTCGCGCCCTGCCCTTCGAGCTGCAGTTTTTCCACCGCGCCAATCTGCACGCGCAGTGGGTCGCGATCAACGAAGTCTCCGGCGGCGCCGTGCACCGCATCGCGTTCGACGGGCGCGACTTCGACTACGGCACCACCGGCCTTTCACCGCAACCCTGGGGTGACCTCGGGTTTGCCGGCTTTCGCGTGCATTACGCGCTGAACCGGCCGTCCTACAAGGACGAGCTGGTGGCGTTTCTGGACGCGAGCTACTTCCGCGCGCTCGGCCGGAACCAGCGCTACGGCTTGTCCGCGCGCGCCCTGGCGATCGACACCGTTGCGGCGCAGGGCGAGGAATTTCCGCGCTTTGTCGAGTTCTGGGTGCAGCGTCCGGCACCCGACGCCCGATCGCTGATCATCCATGCGCTGCTCGATTCGCCCCGCGCGGCCGGCGCCTACCGGTTCACGTTTCAACCCGGTGAGGACACCGTGGTCGAGGTGAAGGCACGCCTCTACCTGCGCGGCGCCGTCACCACGCTGGGCTTGGCACCGCTGACCAGCATGTTTCTGCACGGCGCCAACCAGCCGCGCGCCGGCGACTTTCGCCCGCAGGTGCACGACTCCGACGGGCTGATGATCGCCCTCGGCGACGGCGCCGGTGGAGCCGAGTGGCTGTGGCGGCCGCTGGTCAACCCGGCGCAGCCGCTGGTGACGTCGTTTGCTGCGCGTGATCTGAAGGGCTTCGGCCTGATGCAGCGCGAGCGCCGCTTCGCGAGCTACGAAGACACCGAAGCGCGCTACGAGCTTCGTCCCAGCTGCTGGATCGCTCCGCAAGGCCGCTGGGGTCCGGGCCGGGTCGAGTTGGTCCAGCTGCCGGCGCCCAACGAGGCCAACGACAACATCGTTGCCTACTGGGCGCCGGAGCACCTTCCCGCGGCGGGCCAGCCACTCGACATTGCCTACCGGATGCACTGGCAAGGCGAGCGCCAGCAGCGCCCGCCGTCCGGCTGGACCGTGCAATCGAGGCTGGGCCACGGCATCGTCAACGGCAAGCAGGATCCGCGCGAAGTCCAGTATGTCGTCGACTTCGACGGTCCGGCGCTGCGCCGGCTGCCGGCCAACGCAGCCGTCGACGCCGTGGTCAGCTCCGGTGCCAACGCCGCGATCGTCGAGCGCAACGCCTACCACAACGACGCCACCGGCGCTTGGCGCATGACCGTGCGCGTGAACCGCCTGCAACCTTCGCAGCCCGTGGAGCTTCGTGCCTTTCTGCAGCATGGCAACACGGCTCTGACCGAGACATGGACCACGATCATCCCAGCCGGCTGAATGCCGCTTGCGCCGCAGCCGGCGCAGCGGCCGGGCGGCGTGTGACGCCGGCAACGAGCGCGCCGCCGATCCGCCGCGGCTCGATGGTGGCCCGCCCCTGGCGCGGGTTCGCCCGCAGTGTCGGCGACGCTGCGCTGACCGCGCTGGCGGGGCTGCTGCGCGGGTCCGCGCCACGGCGCGGCGCGGCGGCGGCCGCGCTGGCCAGACCGGCCTGGCAACGCGCCGCCTCGCGGCGCCGCGCGGCGCTGCTGGTTCTGGTCGCGCTGACGGCCGGCTGCGCCACTGCGCTGCTCGCGCACGGTTTGCCGGCGCTTCACAGCGTGTGGCTGCGCCTTTTACAGGTCGGTGTCTTTGCCGTGTTGTTCGCCTGGGTCTCGGCAGGGTTCTTCACCGCAATGATGGGCTTCTGGGTACTGTGGCGCGGCGACCGCCACGCGATGTCGTCGAGCGGCGCCGGTGGGCAGCCGATCGATCCGGATGCGCGCACGGCGATCGTCATGCCGATCTGCAACGAGCAGGTATCGACGGTGATCGGCGGATTGCGCGCGACCTGCAAGTCGCTGGCACAGACCGGCTTGGCACGTCTGTTCGATGTATACGTACTGTCCGACAGCACGGATCCAGCCGTGCGCGCCGAGGAGGTGGACGCCTGCGCGGACCTGCGCGATCAGATCGGCCTCGATGGCCGCATCTACTACCGCTGGCGCCGCCGCCGCACCAAGCGCAAGGCTGGCAACGTGGCCGACTTCTGCCGTCGCTGGGGTCGCAACTACCGGTACATGGTCGTTCTGGACGCCGACAGCGTGATGAGCGGAGACTGCCTGGTGCAGCTCGTGCGGTTGATGGAAGCCGATCCGCGCACCGGCATCCTGCAGACGGCTCCGCTGACCTGCGGCCTGAACACGGTGCATGCGCGGTCACAGCAGTTCGCTGGACGCGTGGCCGGGCGACTGTTCACCGCCGGCATGCAGTACTGGCAGCTGGGCGAATCGCACTATTGGGGGCACAACGCCATTGTCAGGATCGCGCCGTTCATGCAGCACTGCGCGCTGGCGCCGCTGCCGGGCCGCGGCGGTCTGAGCGGACAGATCATGTCGCATGATTTCGTCGAGGCGGCGCTGATGCGCCGGGCCGGCTACCACGTGTGGCTGGTCCATGATCTGCACGGCAGCTACGAGCAGCAGCCGCCCAACCTGTTCGAAGAGCTCAGGCGTGACCGCCGCTGGTGCCAGGGCAATCTGCAAAATGCACGACTGATGGCCGAGCCGGGTCTGCACGGCGTGCACCGGGCGATGTTGCTGACGGGCGCCTTTGCCTACCTTTCGGCGCCGCTGTGGCTCCTCTTCGTGCTGCTGGGAGCCGGCACCTGGCTGATCGGCCGCACCGCCCCCTTCGTCTCGCTCGGCGATGTGCCGCGCGAACTGGCGGCGGTGTGGCTGGCAACGATATCAATGCTCATATTGCCGCGCATGATGGGCGTGCTGGCGATCCTGGTCCGGGGCGAGCACCCGGCCTATGGCGGCGCCGGTGCCCTGGTGCGCGGAACGCTGCTGGAGGGGTGCCTGTCGATGCTGCAGGCACCGGTGCGGATGATGGCGCACACGCTGTTCGTCGTGGCCGCGCTGACGGGCCTGAAGCTCGAGTGGAAATCGCCCCCGCGCGAAGCCCGCGACATCGGCTGGAGCGACGCCGTGCGCCGCTTCGGCCCGATCGGGGTCGTGGCCGGCGCGATGGCTGGCTGGTGCGCGCTCGTGCAGCCCCAGGTGGTCCTGCTGCTGCTGCCCACCGGCATGCCGCTGCTGCTGGCAGTGCCGCTGGCAGTGCTCACCAGTCGATCCGCTCTGGGCGAGCGCCTGCTGGCCAAAGGCTTTCTGCTCACGCCGGAGGAGCACTCCATCCCGGTGGTGCTCAGGAGCCTGCGGGGCTGATCAGCTCTCCTCGCGAAAGAACGAATCGATCTGCGCGTGACTGGGTGCACCCTGGAAAGCGTCAAAGCTGCCCTGTTCTGCGATGCGCCGGGCCGCCCCGATGAACGCGCCCCACGCTGCGCGCGCCAGCGCCCCGCCCACGCTGATGCGCCGCACGCCCAGCGCCGCGATCTGCTCCACCGAGAACTCGCTCGGTGACCCGACCAGCAGATTGACCGGCTTGGGGGCGACCGCCGCGACCACGGCGAGGATCTGATCGCGCGTGCGGATACCCGGCGCGTACAGGCAATCGGCGCCGGCCTGCGCGTAGGCCTTCAGCCGGGCGAGCGTTTCTTCCAGATCGGGCCTGCCAACCAGGAAGCATTCGGCGCGCCCGACCAGCAGCACATCGCCGCCGGCCTGGTCGATCGCGTTGCGGGCGGCCCGAATCCGCGCCACCGCGGTGCCCACGTCGTACAGCGGCTTGGCCGGGTCACCGGTCGAATCCTCGACCGACAGCCCGGCAACGCCAGTCTCGACAGCCGCACGCACGTTGTCGGCGACGCCCTGCGGTTCGTGCGCAAAGCCGTTCAGGAAGTCCGCATTGACCGGAACGTCCGTGACGGCAACCATCTCGTTTAGATGCGCGAGCATCGTCTCCAGCGAGACGCCGCCGTCGGGGCAGCCCTGCGACCAGGCAAAACCCGAGCTCGTCGTGGCCAGCGCCTTGAAGCCGAGCGACTGAAGAAAGCGTGCGCTGCCGACGTCCCACGGATTGGGGATCACGAAGCAGCCGCTCTGATGCATCTGGAAAAACGATTGGCGCTTGTCGGAAATGCCGGGTCGAACTGCAGTCATGCTATTTGCTCCTCATCGATCCATTCCCAGCAGCCGAAGCATGAACGCGTATTGAAGCGCCGTGTCGTCGAGCCGCTGGAAGCGGCCGGCCTTGCCGCTGTGGCCGGCGGCCATGTTGACACTGAAGATGAGCGGATGGTCATCGGTCTTGGTGGCACGCAGCTTGGCGACCCATTTTGCCGGCTCGTAGTACTGCACTTGCGAGTCCCACAGGCCCGTGATCACCAGCATGGCCGGATAGTCCTGCGCCTTGACATTGTCGTAGGGCGAGTACGACAGCATGTAGGCGTAGCTTTCCTTCTGCTTCGGATTGCCCCACTGGTCGAACTCGTTGGTGGTCAGCGGAATGCTCTCGTCCAGCATCGTGGTGACGACATCGACGAAAGGAACGTACGCAACGATCGCGCGGTAGTCCTTCGGCGCCATATTGGCGATCGCGCCCATCAGCAGGCCGCCGGCGCTGCCACCCTCGGCGAATATCTTGTCGCCGGCACCGTAGCCGCGCTGCACGAGGAATCGCGTGACATCGATGAAATCCGTGAAGGTATTGACCTTGTGCTGCAAGCGACCGTCCTCGTACCACGACCGGCCCAGTTCCTGCCCGCCGCGCACATGCGCGATCGCAACGACGAATCCGCGATCCATCAGGCTCACCCAGTTTGAGTCGAAGGTCGGATCCGTCGAGAATCCGTAGGAACCATAGCCGTACTGCAAAACAGGAGCGCTGCCGTCCAGCCGGGTGTCCTTCCGATAGGCCACCGAGACCGGAACGCGCTGGCCGTCGCGAGCCGGTGCGTGCAGGAATTGCGTGACATAGTGGCCGGAGTCGAATCCGCCCAGAACCGGATCGATCTTCCGGAGCTCCTTGCGGCCGCTCGGGACGTGGAAGTCGTAGGTGGTGCGCGGCGTCGTCAGCGAGGTGTAGACATACCGGATCGCGGCGCTGTCGATGTCCGGCGTGTCCACCAGCGTCATCGTGTAGGCGGGTTCCGATGCGTCGATCAGCGCGTCGGTTCCGCCTGCCCAGGACCTGACGCGGATCTTCCTGAGTCCTCCGGAGCGCTCGTTGACGGCAAGATGCCCCGTCGCGACCTCGAAGCGCTCGACGAATGCGTCGGCGCGATGCGGTACGACATCCTTCCACCGGCGCTTGTCGGCGCTCACGGCAATCGGCACCCGGACAATGCGGAAGTTGGGCGCCTGCCAGTTCGTCCGAATGATGAAGTCGCCGCCAAGATGCTCGACCTGGTACTCGTGATCCGCCTCTCGTGGCAGCACCGGGCGGAAGCGCAACTGCGGATCGCCGGCGTCGGCGTAGCGCCATTCGCTCTGCTGGGTGCTTTCGAGGCCGATGAAAAGATACTTCTCGGATCGACTCTTGCCGATCGACAGGTAGTAGCTGTGGTCGGCTTCCTCGTAAACGAGCGGATCCGGCGCCGCTTCGGTGCCCAGCGTGTGCCGGCGCAGCCGCACCGACAGCAGCGTTACCGGGTCCTTCTCAATGTACAGCAGCGTTTTGTTGTCGGCCGCCCAGACGACTTCGGGTTCGATGTTTTCAACGCGGTCGGGCAATAGGGCACCGGTGCGCAGGTCCTTGATCTTGAGCACGAACTGACGACGGCCGACCAGGTCCTCCGTGTAGGCGAGCAGCCGGCCGTCGGGGCTGACCGCGGTCGCCCCGATGGAGAAGTACTCGTGGCCCGTGGCCATCGCGTTGCCGTCCAGCATCACCTGCTCCACGGCCTGCAAGGAGCCTGTCTTCCTGCAGTAAAGCGGGAATTCCCCGCCAGCCTCGAAGCGCCGGTAGTACCAGTAGCCGTGCTGTCGCACCGGCACCGTATCGTCGTCCTGCTTCAAGCGCCCGATGAGCTCCTCGCGCAGCTTTTTCCGAAGCTCGCTCACCGGCGCCATCCACGCATCCCGATACGCGTTTTCCTGCTTCAGGTACTCAAGGACGTCCGGGGACTGGCGCTTGTCGTCCCGCAGCCAGTAGTAATCGTCCTCGCGCCCCCCATTCGGCGAGGTGACGATGAACGGTCTCTTCGGCGCCACCGGCGGTGCCGGTACCGGTGCAACCTGCGAGGCACCGGGCTCGCTCACTGCCTGCACGATGGCAGCTTTCGCGGCATCGACCGGCCGCTCATGCGACGCCGCAGGTGCGATACCCGCGGCGCACGAGACCACGGTCGCCAGGCACCTTGCAGGGCAAGTCCTTTTCCGAATCGACAAGATCTTTCCTAGTTGCCGAGGTTGCTGGTGCGGCGAATGAAATTTGCAACATTCTCGTGCAGCCTCTTGAGCGATGAATCCTTGGCATAAACCATGTGGCCCGAGTCGTAGAACCGGTACTCGATATTGCTCTGCAGGCTCGCCGGAATCGGCAGATGGTGCATCTCGTACACGCCTTGGTAAAACGGTGTCGCAAGATCGAAATACCCGGCGTTCAATTGAACCTTCAGGTTGGGGTTGATCTTCATCGCATTGGCCAGATCGGGCATGACGTTGGAGCCCTGGCGCGACGGCAAGGGTTGAGTCTGCCCCGGCAGCTTGTGCTGGAAGTTCCAGGTTCTGAAGAGCGGCATGCGCGCCTTGAATTCCCTGCCCTCGCCGTAACGCAGATCCTTGCGCGCATACTCGTTGAAGGCGGCAACATAGGCCGAGCTGATCGCCGCTGATTGTGGGTCGTAGTCGGCGCGCTGGCTCAAGGGATCGATGTCGGGACCGGAAAAGCGGCTGTCGAGCCGGCCGGTCGTCAAGCCGCCATCGCCTTGCAGGTTCTGCCGAAATTCCCCGCCGTCGATACGCAGGTCCGCCTTCAGGATGTACTCGACGGGCAGGCCCGTGTACTGGTGCAGCTTTTCGGCGATGGCACCGCGTTCCGCGGCGCCCAGCTCGGACCCGGCTGCCAGCGCGCGCGCATAGTCCCCCATGGCGAACTGTTCGACCTCGGCGAGCAAAGCATCCAGATCCTGATGCTCTTTGGGCAGTTTGTGGTGGTACCAGGCGGTTGCGGCATAGCTCGGCAACACGGTCTGGTAAGGCAGATCGATACCCGGATTGCCGGCTGGTCCATCGGGGCTCAGGTCGAAATTGAGGATTTGGGACAGCAGAATCACTCCGTTGAAGTCGATGCCGCGGTTCGCTTCGAGCTCATTGACCAGTACGGCCGAGCGCGGCGTACCGTAACTCTCGCCAAACAGATATTTGGGAGAATTCCAGCGGCCGTATTTCGACAGGAACTGCGAGATGAAATCGGCGAAGGCATAGGCGTCCGGATCAACGCCGTAGAACAGCTTTTCCCTGTCCTTGCCGGCGATGCGACTGAAGCCGGTGCCGGGCGCGTCGATGAAGACGAGGTCGCTTGCATCGAGCAGGCTCGAATCGTTGTTGACGATGGAGTACGGCGCAGCCGGTGTGTGCGCGTCGGTCGCCGTGACGATCCGGCGCGGTCCGAAAGCACCCATATGCAGCCACAGCGTTGCCGATCCGGGACCGCCATTGAAGAGAAACGTCAAAGGCCGAGCGCCGCCGCCGCTTTTGAAATAGGCGACGTAGAACATCGAGGCCTCCGCGGTGGGGTTCTTGCCATCGGTGCCGTCGTCGCCGGATGCCAGGCCTGCCCTGTCGGGCTTGGGGTCGTGCAACACATCGTCCCAGTCCTTCGGATGCACGATGAAGGTACCCGCGATCGCCTGATAGGAGATCACCTGGGCGCCGATGGTCACGGTGCCATTGCTGATTTTCTCTTCGGCCTTGAAGGGAAAGACCTTGCTGCCGGACGACGCTTCCGGCTCGCCGTCCTGCTTCTTGTCCGGCGCGCCGGGCGCTGCGGCCCGTGAGGCGGGCGACGTCAGCAAGGTGGCCGCGGCAAGGCAGGCGCAGAACCTGAACAGACTCATGATCCCTTCCCCGGCAACCACCCGGTCGCTCATTCTGTGGCGGTGAGTCTAGCGGACCGGCCTTCACCGCCGCGCTCCACGGCGCGGCGGTGAAGTATGGACGGAACAGGCTGGCTTGGCCTCGCGCAGGCCTCAGCCCCGGCAAATTCTCCAGATGACGCCGGTGTGCGGGATTTGCAGCAGAGGACCGTCGCCCGGGACCTTGTATTTGCTATCGGTACCGGCCTGTCCGGCGTCGCGCACGGCGCCGAAGTCGACGACCCATGCGCAACCGTCGGGCCCGAACCGGATGTTCAGCGGGCGATTGAACCCGGGCGTGCCGCTGATGAACGCCTGATCGCCGCTGCCGTTGCGCGCGAAATTCGAGATACTGAGCGCCAACGGGTCGTCCGGATTGCTGAAATTGATCAGCCGGATCTCGTGGCCCACTTCGGGGGTGCCGTTCGACGCCGAAAAGCCGAAGTCACCCTCCAGCGTGTACAGCGCCGCTCCGCGTTTCACCGGTCCGGACGCAAACGAGTTCGGCACGAACTCGATCGAGGTGAACGAAGAGTCCGCCGCCTCGATTGCGAGCGGCCCAGTGATCGGTTGCGGCGGGAAGGCGAGCACGTTGCGCATCGGAACGTCTTCCTGGAGGATCTGGGCCAGGCTCGCGGCGCTGCAGTTGCTGGGCGGGTTTGCAGCCGGAACACACAGATCGTCGGACGGTCCACCGATCGGATTGAACACCGCCTGGGTCGTCGGCAGGAAGCCGTAGCGATCCGGCCAGCCGTGGTAGTCCGGAGTGCCGTCATCGTTCTGGCGCGCCAGCTGCAGCGAGTCGGGCGCTCCGTAGGAGGGTCGCGCGCCACGCTCGTCGGCGCCGTCCTCGCCGACCAGCAGCCCGCCTTTGAGCGCGTGATCATCGGGTGCAAAGCGGATGGCATAGCCGTTGCGATATCCCCAGGAGAACGGCTCGATCGCATCGGCGGGATTCGCCCTGTTCAGAGGCGCCCGCAGGATGGCGCCATCGCACACGCCGTGGTGTGACGCGCCTTCGAAGGCGGCTACCGTGGCTCCCGGCCGCTGTGTACCGAACGCGGAGTAACCGCTCGTCATCACGCCGCCGCCCGAGTCGAACACGTTGTTGCTCAGTACGATGTCCTGGCACGGAATGTCCGCCTGGTTCGCGCCACCGCCGTTGTCGCGTCTGACCACGCCGCTATTGGTCGTGGACCCCTGGGACCAATAGATCCATCCGTCCTTGAATGCGAGCTGCTCGGTCGGATGATCGCCCGTCGGCAATTGGGTAATGAAGGGCGTGACCTGTCCGGTCATCGGGTCCACGGTCACGATGCGCGAGCTGTTGTTCTGCCCGTTGTGCGCGTGGGTTGCTTGATTGGAATCGCTGGCGAACAGACGGCCTCCTTGCAACCCGTGCTCGAAGGCAATGTCGACCGCGGGGCCGTGCGGCTGAAATACCGCGGTACCGCCGGTTTCGGTGGTCGCATCCGTCGGCTTGCCGAGCACGCGCAGCACGTTGGCGTGGCTGTCGAACACGACAATATCGGGGGTGAAGGGGTTGCCGGGCCGGTTCTGGGTTTGCCAGGCAACCTCGTCGTTGCAGCGGCTCGGCAGTCCGTGCCCGGACTCCAGCACGTAGACTTCGAAACCGCTGCCGGCCCCCTCGCCTCTGCTGCGGAACGCAATCCCGGTCGGGAAATTCAGGCCGGAGGCGAAGACCGACACCGTGAAGCCCGTCGGTACTTTGATGTCCCCGCCCGTGCCCGGATTGAACAGCACGTCTTCGCCGGGACACAGAGGATTTCCAACGCTCGTCACCTGCGCCGTCGCCGCCGGCGAGGCGGCCAGCGCGGGAGCGAAGACCAGACCGAGCAGGGCTCGACCAAACAGTCGTTTAGGGACACGTGCTATGGGCAGCTTCATTGTCTTCTCCTTCGTCGTAACGCACCAAACACTGAGCGCGGCTGAACGCGGAGCAGCCCGGGACGCAACAAGACCTGAAAGTTCGCGCTTCTTGATCGACTCCTTGACGGACCCCGTCCCGAAGGCCGCAACGCGCGCAGGACGAGTTACACCTCTCGCGTGCAGACCGCAAGTACGCGAATGAACACTCCGAGCAGCACATCTTTGAGTCTGCCAGCATGTTGTTTTTCCATGGCTATTTCACGCCCCATCCTCTGCATGGCATCGTGGCCTTTTAACCATGCGACGGAGTCAAAAACGTACTGTGCAAGCGGCCGCGTTGCCGAGGCGATATTCAGTCGACGGTCGTTATGCCATGGCGGATCGCAAATTTGACGAGCGACGGCAGGTCTTCGATTCGCAGCTTGTTCATGACCCTGGAGCGGTAAGTCTCAACCGACCGAGGCGAAAGTCCGAGAACGGCTGCGGCTTCGGCGTTAGAGCGGCCCTCTACGATCAGCCGAAGCACTTCACGCTCGCGCGGAGTAAGGTAGTCGATATCGATGCGCTTGGCCGCGTAGGGAAATTCGGCTGCGATCTTGTCGGCAATGCCGGCGCCCAGAAAACGCCTGCCTGCCGCGACAGCGCGGACCGCGCTTTCCACCTCGCAGCCGGTCGATTCCTTGAGCAGGTAACCGCGCGCTCCTGCCAGGAGAGCCTGCCGGATGAGCTCCACCGTAGAGTGCATTGAAAGTATGACCACGCCCACGCTTGGCACTTTTTCGGTGATCGTGCGCGTCGCCTCGACACCGCTCAGGCCCGGCATCGTGATGTCCATAACAACGACGTCGGGACGCAACTGCGCGGCCATTTCTACGGCTTCACTTCCATCTTTCACCATCGAAACAACCTTGATGTCCGAATGCGCCTGCAGCAGCCGTTGCACGCCATCGCGCAGGACGCCGTGGTCATCCGCGAGCAGGACTCTTATGACCATTTTTCCTCGGGGACCAACAGCTCGATGCGGCTTCCCGCGCCAGGCTCGGATTCGATACGAAGGTCAGCCGCGATCGAGCGCGCGCGCTCCCGCATGATCATCAAGCCCCAACCCGATTTAAAATCGCGTCTAACCGGTCGTTCGAGGTCGAATCCACGCCCCTCGTCCGCGATACTCATTACGATTCGGTCGCCTCGGCGTTCCAGAGCCGTCCAGACTGCGGGCGCGTGCGCGTGCTTGGAAACGTTGCTGAGCGCTTCCAGATAGATGCGCAACAGGGCGTCGGATACCGACGGCGATGGCCGCGGCAGCGTCTCATCCACATTCACCGACACCGGAATCCCGGTTCGCGATTCGAATATTGCGCCATGCCAACCCAAGGCCGCCCGCAGTCCCAGCTCGTCGAGGCCTGGTGGGTGCAGTTGCACCATGACGCTGCGCAGCGCTTCCACGCTGCGCTTTACCAGAGCGGAGGCGTCCCGCAGCCTTTCCGACAGCGCGGGTGGCGCCGCAGCGGGCATCTGGCTCAGGACCAGGGTGAGTTCCGCGTTGGCGGCGGCCAGGTCTTGCCCGATCACGTCGTGCAATTCGGCCGCCAGCTGCCGCCGTTCTTCGTCCTGTATTTCCACAAGCCGACCCGAGAGGCGGACAACCTCCCCCGACGCTTGTTCCACCCGCGTCTGCAGCAAGGCGGCGCGGTAGTCGTCATACGATGAAACCAGCATCATTGCCAGCGGGAACAGAAGCGTCGTGCCGCCGAGGGCCGCCGCGAGGCCTTGCGAATGAACGACCCGGGAGCCCGCGGTGAACGCGCTGTTCGGCTCGAACCTCGCCGCTGCCATGCTCGCGTAGTGCGTCCCCACGATCGCTACGCCCATCACGACGGCACTTCCAGCCCGGTTCCAAAACGCCGAAATGAGGGTTTGCGCACGCTGTCTGGTGCACCACAATGCGGTCAGCGACGCTGCCACCGCAATCGCCATCGACACGCCGACCAGGAGCGGGTCATATCGAATCGGCGGTTCGATGCGCATCGCGTCCATGCCGACGTAGTGCATCGAGATGATCGCGAAGCCCATCAGCAGGCCGGAAAACAACAGCCTTCGACGCGATAAGGTTTCGCGCCCCGCCAGCAACAGAGCGAACCAGGAGGCCGTTATCGCAATCAGCAGCGACCCAAGCGTGAAAACGACGTCATAGGACACCGCGACTGGCAGACGAAGAGCGAGCATGCCGATGAAGTGCGTCGACCAGATGCCGGTTCCCATCGAGATGGCAGCTGCCGTCAACCAGTAAGCCCTGGTGCGGCGCCGGCCCGACGCCCTCACTCGCGCCGCAGAATCAAGCGCCACAAACGAGGCGGCGGTCGCCACGACCACAGAGAGCGGGACCAGCCAGTTGTTATAGATGCCGACCATCGTCTTCCGCGGCAGGGCTCCAGCGAACTACAGCGCCAGTGAATCTGATTGTTTCTAAAGTGCGCGTATAGGTACGATTTATACAGAAGCCAGACTCTTGCTGAGCCCGTGCTAAGTTACAATCGAAACTTCCCCACCTTACAATCGAAGCTTGCGCGCCCGGCTGGCAGCCGCGGAGATCCTGCCAAGCCAGCTTGGTAATATGCTTGGGATAAATCATCCGTATACGTTGACTTAAGAAAGGCCTGCCAAACGGCGTCCGGAGATGGACGAGGCAGAGCACTCGCGCGCAATGAGGTAGACCGTGAAGCCGCCAACTCAACGTAAGCGGGTGATTTCGAAAAAAAGGGGCAGATCGGGTGCTGCCAGCGGCGGCCCGTCGCCGCGTCCTGGCCCCGGCGCCGCTTCCAGGTCGCCCGCCAAGGCGGCGCGCGCGGCTACCGGGCGGATCAAGATCGGCGCCGCCGCAGCCAAGGTAGGCACCACCACACGCACCCTCACCTTCTACGAGGACGAAGGGTTGATTCAGCCCAAGCGCACTTCCAAAGGCACGCGGCTTTACTCCGATGACGATATCAAGCGCGCAAGCATCGTGCTGACGCTGTCGCACATTGGTATGGGAATGCAGCGCATCAAACAGATCGCGCTGACGCGTCCAATGCACAAATCCGGCAAGGATGCAAGCCGCAAGATGGTGCCGCTGCTGGAAGGACTGGAACGCGAACTGGGCGAAAAGGCCGCGCAGCTCGTTGCGCTGCAAGGCGATGTGAGGCGGGGTGTGGAGCTGATCCGCACGTGCTGGTACTGCACGCGCAAACCATCGCGAACCACCTGCCCGGACTGCCCGGTTGAGACCCACTTGGACGACTCGCTGGTTGCGCGTCTGGTTTGGGATCCCGATCGGGGCGGCTGACCGTTCTGCGGGAGCACGGCCAGCGACGACACCGGGCCGCTCGTGTTGGTGATCCGTAAGCTCATCAAGCCGTCATCGAGAGGGGGCTCAAGATGCTTCGCGTCGATCGCAGATCCTTTCTTCGGCTAACCGGGACTGCGTCTTTCGGCACCGTTGCCCTGCCGCCGGTTGCTGCTGTTGCTGCCGGACACGAATTCGGCAGCGCCGTCGCGACCAGCGAATCGCCGTCACAGCCCGGGACGCCAGCAACGGCTGTGACGGCTCGCCTTTCGCAATACGTTCTCGATACGAAATACGAGGATCTGCCGGCACCGGTTCGCAAGGAAGGGATTCGAACCTTCTTTAACTACGTCGGCGGCGCCGTCGGTGGATCGAACGAACAGACGGTCGATATCGCCGTTGCGGTCCTGGGGCCGTTCTCCGGGCCGCCTCAAGCTGGAATGTTCGGCCGGCGCGAGCGATTCGATATCATGAACGCGGCATTCGTCAATGGCGTGAGCAGTCATGTACACGACTACGACGACACCCACCTGAAGACGATCATCCACCCGGGAAGTCCGGTCATCTCCGCCGCGATGGCAGCGGCGGAATACCGCCCGACCAGCGGGAAAGACGTTTTGAGCGCGCTCGTCGTCGGAATCGAGGTCGCGCTGCGGTTGGGCAATTCGGTCTACCCGAATCACTACGATCGCGGCTGGCATATCACCGGCACCTGCGGAGTTGTTGGCGCCGCGGCGGCCGCCGGGAAAATCCTGGGCCTGTCGCAACAGCAGATGATCTGGGCTCTCGGCCTGGCCGCCTCGACACCCGTCGGGCTGAGGGAATCGTTTGGCTCGATGAACAAGAGCTTCAATCCCGGCAAGGCCGCCAGTGACGGGATCTTCGCGGCGCTGCTGGCCGCGCGAAACTTCACCAGTTCGGACGGGATGATAGAAGCCAGGCGCGGGTGGGCCAACACGGTCTCGACCAAGCAGGACTACCGCGAGATCACCGACGAACTCGGAACCCGATTCGAGAGCGCGCTCAATACCTACAAGCCATTTGCCTGCGGAATTGTCCTTCACCCGGCGCTCGACGCAGCCATTCAGCTACGAAACGCGAATGGCCTGAAGCCCGATCAGATCACCCGCATCGAACTGCGCGTGCACCCGCTCGTGCTCGAACTGACGGGCAAAACAACGCCGATGACCGGCCTGGAAGGCAAGTTCAGCGTTTACCACGCTGTTGCGGTCGCCGTGCTTCAGGGCATGGCGGGGCCCAAGCAGTTCACCGACCGCATCGTTCAGGAACCCGCCGTGGTGGCGCTGCGCGCCAAGGTCGTGGCGACGGTCGACCCCGCCATCAGGGCGGAGCAGGTCGACATGTCCGTTGTCCTGAACGACGACCGCAGACTGCACAAATTCATCGAGCACGCAGTGGGCAGTGTCGATGCGCCGATGACCGACAGAGCGCTGGAATTGAAGTTTGCCGATCTGGCGGACGGCATCCTGCCGCAAGCGCAGACGCGTCAGCTGATGCAGGCCTGCTGGAACCTCGAAGGGCTTGTCGACGCCGCCGACGTCGTTCGCCTGGCTGCGCGGACATAGGCATCAACCCGGAACACGCTTGACGCGACTGCGCTTCGGGCCGATGGGCGCGGCGCCAGTGCCGATGGAGACCGCCAGTTGCTGAATGCGGACCAGCAATTCGCCGCGCGGCGTGGTGGGACGGGCCACCAGGACGATCTCGCGCTGGGGGGACGGAGCCGCCAGCGGCCGGGCGATGACGTTCGTTCCCACCAGGAACCCGGCCTTGATCGCCATCTCGGGCAGCAGCGAAACACCCAGTCCGGCCTCCACCATCTGCACCAGCGTCGGCAGACTGCTGGCTACAATCGTCGACGGAATCCGATCGCGCCCGCGGCGCCCGCTTTGGCAAGCCTGAAGCGTGTGCTCGCGCAGGCAGTGGCCATCGCTCAGCAGCAGCAACCGCGGCATATCGAGCTGGGAAACCTTGGGGTGGACCAGTTTGGCCATCGGATCGTTCTCGGAGGCAATCAGCCACAGCTCCTCCGTGAAGACCGGATACACGCGCAGCCGACCGACGTCCATCGGAAGCGCGATGATGGCAAAGTCGATTTCGCCCTCCTCCACCGCGTGTAACAACGCGGCGGTCTGATCCTCCCGCAGCAGGGTGGTCAAATCCGGCATGTCGCGCCGCATCAGCCGCAGCAGCCGCGGCAGCAGAAAAGGAGCGATGGTCGGTATTGCTCCCAGCGTCACCGTACCCTGTAGCGGATTGCCCGCAGCCTGCGCGGTGTTCACCAGATCGAGTGACTGGCTGAGCAGGCTTCGTGCCCGCTCGACCAGCTCCTGGCCGATCGGTGTCACCCTGACGCTCTGACGGTCGCGCTCGAAAAGAACGACGCTCAGCGTCTGCTCCAGTTCGCGAATACCGACCGACAGGGTCGATTGCGTGACAAAGCAGCGCTCCGCGGCGCGGGTGAAGTTGAGCGTCTCCGACAGAGCGACCAGATAGGCCAACTGCCTCAGGGACAAGGCGTTGGCGGTACTGAGAGTGGCCACGGTTCCTCCGGAATCGCGCCATATCGGCGAACGGCGGCGCGGTCAGTCAGGCTTCATTATCGCATCTATCGATCAATATCTTGTATATCATCTACTATTTCGCTTATGCCAGTGGGGGCATTGGTCGGCCGCAATACGTCGGCGTTCAATAGCGGTGCTGGACCGCTGTTATCGATTTTGGCGATTACTTTCAGCGTATTTATTCATTTGAGTAATCAGGACGGCACCGCCACCATAGGTTCAACGCCTTTCTACCACCCTCTGGAGCTGAGCGATGTCGCTGATCAACACCCGCGTAAAACCCTTCAAGGCCACTGCCTACCACAACGGCAAATTCGTCGAAGTGAGCGATGCGACGATCCGTGGCAAGTGGTCCATCTTCGTCTTCTACCCCGCTGACTTCACGTTCGTCTGCCCGACCGAGCTGGAGGACCTGGCCGAAAGCTACAGCGAGTTCCGCCGGATGGGCGTCGAGATCTACGGCGTTTCGACCGACACGCACTTCGCGCACAAGGCCTGGCACGACACCTCGGGCGCAATCGGCAAGGTCGAGTACCCGCTGGTCGGCGATCCGACCGGGCGGTTGACCCGTAACTTCGAAGTGATGATCGAGGAGGAAGGCCTGGCATTGCGCGGCACCTTCGTCGTCAACCCGGAAGGCGAGATCAAGCTGTGCGAGATCCACGACAACGGCATCGGCCGCGACGCCAAGGAGCTGTTGCGCAAGGTCAAGGCCGCTCAGTACGTTGCCTCGCATCCGGGCGAAGTGTGTCCGGCGCGCTGGAAAGAAGGTGACAAGACCCTGAGGCCGTCGCTCGACCTGGTCGGCAAGATTTGACACAGCGATTTGGCTGACGCCATCGTCCGGGAAACCGACCCTCACCCCCCGCTTCGCCGGGCGCAGCCCGGCTGCGCAGCGAAGCCTGGCCCCTCTCCCGCCCCGCGGGAGAGGGAGGCAGGATCAGACCCAGGAGATGCAATGCTCGACTCCGAACTGAAAGTCCAGCTGAAGGCCTATCTCGAGAAGATCACCCACCCGATCGCGCTGGTCGCATCGGTCGACGACGGCGAGGCGTCGCGTGACATGATCGCGCTGCTGCGCGACGTCGCGCAACAGTCCGACCGCGTGACGCTCGTCAAGAACGACGGCGTCGACGCAGGCGAGCGCACGCCCTCGTTCCGGATCGAGCGCACCGGCGCCGACATCGGCGTTCGTTTCGCGGCGCTGCCGACCGGACATGAGTTCACGTCGCTGGTGCTCGCGCTGCTGCAGGTCGGAGGCCACCCGCCGAAGCTCGACGCGGAGCTCGTCGAACGGATCCGCGCGCTCGAGGGGGAGTTCAGCTTCGAAACCTACATGTCGCTGACCTGCCAGAACTGCCCTGACGTGGTGCAGGCGCTCAACGCGATGTCGTTATTGAACCCGCGCATCCGGCACGTTGCGATCGACGGCGCGCTCTATCAGAACGAGGTCGAGAATCTGGGCATCCTGTCCGTGCCCACCATCTACCTGAACGGCGAGCCGTTCGGCCAGGGCAGGATGGGCGTCGAAGAGATTCTCGCCAAGCTCGACGGTGGCGCGGTCGCGCGCGACGCGGCGAAGCTGGACGCGAAGGTGCCGTACGACGTGCTGATTGTCGGCGGTGGACCGGCGGGTGCCGCGGCGGCCATCTATGCGGCACGCAAGGGCGTCCGCACCGGGATTGTCGCTGAGCGCTTCGGCGGGCAAGTGGCCGACACGATGGCCATCGAGAACTTCGTGTCGGTCGAGGAGACGGACGGGCCGAAGTTCGCCGCGGCCCTCGAGCAGCATGTGCGCCGGTACGACGTCGAGATGCTCAATGCGCAGCGCGCGGAGAGCCTCGTGCCGGCCGCCGAGCCCGGCGGCCTTGCCGAAGTGCGGCTTGCGAACGGTATTCGGCTGACCGCGCGCTCCGTCGTGCTTGCGACCGGCGCGCGCTGGCGAAACGTCGGCGTGCCGGGCGAGCAGGAGTACCGCAATCGCGGTGTCGCCTATTGCCCGCACTGCGACGGGCCGCTGTTCAAGGGCAAGCGCGTCGCGGTGATCGGCGGGGGAAACTCCGGGGTCGAGGCCGCAATCGATCTCGCGGGCATCGTCGAGCACGTGACCTTGCTTGAGTTCACGCCGCAGCTGAAGGCCGACGCGATCCTGGTCGCGAGACTGGCGAGCCTGGCGAACGTCGACATCCGCACCCATGCGCAGACCATCGAGATCACGGGGGACGGCGGCCGGGTTGACGGTTTGCGCTATGTCGAGCGAGCGACGGGCGAGGAGCACCGCATCGCGTTGGCAGGCGTGTTCGTGCAGATCGGCCTCGTGCCGAACACCGAGTGGCTCAAGGGCAGCGTCGAGCTGAACCGCTTCGGCGAGATTGTCATCGACGCCAAGGGCCGGACGAGCGCCCCCGGGGTGTTCGCCGCGGGCGATTCGACAACCGCGCCTTACAAGCAAATC
This sequence comes from Burkholderiaceae bacterium, assembly GCA_035511515.1. Lineage (GTDB taxonomy): Bacteria > Pseudomonadota > Gammaproteobacteria > Burkholderiales > Burkholderiaceae_F > VBCK01. The sequence goes on along the minus strand of DATKFG010000118.1, from coordinate 6,960 downwards.
ATCGTCGCGACCGGGGAAGGGGCGAAGGCGGCGCTCTCCGCGTTCGAGCACCTGATCCGCACGCCGCTGCCCCTACCGATGGCCGCGTGAACGCCGATTGCCTTGCGACGGTGCCGTCAAACGCTCTCGGCCAGAACATCGCAGGCGATTTCACCACCTGAAGACGATCATCTTGTCCTGGCTCATGTCGTGCATGGTGTAGGGGATGCCGCCGACGTTGTAGCCGGATTGGTGACGCCCCGCGAAAGGCATCCAGTCCGTTCGGAACGCCGTATGGTCGTTGACCAGGATCGCGGACGCGTCGAGTAACCGCGCGGCTTTGAGCGCGACATCGACGTCCCGGGTGAAGACCGCCGCCTGGAAGGCGAAGGGCAGGCTGTTCGCCCGCGCGATCGCTTCGTCCAGATCGGTATAGCCGTACACGCAGGTGACCGGCCCGAAAACCTCTTCCCGCGACACCCGCGCGGTGGCGGGCGGCTCGACGATCACCGTGGGCGCGTAGACCCGGTCACTGATGCGCGCACCTCCGGTCGTGACGTTGGCGCCGCCATCGCGGGCTTCCTGAACCCACGCAGCCACGCGATCGACCTCCCGGGGCAGGATCAGCGGTCCCATCTCGGTTTGCGGCAGCGTCGGATCTCCGACCCGAAGCGTGCGCACCCGTTCGGTCAGACGCTCGACGAGACGCGGCATGATATCGGCATGCACAAAGATGCGTTGCACCGACACGCAGACCTGGCCGGCATGGTAGTAGCCACCCTTCACCAGCGGCTCGATGATCGAGTCGATCTGGACCGAGCGATCCACGATCACGGGTGCCGCTCCGCCGTGCTCGAGTGCGCAGCGGGCGCCCGGCGCCAGCTTGGAGCGAAGATGCCACCCGACCTTTGCCGAGCCGATGAAGCTCAGGAACGCGATGCCCGGATGGGTGGCGAGGGCCTCGGCCAGGGCGTTGTCGTCGACGAACAGTGTCTGGCACCAAGCGGGCGGCAGCCCGGCCTCCTGGGCCAGCTGCACGAAACGCCTGCAGCTCAGCGGCGTCGTATTGGCTGGCTTGATGATGACCGGGCAACCGGTTGCGATCGCCGGAGCGACCTGATGCACGACCAGGTTCAGCGGATGATTGAAGGCCGAAATTGCGGCGACGATGCCGATCGGCTCTTTGGTCGTGAACGCCCAGCGGTCCCGGCTCGCCGGCGTCAGGCCCATCGGGATCTCGCGCCCGGCCAGATGCTCCAGCTCGCCGGCGGCTCCCTCGACCCCGTTGATCGCGCGCGCCGTCTCGATCCGCGCATCGGCCAGCGGCTTGCCTCCTTCACGGGCGATCATCATGGCCAGGGCGTCGGACTCCCGCTCCATCAGCCGTGCCAGGCGGCGCAGGATCTCGATGCGCTGGTAGGCCGGCAGCCAGTGGGGCCGGTCCGCGAAGCAGCGGGCCGCTTGCTCGAGCTTGCGCGCCAGGCCTGCCGAATCGTCGACCGGGATCTCCTCGATCGGAGCGCCGTCGAAGGCTTGTGTGACCAACATCGTTGCTCTCCTTCAGAAGTCGCGGAAGCGGCCTAATGGAATTCGGCTAGCTTCTGGGCGAGCTCGTCGATCAGCACCCGTTTGTTCTCGGAGTAATCGATGGGCACGACCACCAGATGCACGCCGCGGGCTGCAAACGCCGCTTCGAGGGTTCCGGCAAGCCGATTCGCCGCCGTCACGCGCTCCCCTTTTGCGCCATATGCCCTGGCATATGCGACGAAGTCGGGATTGGTGAAAGACAGGCCGAAGTCCTCGAAGCCCATGGCCGCCTGCTTCCAGCGGATCATGCCGTACCCATGATCCTCGACGATCAGCACGACCAGATTCAGACCAAGCCGGATCGCGGTCTCCAGATCCTGCGAGTTCATCATGAACCCGCCATCGCCGCACACCGCCATGACTCTGCGCTCGGGATAGAGCATCGCCGCCATCATCGCCGAAGCAAGACCGGCGCCCATGGTCGCCAGCGCGTTGTCGAGCAGGATGGTATTAGCGATATGGGTGCGGTAATTCCGTGCAAACCAGATCTTATACATGCCGTTATCGAGGCAAAGGATGCCGTCATCCGGCATCACGCGCCGGACATCGGCGACGATCCGCTGAGGGGCCATCGGAAAGCGGGGATCGTCCGAACCTTCGGCGGTATGGGCGAGCACGCCATCGCGGATCTTCATGAAATAGCTTGTATCGTTCGACAGCTTTCCGTGCAAACGGTCGGCGAGGCGCCTGACGCTGTCGGCGATGTCGCCGATGACTTCGACATGCGGGAAGTAGATCTGATCGATATCGGCACTGTTGAAGTCGACATGAACGACCTTGGGGCCGCCATCGCGCATGATGAAGGGCGGTTTCTCGACCGTGTCGTGACCGATCGCCAGGATCAGGTCAGCCCGGCCGATCGCCGAATGGACATAGTCCTTCTCGGACAGGGCGGCCGTGCCGATAAACAGGGAGGAACTGCCGTCGATGGCGCCCTTGCCCATCTGGGTGTTGAAGAACGGGATCCCCAGCCGGCGCACCGCCGCCGAGAGTTCCGGTGCCAGGCCCGGGCGGTTGGCCCCGCCGCCGATCATCACCAGCGGGTGGCGCGCTTGAGCCACCAGCTCAGCGGCATCGGCGACTGCGGGTTCGGGCGCGACCGGCCGCCGGGCGGGAGTCACCGGGACGACATGGACCTGGTCGGCCGTCTGCGCTGCAATGTCCTCGGGCAATTCGAGATGCACCGGGCCGGGGCGTTCCTCCAGAGCGGTGCGAAAGGCATCGCGCACCAGAGTCGGGATATTTCTTGCGTCGAGAACCTGCTTGGCCGCCTTGGTGAGCGGGCGCATCAGCGACACCGCATCGATGATCTGGAAGCGCGCCTGCCGACTGTGCAGTATCGGTTTCTGTCCGGTGATGATCACCATGGGCATGCCGCCGAGCAGAGCAAAGGCGGCCGCGGTGACGAGGTTGGTGGTCCCCGGCCCCAGCGTGCTGAAACACACGCCGGGGCGGCCGGTCAGGCGGCCATAGGTCGCGGCCATGAACCCGGCGACCTGTTCGTGCCGTGTCACGACGACCTTGATCGAGGACGTCCGGAGCGCCTCGAGCAAATCCAGGTTCTCTTCGCCGGGCACGCCGAAGATGTATTCGACGCCCTCATTCTCCAGCGCCCGGACCAGGAGGTCGGCACCCTTCGCGGTCAATGGCTGCATGGTCGATGCCCCGTTCATGGAATGGGTCAAGTATGAAGGATCATGAGACGGCCGTGACCGCCCACCCAATCGGATTCTGCCCGGTGACCCGTTCCAGCGACCCTGGAAAATGATGATCGAGTTGACGGATTGTGTCTGTGCGCCGGTTGCTGCGTTTTTGTCATTTATTGCCAGTGATCGTGCTCGGAGCGTCCGGTCAGCGGCGACTTGAAACGACACAACGCTTCGACCCATTCGTTCTTGACCCCTTTCCTAAAAGTGGGGATTACCCAAGTCGGTCTACCGTGGGAAGTGGGGTTGAGCTAAAGTGAACGATGGTCTGCAAACCAACGAGCCGACCCTGAAATCGCATCATGGCTTCTGAAGACCGTGCGGTGCAGACGACCGTGGCAGTTGGTCACTCCAACCCGAGCGAGCAGGACGGTCGTGTGCTGGCATCGGTCTTCGTCGCGTATACGGTAACTGCCACGCTGTGGCTTTTGTTTGCCACCGCAGTCGGCATCGTTCTCGCATACAAGTTCGGCGCACCGGATTTTGCCCCCGGCGAGTTGCTGACGTTCGGGCGCCTGCGCCCGATTCATACCAATGCGACATTGTTTGGATGGGCCAGCCTGGCTCTGGTCGGACTCGCCTACTACGTGGCCGTGCGCAGTTGCGGCACGCGCCTGTACAGCACCAGGCTGGCGTGGATCGGGCTGATTCTGTTCAACGTGGCCGCGGTGGCCGGCACCGTCGCGCTGGATCTGGGCTACAACGCCGGCAGTCTGGAATATCGCGAGTGGCCATGGCCGATCCGGCTGCTTTTCCTGGCCGGCCTCGCGGTGACTGGCTGGAACCTGATCGGCACCGTGGGGCGACGCCACACCGAAGATATCTATCTTTCGAACTGGTACATCGTCGGCGGCGTGCTGTGGGCCTGCATCTTCTCGCTGGTGGCGATCGTGCCGTGGTACCAGTACGGCCTGGGCCAGGTGTCCGTTTCGGGCTACTACATGCACAACGCGGTGGGCATGTGGTTCACGCCGCTCACGCTGGGGATGCTGTATTACGCGCTACCCAAGACGCTGAGCCGCCCGATCTACTCCTACGCGCTGGGCGTGTTTGCGTTCTGGACCAACCTGGTGTTTTACCCGATCATCGGGGCGCACCACTTCCTGTTCAGCCCGCTGCCCTGGTGGTTGCAAACCACGGCCATCGTCTTCAGCGTGGCGATGCTGGTGCCGGTGTGGGGCGGCAGCGCCAATTTCCTGCTGACGATGCGGGGACGATTGCGCGATCTGGCGCATTCCTACCCGCTGATGTTCATCTTTGTCGGCGTGGTCGGCTATGTGGTCGGCTCGACCCAGGGCACGTTCGAGGCGTTCCGCTCGTTGCAGGAGGTGTGGCATCTGACCAATTTCACCGTCGGGCATTCGCACCTGACGATGTACGGCTTTGTCAGTTTCGCGACCTGGGGCGGGATATACGCCCTGCTGCCGCTCGCCACCGGCAAATCACCCGGCCAGCTCGGGCTGACCATGCACTTCTGGATGGCGGTGGTGGGCAGCTTCATTTATGTCATTTCGCTGTCGATCGGCGGCACCATCCAGGGCCTGGACTGGATGCACGGGCTGCCCTTCATCCAGTCGGTGGTGGACATCCAGTCCTACTGGGTGTGGCGTGGCGTGGGCGGGGCGCTGATGTTCCTGAGCCACATCGTGTTCGCCTGGAACGTCTGGCGCATGTGCTTCGGTCCGTCGGCCAAGGCGGCGCCGTTGGCGGCGGCGCCCGCTGAAGCGGCGGCCGCATGAACAAGCTGGTCCTGATCGCGGGTGGTTCGGCGCTGGTGTACGCAACCCTGGCGCTGCTGATGGGCGTGCTGCCCGGCATCGAGTTATCGCAAACGCCGCCTGGACCGGGGGTCGAGCCGCTCACACCCCTGCAGGCCGAAGGGCGCGACGTCTACGTCGCCAATGGCTGCAGCTACTGTCACACCCAGCAGGTGCGGCCGCTGCCCGGCGACAAAATCTTTGGGCGTGCGTCCGCACCTGGGGATTTCGCTTACCAGACACCGGAGCTGCTGGGCTCGGAGCGTACCGGGCCCGACCTGACCAACGTCGGGGTGCGTCAGCCCAGCACGGTATGGCAGTACATCCACCTGTACAACCCGCGCGCTGTGGTGCCCGAATCGATCATGCCGGCGTTCGACTGGATGTTCCAAGTGGTCGACCAGGCCCCGGCCGGCGCGGCACCGGTGCCATTGCCCAAGGCGTACGCGCCCGCCCGTGGCGTCGTGGTGCCGTCGCACCAAGCCGAGGCCTTGGTGGGCTATCTGCTCTCACTGAAGCAGCCCCCTCTGCCGGATACGGGCGGCAATGACATCGCGGCACCGGCTGCCAGCCGCGCATCGGCCGCTGGCTCATCGACCACCGCGGCGGCCGCCCCTGCCGCTGGCGCCCCGGGCGCCGGCTCGGACGGCGCCGATCTGGCCAAGGGGCAGGCGCTGTTCACCGCCAATTGCGCCGCCTGCCATCAGGCCAACGGTGAGGGCCTGCCCGGCGCATTCCCATCGCTGAAGGGAAACGACGCGGTCAACGACGCCGATCCGATCGAGCAGTTGCATCCGGTGCTGTACGGCTTACAGGGCGCCAGGGTGGGTGGCGTCGTCTACTCGAGCCCGATGCCCCCATTCGGGGGCACGCTCAGCGACGCCGACGTGGCGGACATCGCCAACTATGAACGCAGTTCCTGGGGCAATCATGGAAAACCGGTGACCGCCGCGCAAGTGGCGGCCGAACGCGCCAAAGGCAAGTGAAGGGGGCCACGATGCACGACCACCTGATCGGCCCGCTGTGGGGCAATATCATCATCATGGCCCTGGCCGGGGCCATTACCGCGGCCTGTTTCGTGGCAATGTTCTGGATGTTGATCCGCCCCGGCGAAACCGACCGGCGCCATGTCAAGTACGCCATTTTGCGTGACGATCGATGAGCCGAGGTGCACCTCGTGGACAAGCCGCGCGTTCGCATTTACCTGGATGACAACCCGACGCCAATCCTCGATCAGGAGCTGCCAGCCGACGTCACCCTCGACACCCGCACCCTCGAGGATGGTCCGCACCGGCTGCTGATCCGCGCCCGGGGTCAGACCGGGCGCGAGGGCTTCGAGGAGCTTGCATTTCACGTGCAAAACGGACCGGGAATCGTCGTGTCCGGCCTGCGCCCGAATTCGGTGCGGGGCGGCGAGGTGCGCTTCTCGGTCGATGCGTTCAGCTCGGATGATCCGTTTAACCCGCGTCACGCCGAGGCGCGCTCGTCGATTCCGGTCTGGGTGTGGGTGATGTCGCTGTTCGTGATGGCCTGGGCCGTGTGGTACGCCGCGCGCATGTGGGAAGTTCCAGCGAAATACGCGCAGACGCCCACCTACCGCAGCCAGGCAACCATGCCGCCCAGATGACTCGAGCGCGGCGCTGACGGTTGAATCGGCCAACGCCTGCCGCGATTTCCTGCTGGATCACCGATCAGGCGCCGATGGCCAGCCCCACAAGGGAATAAATCCAGGCTCTGGCCGGTATATGTCCCATTACGGGCGCTCCCGCCGACACCACGAGGAACCATCCATGAGCACGCACGACCACGACCCTTCCGGCCCCAGCCACAATCCCGCCCGCCGTCAGGCGCTGAGCTGTCTGGCCGCCTGGACGGGCTCCGCCGTCGTATGGACGGTCGCCGGTGGCGTGCCGCGCGCGCTCGGCGCGACC
>DATKFG010000117.1:0-15024 GCA_035511515.1 Burkholderiaceae bacterium | reverse complement strand
CCTGCTTGCCATCAGCCGTTCACATCGGCTGGGGGAGCACGAGGGGGCCAGCCGAGCCCCCTCGTTCCCTTTCTCCGCCTTTTCCGGCCAAAGGCCGGAAAAGGGGCCGGGGGTGAGGGTCGCCGCAAACGCGCTCAAACGTAACGCACGTCCAGAACCTCGTACTCGCGCGGGCCGGCCGGCGCGGCCACTTCGGCCACGTCGCCTTCGCTCTTGCCGATCAGCGCCCGCGCGATCGGACTGGATACCGAGATCAATCCGGCCTTGATGTCGGCTTCGTCGTCGCCGACGATCTGATACTTGACCCGGGTGCCGGAGTCCACCTCCTCCAGCTCGACCGTCGCGCCGAACACGATCCGGCCGCCGGCGTCGACCGTGGCCGGATCGATCACCTGCAGCGCCGACAGCTTGCCTTCGAGCTCCTTGATGCGGCCCTCGATGAAGCCCTGGTGCTCGCGCGCCGCCTCGTATTCGGCGTTCTCGGTCAGGTCGCCCTTCTCGCGGGCGTCCTTGATCGCCTGGATCACCGCCGGCCGGTCCACCGCCTTGAGGCGATTCAGTTCGGCCCTGAGCATCTCGGCGCCGCGCGCAGTAATCGGAATCGCCGCCATCGGCCGAAGCCATCCGTGGTTGGGAGGAAATTCAGGGGGAAAAACAAGGCCCCGACGCTGCCGGGGCCGACTGCGGCTCACTTTACCGGCGTGGCCGGGTGCTGGCAAGCATCCGGGGCGGCCGTCCAGGACGGATGAACCGTCTACAGGGGACCGGCCTGCCGGCGGATTTCGCGATGAAGCGACTGCAGGTCGTAGACCTCCAGCGCCGCCAGGTGCCGCATGCCCTCGACGGCAGCGCGCCCACCCGCAATGGTCGTGTAGTAGGTCACGCGCTGCGCCAGCGCGGTGGTGCGAATCGAGCGCGAGTCCGCGATGGCCGAGCGCTTCTCGTCGACCGTCGTGATCACCAGGTCGATCTGCCCGTCCTTGAGCAGATCGACCACGTGCGGACGACCCTCCTTGACTTTGTTGATGGTGCGAACCGGGATCGAAGCGGCCGCGATCGCCGCCGCCGTGCCGCGCGTGGCCACCAGCGAGTAGCCCATTTCGTGCAGGAGCCTGGCCACTTCGACCGTCTTGGGCTTGTCGGAATCCTTCACGCTCAGGAACACGGTGCCGCTGGGCGGCAGCGTGGCTCCCGCGGCCAGCTGCGACTTGAACAGCGCCTCGCCGAAGGTGCGGCCCACGCCCATCACCTCGCCGGTGGATCGCATCTCGGGACCGAGCAGGGGATCGACGCCGGGGAATTTCACGAACGGAAAAACGGCTTCCTTGACGGCGAAGTAGGACGGCGTCACGTCCACCCGCGCGCCCTGCTCGGCCAGCGAGCGGCCCAGCATGCAGCGCGCCGCGATCTTGGCGAGCGGCTCCCCGGTCGCCTTGGAAACGAACGGCACGGTCCGGGAGGCGCGCGGATTGACCTCGAGCACGTACACCACCCCCTGCTGGATCGCGAACTGCACGTTCATCAGGCCGACCACCTTGAGCGCGCGCGCCATCACCTCGGTCTGCCGTTTCATTTCATCGATCGTGTGCGCCGGCAGCGAATACGGGGGCAGCGAGCAGGCCGAGTCGCCCGAGTGCACGCCGGCCTGCTCGATGTGTTCCATCACGCCGCCGATCAGCACCTGGCGGCCGTCGGCGACGCAATCGACGTCGACCTCGATCGCATCGTCCAGGAAACGGTCCAGCAGCACCGGCGAATCGTTGGACACCTTGACCGCTTCGCGCATGTAGCGCTCCAGGTCGCGCGGCTCGTGCACGATCTCCATCGCGCGCCCGCCCAGCACATAGCTGGGGCGCACCACCAGCGGATAGCCGATTTCCCAGGCCAGCCTCAGCGCATCGGCCTCGTTGCGCGCGGTGCGGTTGGGCGGCTGCTTCAGCCGCAGCCGCTGCAGCAGCTGCTGGAAGCGCTCGCGATCCTCGGCCATGTCGATCGAATCGGGCGAGGTGCCCACGATGGGGGCGCCCTCGGCTTCCAGATCGCGCGCCAGCTTCAGCGGCGTCTGACCGCCGTACTGCACGATCACCGCCTCGGGACGCTCCTTGTCCAGGATCTCCAGCACATCTTCCAGGGTCAGCGGCTCGAAATACAGCCGGTCCGAGATGTCGAAGTCGGTCGACACCGTCTCCGGATTGCAGTTGACCATGATCGTCTCGAACCCGTCTTCGCGCAGCGCCATGGCGGCGTGCACGCAGCAGTAGTCGAACTCGATGCCCTGCCCGATCCGGTTCGGTCCCCCGCCCAGCACGACCACTTTGCGGCGGGCGGTCGGCTCGGCCTCGCATTCCTGCTGGTAGGTCGAGTACAGGTACGCGGTCGTGGTGGCGAATTCGGCGGCGCACGTGTCGACCCGCTTGTACACGGGCCGCACCCCGTGCGAGCGCCGGGCCCGTCGCACATCGGCCGGCTTGACCGCCAGCAGACGGGCCAGCCGCGCGTCCGAAAATCCCATCTTCTTCAGCCGCAGCCAGTCGCCGGCCTGCAGCGACGACAGCGCGCGGCCGGCCAGGCGCTGCTCGACCCGAACCAGCTCCTCGATCTGCGCCAGGAACCAGGGGTCGATCGCGGTCTTCTCGTAGACGTGCGCACGCGTCAGGCCCGCGCGAAACGCGTCGGCCACGTACCAGATCCGCTGCGGGCCGGGCTCGCCGATCTCCTGGATGATCTCTTCTTGATGGGTCGAGCGTTCGTCCAGCCCGTCGGAGCCGATCTCGAGGCCGCGCAGCGCCTTCTGGAACGACTCCTGGAAGGTGCTGCCGATCGCCATCACTTCGCCCACCGACTTCATCTGCGTGGTCAGCTTGTCGTCGGCCTGCGAGAATTTCTCGAATGCGAAACGCGGGACCTTGGTCACCACGTAATCGATGGTCGGCTCGAACGAGGCGGGGGTGGCCCCGCCCGTGATCTCGTTTTTCAGCTCATCGAGCGTGTAGCCCACCGCCAGCTTGGCGGCAACCCGGGCGATCGGAAACCCCGTGGCCTTGGACGCCAGCGCCGAGGAGCGCGACACGCGCGGGTTCATCTCGATCACCACCATGCGCCCGTTGGCCGGATCGACCGCGAACTGCACGTTGGAGCCGCCCGTATCGACGCCCACCTCGCGCAGGATCGCGATCGAGGCGTCGCGCATGCGCTGGTATTCCTTGTCGGTCAGCGTCTGCGCCGGCGCCACCGTGATCGAGTCGCCCGTGTGCACGCCCATCGGATCGACGTTTTCGATCGAGCACACGATGATGCAGTTGTCGTTGCGGTCGCGCACGACCTCCATTTCGAACTCTTTCCAGCCGATCAGCGATTCCTCGATCAGCAGCTCGCGCGTCGGCGACAGCTCCAGGCCCCGCTGGCACATCGCCGCGAACTCCTCCATGTTGTAGGCGATGCCGCCGCCGGTGCCGCCCAGCGTGTAGCTGGGCCGTATCACCGCCGGGAATCCGACGGCCGCCTGCACCTGCAGCGCCTCCTGCAGCGAATGCGCGATGCCCGAACGCGCCGAGATCAGGCCGATTCGCGTCATCGCCTCCTTGAACTTCTGGCGGTCCTCGGCCTTCTCGATGGCGTCCCGCGAGGCGCCGATCAGCTCGACCCGGTAGCGCTCCAGAACGCCGTTGCGATACAGGTCCATCGCGCAGTTCAGCGCCGTCTGCCCGCCCATGGTCGGCAGCAGCGCCTGCGGCCGCTCGCGCGCGATGACGCGCTCGACCACCTGCCACGTGATCGGCTCGACGTAGGTCACGTCGGCCATGTCCGGGTCGGTCATGATGGTGGCCGGATTGCTGTTGATCAGCACGACCCGGTAGCCTTCTTCGCGCAGCGCCTTGCACGCCTGCGCGCCCGAATAATCGAACTCGCAGGCCTGCCCGATCACGATCGGGCCGGCGCCGATGATCAGTATCGATTCGAGGTCCTGGCGTCGCGACATTGGAGGTGCCGCCGTCAGCGGCGCTCCTGCATCAGATGCACGAACCGGTCGAACAGGGCCGCGACGTCGTGCGGGCCGGGACTGGCCTCGGGGTGGCCCTGGAAGCAGAACGCCGGCCGATCGATGTGGCGGAAGCCCTGCAGGCTGCCGTCGAACAGGGACCGATGGGTGACTCTGCAGCCGGCCGGCAGGCTGGCGGGGTCGACCGCGAAGCCGTGGTTCTGCGACGTGATCAGCACGCGGCCCGTGTCCAGGTCCAGCACCGGGTGGTTGGCGCCGTGGTGGCCGAATTTCATCTTCAGCGTGCGCCCGCCCGCCGCGAGCCCCATGATCTGGTGACCGAGGCAGATGCCGAAGGTCGGATAGCCGCGCTCGATCAGCTCGCGCGTGGCCTCGATCGCGTAGCCGCACGGCTCCGGATCGCCCGGGCCGTTGGACAGGAAAACACCGTCGGGCTGCATCCGCACCACTTCGCCCGCCGGCGTCTGCGCCGGCACCACGGTCACGCGGCAGCCGCGCTCGGCCAGCAAGCGCAGGATGTTGCGCTTGATGCCGAAGTCGTACGCCACCACGCGCCAGCGCGCCTCGGCGAGGCTGCCGTAACCCCGCCCAAGCTGCCAGGCCGTTTCATTCCAGTCGTACGGCTCGCGCACCGAGACCACCTTGGCCAGGTCCAGCCCGGCCATGCCCGGGAACGAGCGCGCCAGCTGCACCGCGGAGCGCTCGTCGCTTCCCGACACGATCGCGCCCGGCTGCGATCCCCGGTCGCGCAGCAGGCGCGTGAGCCGGCGCGTGTCGATCCCGGCGATGCCGACCACCGCGCGGTCCGCCAGGTAGTGCTCCAGCGAGCGTTCCGCACGGAAGTTCGACGCGAAGTGCGACAGGTCCCGCACGATCAGTCCGGCCGCGAACACGGTCGGGGCCTCGTCGTCTTCGCCGTTGGCGCCGACATTGCCGATGTGCGGGTACGTCAACGTGACGATCTGGCGGCAGTAACTCGGGTCGCTCAGGATCTCCTGATATCCGGTCAATGCCGTGTTGAAGACCACCTCGCCGCTGGCTGAGCCGGAAGCCCCGATGCTGACGCCCTGAAAGACGGAGCCGTCAGCGAGCGCGAGCAGCGCCGGCGGGCGGGGATCGTCGAACAGGCGGGCCAAACACTCTCCTGCAAAGGCGGGCCGGACGGGCGTGACGGGATCGCGGGACGACGACCGGCGCCCTGGCGGCGATATGCGGCTGCGCGAGTTGCCAAACAGATGGATCGGCTGACCGCGCGCCGCTTAAACTAGTCGATTATAGCGGCCGCGCCCCGGGATACGCCGATGCACCGGTTCAGCCACGCCCAGTGATCGTTCTGCCGATACGACGCGGCTCAGGGACCGCCCCGGTCCCTCTGGCCACGCTGGCACTGGCGCTGGCCAGCACGGTTGTCTTCGTCGTGTGCGCCACCCGCGACCGCACGATACTGACTGAGGCGGCGACCCACTACGTGGACAGCGGCCTGGCGGCCATCGAGCTGCCGCGCTACCGCGAGTACCTGCAGCAAAGCGCCGACCCGGACGCCGTCGCGCGCCTGATGCAACTGGAGCGCTTCGCCGGCCCCTCGACCGGCCGGCCCGCCGACCCGGCGGCAACGATCGAGGCGCTGCGCTCGGACCGCGCCTTCGACCGGGACCTGCATGCCGACAAGGTGGTCACGCCACTGGACCCCGGCTACGCGCAATGGCAGGCCGAGCGGCGCCGCTTCGATCAGCTGACGGCTTCCGCGTTGGGGCCGCGCCTGGCGCTGTCGGCCCGGGCCTGGGCCGAGCCGTGGCGCCTGGTCACGTACCTGTTCCTGCACCCGTCCCTAGCGGCCTGGTTAACCAGCCTGGTGGTGCTGCTGCTGATCGGCCCCCTGGCGGAGGCGGCCGCCGGCGGGGGTGTTTTCCTTCTGTGCTACCTGGGAGGGGGTGCAGTCGGCGGCGTTGTGAACCTGCTGTTTTCCGACCGGCCGGCCGAAGGGGACTGGGCGGCGCTGGCGGCGCTGGCCGGGTTGCTGGCCGCGACGTTCGGAACCCGATCGGTCCACGCGCGACTGACGCTGAGCCGGACCACGATCGGCGTGCCGGGGCTGGCCGCGCTGGTGATACTGGTCGGCGTGGAGGCGACGCGCTGGTTTCTTGGGGCGCGCGCAGCGGTGGCCCTGCCGGCCGACCTGTTCGGAGCGGCCTTTGGGGCCGTACTGGCCGGGACGCTGAAACTGCGCGATTCGCGCCGCTTCGAGGAATTGACCGCGCGGCCACAGGCCGCCGACGCCGGTGGCGAGCGGCACTCCGGGCTGGCGTACGAGGCGCGCGAGGCCGCCAAGCGCCAGGACACGCGCCGTGCCAAAGAGCTTTTCAAGGAGCTGGTGGACCTGGAGCCGCAGCGCCTCGAGCACCTGTGCTCGTACCTGAACGTCGCACTGCTCGGCCCGGATGAGACCACGCTGCAGGACGCGGCGCTGCGCCTGCTGTGGCTGCGATCCCGATCGCACTCCGACCAGATGCGCAAGGCCTTCCTGCAGCTGACGCAGCCCAAGGTACTGAAGGTGATTCCGATCGACGAGCACCTGCGACTGGCGCGGCGCCTGGTCAGGCTGCGCGAGGACGCCGCCGCGCTGCGGGTGCTGGACGCGATCCTGACCGACGCGCACCTGCGCCAGCTGTACGGGCGTCAACTGGCCGACTGCCTGCTGGGCATCTACACCGGCTACGTGCGCCGGCGGCTGACCACGCTGGCCGAGCAGATCCATTCGCGCCTGACGACCTACTTCGAAGGCACGGGCCAGCTGGGCGGCCTACCCCCCACCCACCACCCGCCGACCACGCTGTTCACGTCATCGCCCAGAACGCGCATGCCGCCGAGGTCGTAGCGGTCTGTGCGCTGCGTCGCAACGTTGTAGACGCCTGTTGATGTCGCGCGCTGAACTCCCCTCTCCCACACCGGTCGGGGGTGCGGGTGGCAGATATCAAAGGATCGCTCCGTCGCGCCGCAACTCGTCGATCTGCGCGCGGCTTACGCCGATCGATCCGAGCACCTCGTCGGTGTGCTCGCCCAGCGCCGGGCCGAGCCAGCGCGTGCGCCCCGGCGTTTCAGACAGCTTGGGCACGATGGCCGGCACTTTCAGCGGCGTGCCGTCGCCCAGCGCGTGCTCCTCGATCATCGCGCGGGCCGCAAACTGCGGGTCGCGGAACATGTCGGCGACGCTGTAGATGCGCGAGGCTGGAACCTGCGCCTGCTCCAGCGCAGCCAGGGCCTGGTCGATCGGCTGGCGGCTGCACCACTGCTGTATCGCCGCGTCGATTTCGCCGGCGCGCGGCACGCGGCCGTCGTTGTGAGCCAGCCGCGGGTCGTCGCCCAGATCCGGCCGTCCGACCGCGGCCATCAGCCGCTTGAAGATCGCATCGCCGTTGCCCCCGACCACGATCGCGGCGCCGTCTCCGCACGTGTACGTGTTCGACGGCACGATGCCCGGCAGCGACGTGCCCGTGCGCTCGCGAACGACCCCGAAGCGGTCATACTCCGGCACGGCGCTTTCCATCATGTTGAACACCGACTCGTACAGCGCCACATCGACCATCTGGCCGCGGCCGCGGCCTGCCCCGCCGGTGGCGTCGCGGTAGCGCAGCGCCATCAGCGCGCCGGCCACCGCGTGCAGCGCGGCGATCGAATCGCCGATCGACAGGCCGATTCGCACCGGTGGCCGGTCGGGGTATCCGGTCACGTGCCGGATGCCGCCCATCGCCTCGCCGATCGCGCCGAATCCGGGCCGCTCGCGCATCGGCCCCGTCTGGCCGTAGCCCGACAGCCGAATCATGATCGTGGCCGGGTTCTGTTCGGCGAGCTGCGCGTAGCCGAGCCCGAGCTTGTCCAGCACGCCGGGGCGGAAGTTCTCGATCACGATGTCGGCTTGCAACGCGAGCTGCCGGGCCAGCGCGCACGCGCGCGGATCCTTCAGATTCAGCGCAACCGATTTCTTGTTGCGGGCCTGCACCGCCCACCACAGCGAGGTGCCCTGGTGCAAGTGGCGCCAGCGCCGCAACGGATCGCCGCCGTCGGGATCTTCCACCTTGATCACGTCGGCGCCGAATTCGGCCAGCACCCGCGCCGCGAACGGGCCCGCGATCAGCGTGCCCAGCTCGAGCACCTTCACGCCGGCCAGCGGCCCGTTCATCGTCACTCCGCGCGGCGATCCAGCATCGCCTGCGCGATCGTGTTCACGTCGGTGTACTCCAGCTCGGACCCGGCCGGCACGCCGCGCGCCAGGCGCGTGACCTTGATGCCCGCATCGCGCGTGCGGGCCAGCTCCCCGATGTAGTGGGCCGTCGCGTCGCCCTCGGGAGTGAAGGAGGTGGCGACGATCACCTCGCGCACGACGCCGTCGCCGACCCGTTCCAGCAGCCGGTCCATCTGGATCTCGCGCGGGCCGACCCCGTCCAGCGGCGAGAGCCTTCCGAGCAGCACGAAATACAGCCCCGAGTACGACAGCGATTGCTCGATCACCAGCTGATCGGCGGGCGATTCGACCACGCACAGCAGGCCCGGGTCGCGTTTCGGATCGGCGCAGGTCGCGCACACCGGCTGCTCGCTCAGCGTGTTGCAGCGCGCGCAGTGCCCGACGCGGTCGACTGCGCCCAGCAGTGCGCGCCCCAGCTCGGCGGCCAGCGGCCGGTCGAACTGCAGCAGGTGAAACGCGATCCGCTGCGCCGACCGCGGCCCGATCCCGGGCAAGCGCTTCAGCGCATCGACGACACCATCCAGCGCTGGGCCGAGTCTCACGCGGAGTTCAGAAGGGAAGCTTGAAGCCGGGCGGCAACGGCAGGCCGGTGGCGAGCGAGCCCATTTTCTGCTGCGTCATCTCGTCGGCGCGCCGCGATGCGTCGTTGAAGGCCGCCGCCACCAGGTCCTCCAGCATGTCGCGATCCTCGGCCAGCAGGCTGGGATCGATCGTCACGCGGCGCACCTGGTACTTGCAGGTGAGCACCACTTTGACGAGCCCGGCTCCCGACTGTCCCTCGACCTCGGTCGAGGCCAGCTCGTCCTGCAGGCGCTTCATGTTCTCCTGCATCTTCTGAGCCTGCTGCATCAAACCCGCCAATTGATTCTTCATAGTGGGCACCACCGCCATTCATGCGACAACAGCTTCGACGAGACCCAAGCTTGCAACAGAAACCCGGGAGGATCGGCTGCGAGGGGGCTGGCTGGCCCCCTCGCGCTCCCCTAGCCAATGAAAAGCTGTCGCTTCGTAGATGATCCGTCCTAGACCGATTCTCACGTGTCCTGTTCCGGTTTGATCGAAGTCGGGTCGACGCTGGCCCCGAAGTTCTCGATCAATTCTCGCACGAAGGGATCCGAGTAGATCGCCTCCTCGGCGCGCCGCTGGCGCTGCGCACGGGCCTCCTCGTTCAGACCGGCCGCGGTCGGGCCGCGCGTGGCGCCGATCTCGGCCGAGATCCGGATCGGCTGCCCGAAGTACTCGGACAGGGCGGAACGCAGCCGTGCTTCGGCGCCGGACTCGAGCAGCGTTTTCACGGGCACCCGGATCCGGAAATGACCGGCCTCGCGCGACACCAGCTCGCTGCGCAGGGCCAGCTCGCGCGGCATTCCGGCCAGCTTCAGCCGGCTCACCAGCTCGGGCCAGGGCAAATCGCCCTCCTTCGCCGCGGCTTGGGCCGCGGCTACGGAGGGCAAGCCCTCCGGGGCCTCGCCTGGGGCAGCGTTGGCCTCCGAAGTCTTGCTTGGGGCGGCGTTGGCCTCCGAGGGCTTTGCGATGGAGGCCGTGCGCGGGGGCCTCGCCGCGTTCAGAGCGGCGCTGCGGACCGTCGCGGGCGCCGCGGCGGCGGCAATCTCGGGCTGGAACGCCAGCATCCGCAGCAGCGTCATCGTGAATCCGGCGTATTCGTCCGGGGCCAGGCCCAGATCATTGCGGCCATGCAGCGCGATCTGGTAGTACAGCTGGACCTCCTCGGGCGTGAAGCGCTGCGCCAGGCGCGCCAGATCCGCGTCGAGCAGCTCGCCGCGCGCCTGCGGGTCGACCTGCTGCGCCAGCGCGATCCGGTGCAGCAGGCTGGCCAGGTCGCGCAACGCCTGCGCAAACGACAGGCTGCGCTCGGCCATCGCGTCGGCCAGCGCCAGCAGGCGCGAGGCCTCGCGCTGCGCCAGCGCGTCGAGCAATTGAACGAGCAGCGTCGAATCGATCGCTCCGAGCATCTGGTCGACCGCCTGCGCGTCGACGCGTCCGCCGCTGTAGGCGATGGCCTGATCCAGCAGCGACAGGGCGTCGCGCATGCTGCCGCGCGCCGCGCGCGCCACCGCCTGCAGCGCCGCCGGCTCGGCCGCCACCCCTTCGGCCAGGGCGATCTCGCCCAACCGCTGCGCGATCGCCTGCGGGGTCACCTGCTTCAGGTTGAACTGCAGGCACCGCGACAGCACCGTCACCGGAATCTTCTGCGGATCGGTCGTGGCCAGGATGAACTTGACGAAATCGGGCGGCTCCTCGAGCGTCTTGAGCATCGCATTGAACGCGTGTGTGGTCAGCATGTGCACTTCGTCGATCGTGTACACCTTCACGCGCGCATCGGCCGGCGCGTAGATGGCGCGCTCCAGCAGCTGCGTCATCTCGTCCACGCCCCGGTTGCTGGCCGCATCCATTTCGATGTAGTCGACAAAGCGGCCCGCGTCGATCCCGGTGCAGGCCCGGCAGACGTTGCACGGGGTGGCGGTGACGCCGCCCTGGCCGTCCGGCCCTACGCAGTTCAGGGCCTTGGCGAGGATGCGCGCGATCGTGGTCTTGCCGACCCCGCGCGTGCCGGTGAACAGGTACGCGTGGTGCAGCCGCTGGTTCTGCAGCGCGTGCGTGAGCGCGCGCACCACGTGGTCCTGGCCGATCAGCGAGCCGAAGTCGCGCGGCCGCCACTTGCGGGCGAGAACCTGGTAGGTCATGCCGTTCGAATCTGCCCGAGCCGGCCCAGCGCCTCGCCGCTGACGCGGCAGATGCGCCAGTCGGCCATCAGCTCGGCGCCGATCGACCGGTAAAAGTCGATCGCGTGCTCGTTCCAGTCGAGCACGGCCCATTCGAAGCGCCCGCACCGGCGCGCCACGGCGATCGATGCCACGTGCGCGATCAGCGCGCGCCCGATGCCGCGCCGGCGCGCGCCCGGCACCACGTACAGATCCTCCAGGTACAGACCGCGCCGTCCCAGGAAGGTCGAAAAGTTGTGGAAGTACAGCGCAAAACCGACCGCATCGACGCCCTCCCACGCGATCGAAGCCTCGATCACCGGTCGGGCCGCGCCCAGCTCCTCGCTCAGCTGCTGTTCGGTGGCGACCACCTGGTGCTCGAGTTTCTCGAAGCGGGCCAGCTCGCGCACGAGCGACAGCAGCACCGCCGCGTGTTGCGGCCGCGCCGGTTCGATGCGCAGCGAAGTGCTCATGTCCGCGTCCTGGGCCGGAAGTTCGGATAGGCGAGCCTTGTCCTCGGCACTCGGGGAATTCCGCTGTGGCTGCTTCGTTCCCGACCTGACCAGGTTCACGGCGCCTCGATGCGAGGGGGCCCGCCGCTGTCGATCTTATCAGCGCCCGCGTCCGCGTCCGTTTCCAGCAGCGAACCGTCCGACAACACCAGCGCCGTGCGGACCGGGCGGGCCGGCCGCAACGACCCGACCGCGGCCGCGTAGCGCGCCAGCTGGCGCCGATAGCCTTCGCGTTCCGAATCCAGGCAGCGCCACTTGTAGTCGAGGATCCAGATGGCATCGTCCAGCTCGACCAGGCGGTCGATCCGCAGGGACTCGCCCGACGCGTCGACCAGCTCCAGCTCGTTCCACGCCGCGACGGACGGTCCGAAAAAGGGCGCCAGCTGCGCCGACCCGGTCACCCGCCGGGCGGCCTCGAACACCTCGCGCACCTGCGCCTGGCTCAGCGAGAAATCGGCCCCGATGCGCTGCGCCTGCGGCTCCCAATCCGTCTCCGATGCGTGCTGCAGCAGCGCGTGCCAGGCCTTGCCGACCCGGATCGCATCGGACTCGGTGCCGTGGAGCCGCTGCCCGGTCGGCAGCGGCTCCGGCCTGAACTCGGCGAAGCTGCGCGGGTGGCCCTCCGACTTGCCCTCCGGCTTGCCCTCCGGCTTGCCCTCCGTAGCCTTGGCGAAGGAGGGAGCCTTGGCGAGGGAGGTCGGGCTGGTAGCGACGGCGGACTGCAGCCGCTGATACCAGGTCTCAGTCGCGCTGCCCTTTCCGCTGCCCGACACGATCAGCACCTGGCGGGCGCGCGTCATCGCCACGTACATCAGGTTCCAGTCTTCCTGTCGACGCTGTTCGCGGTCCGCCTCGAGCCAGCGGCGGCGACCGGCGCCGCCCTGATGGACGCGCCCGATCAGCGAGAAGTGCTCGGGGGCGCCCTGCTCGGGCGGCCAGTCCATCAGCACGTCGTAGCGGTCGGGCGGACCATCGTCGGCGCACGCATCGGCGATCGCGACGATCGGCGCCTCCAGACCCTTGGCGCCGTGGATCGTCATCAGGCGCACCGCATCGTCCGATACGGCCACCCCTTCCTCGACCGTTTCCCCATCCCGGTCGCGGATCCACAGCAGGTCGTCCAGAAAACGCGTCAAGGTCGGAAAGCGGCCGGCATCGAGCGTCAAGGCGAGCTCCAGGAAGGCGTCGAAGTTGGCCTGCACCTGCACGCCGCGTTCACGCGGCACGCACGCCGCGTAGCGCGCGCGCAGTTCGGCCTCGTCGAAAATCCGATCCAGCAGGTCATGCACCGGAAGCACGCCGGCCGCCTGCAGCCAGCCGGCCAGCAGCGCGCGGGCCCGTCTCAGCACGGCGCCGGCAGCAGGCAAAGCGGCCAGGCACGACCACCAGCTCGCGCCCTCGCCGCAGGCGATCGCCTGCAGATCTTCGTCGCTGCAGCTGAACAGCGGCGAGCGCAACGCGTGCGCCAGGCTCAGGTCGTCTTCGGAGCACAGGAATTCGAGCAGCGCCACCAGGTCGTCGATTTCGGCGTTCTCCAGCAGCCCGCCGCGCCGATCCGACAGCGTCGGTATGCCGGCGTTGCGCAAAGCGCGTTCGAGCGAGGCCATGTGGGTGCGCCGCCGCAGCAGCACGACCACGTCGCTCCAGCGCGCCGCCCGCGGGCCCGCGCCGTCGGCCACCTGCAGGCACCCCACCCAGTGGTCGATTTCGGCGGCCAGGCGCCCGCCCTCCGATTCGTGCGAATCGGGGCGCGGCGCCGGGCGCGGCTGGCGCAACACGTCGCGCAGTGTTTCCGCGGCAGCGCCGTCAGGCGCTACCGCGGAAACACCCTCCGTAGCGCGAAGCGCGAAGGAGGGCAACGGAGGCAACGAGGCCAGCGGCAGCAGCACGAAGTGCCCGTCCTGGCGCGCATGCGAGCTTTGCGCCTGGTACAGCGGGTTGCGCTGCGCGAAGACCGAATCGAGCATCGAGACCAGGGCCGCGGGGTTGCGCCGGGTCACGTTGGTGCGCAGGTGGGCGGCCTGCAGGCGCTGCGCCAGGTAGCGGCGCGCCGCGTCGAACACGCGCGGCTCGGCCCGCCGGAAGCGGTAGATCGACTGTTTCGGGTCGCCGACCACGAACACGGTCGGCCGCTCCGCATCGCCCTCGTAGGCGTCGAGCCAGCATCGCAGCGCCCGCCACTGCAGCGTGCTGGTGTCCTGGAATTCGTCCACCAGCAGGTGGCGGTAACGCGAATCCAGGCTGGCCTGCATGTAGGCGGCCGTGGATTCGTCGCGCAGCAGCCGGTCCGCGTGCCACTCGATGTCGGTGAAATCGAGCACGTTGGCGTTGCGCTTGCGCCGCTCGTACGCCTGCAGCAGGCGCGCGCCGCATCGCAGGCCGCACTCGTTCAGGCGCAAGGCGTTCCATTCGATCTCGGCCGCGCGCACGGCCTGCACGCTGTCGATGGCGCGGGACCACAGGTCCTGGTAGAGCGGCTCGGACAGCGGCCCGCCCGGCGGCTTCGGTTCGAGCGCCTTTCTCGGCGTTGCGTGCCGGGTGGTCAGCAGCAGCTCGGCAACGCGCACCAGATCCTGCTGCGGATCGGCGGCCTCGCGCAGGAACGAACGGGCCGCCTCGATCGCAGCCGCCACCTGCGGCGCCGGCCGCTCGAGGCTCTGCCAGCAGGCCAGCAGCGCTTCGAGGGTCTGCACAAAGGGCGGCTGGCGCAGCTTTTCGCCGGGGTGGCACGACGTTGCAAATCCTCGCGCGCGCAGCGCCTCGCGCATCGGTTCGCACGCACGCTCGATGGCCGCCCCAGTCTCATCGCCGCCGACGCTCCACCATTCGGCCCGCTTGGTCACGAAATTGCGCAGCAGGCGGTCTGCGTTGAAGTCGCCGATCCGGGTCACAAGCTCCTCGTAATCGGACAGCGTCGAGGCGTCCGCCTCGAGCAAGCCACCGGCAAAGTCGCTCCAGGCCTCCTGCTGCAGCCGGCGCGGCGCCTCCACCAGGTTGGCCGTGTGTGCCACCCCGCTTCCAAGGGGGGCACGGCGCAGCAGGCGCCAGAACCAGCCATGAAACGTCTCGATGGACACGCCCTGCTCGGCCGAGGCCACCCGCTCGTACAGGTCGCGGGCCGCCGGCAACAGCGCCAGCGCCTCGCGGGCAGCCAGGCCACGTTGTTGCAGCAGCGCCAGCGCCTCGTCCCGGTCCGCGCGCGCCAGCGCCGCCAGGTCCTCCAGCAGCCGCTGCCGCATTTCCTGCGCGGCCCGTCGGGTAAAGGTAATCGCCAGGATCTGCGACGGCGCCACATCGGCCAGCAGCAGCCGCACGATCCGCCCGACCAGAAGCCAGGTCTTGCCGCTGCCGGCACAGGCTTCGACCACCGCGCTGGCGCCGGGCTCCAGCGCGCGCTCGACGAAGCGCTGGTGCGATACGGGCTGCCCGTCCCACAGGTACTCGCTCATCGCACCCTCACTCGGGGCCCCATTCGGCGCGCCGGCACAAGCCGTGCATTTCACAACGCGAGCAGGTCGGCTCGGCGCCGAGCGCTTCCAGGCCGGCGCC
>DATKFG010000116.1:0-36553 GCA_035511515.1 Burkholderiaceae bacterium | reverse complement strand
CGCCCCTGACGCGCCCGCCGGCGCGGCAAAAAACGCGCGCCCGCGCTGACTCCCTCACCCCCGCCCCTCTCCCGCTGCGCGGGCGAGGGGCGATCGGTCGCCACTGCGTAGACGGGAAACAGCAGGTGATCGGGGGTGAGGGCCGCGGCGCCGAAGGCAGCCTCGGGTGAGGCAGTCAGACGCTTAGCGCGATCAGCAGGTCCTTGGCCTCGACCTGGTCGCCGGGCTTCACGTAAACGGACGCCACGGTCGCGTCGCGGTCGGCGAACAGCACCGTTTCCATCTTCATCGCCTCCAAAGATGCGAGCGGCGTGCCCTTGGTGATGCGCTGCCCGGCGTGCACCGTGGCCGTGACGATCGTGCCGGCCATCGGGGCGCCGATGTGTCCCGGATTGGCCGGGTCGATCTTCGGGTGGCGGCGCAGCGCCACGGCGCCTTCGCGCGGAACCCGCATCAGGCGCGGCTGGCCGTTCAGCTCGAAGAAGACCTTGATCAGTCCCTCGTCGTCAGGCTGATCGCTGCGCCCGCTCTGGCGCACGATCAGCGTCTTGCCCTTGTCGATCGAGACGGCGATCTCCTCCCGGTCGTGCAGGCCGTAGAAGAAGGCCGACGTCGGCAGTCGCGAAACGTCGCCGTAGGTGCGCTCGTGTTCCGCGAAATCGCGGAACACCTTCGGATACATCAGGTAGGAGGCCAGGTCCGTATCGCTGGGCTGGCGCCCGATGTGCGCCTCCAGCTCGCTGCGGGCCGCGGCCAGGTCGACCTGGGGCAGCAGCTCGCCGGCGCGGCGGGCGAGCGGCGCCTGGCCCTTCAGGATCTTCTTCTGCAACTCGGCCGGAAAGCCCTCCGGGGACAGCCCGAGCTCACCCTTGAACAGGGCCACCACCGAGTCCGGAAAGTTGATCCCGCGGCCGGGATCCTGCACATCCCGCTCGGTCAGATCGTTGGCCACCATGAACAGGGCCATGTCGCCGACGACCTTGGACGTTGGGGTCACTTTCACGATGTCGCCGAACATCCGGTTGACCTGTGCGTAGGCCTGCGAGACCTCGGGCCAGCGGTGATCCAGCCCCATCGCGCGCGCCTGCTCGCGCAGGTTGGTGTACTGCCCGCCGGGCATTTCGTGCCGGTACACATCGGAAGTGGGTGCGCGCAGATCCGGCTCGAACGGAGCGTACAGCCGCCGTACGCCTTCCCAGTAGTGGGACACCTGTTGCAAAGTCTCGGGATCGGCCTCCGGCATTTGCTCGGTGCCGGCCAGCGCGGCGACGATCGCGCCCAGGTTCGGCTGGGAGGTCAGGCCCGACATCGAATCGATCGCGCCGTCCACCGCGTGGGCACCGGCCTCGACCGCGGCCAGCACGCTGGCCGCCGACATGCCCGAGGTGTCGTGCGTGTGGAAGTGGATCGGCATGCCCACTTCCTGCTTCAGAGCGCGCACCAGTTCGCGCGCCGCCCGCGGCCGGCACACGCCGGCCATGTCCTTGATGCACAGGATGTGCGCCCCGGTGCGCTCGATCTGGCGCGCCAGGTTCAGGTAGTAGCTCAGGCCGAACTTGGGCCGGCCGGGGTCGAACACATCGGCCGTGTAGCACATGGACGCTTCGCACAAGGCGCCCGCCTCCAGCACCGCATCGACCGTCACGCGGGTGTTCTCGATCCAGTTCATCGAGTCGAACACGCGGAACAGGTCGATGCCATGCGCGGCCGACTGCTGCACGAAATAGCGCACCACGTTGTCGGGGTAGGTGGTGTATCCGACCGCGTTGGCACCGCGCACCAGCACCTGCAGAATCAGGTTCGGCATCGCTTCACGCAGCCGTGCCAGCCTCTCCCACGGATCCTCCTTCAGGAAGCGCATCGCCACGTCGAACGTGGCCCCGCCCCAGCACTCGACCGAGAACAGGCCGGCCAGCTTGCGCGCGTAGTACGGCGCGATCTCCGTCATGTCGGCGGTGCGCATGCGCGTGGCGAACAGCGACTGGTGCGCATCGCGCATCGTGGTGTCGGTGAGCAGCACGCGCGGCTGCTCGCGCATCCAGCGCGCAAAGGCATCCGCACCGAGCTCGCGCAGGCGGTCGCGCGCGCCCGGCGGGATGGGTGCGGATCGGTCGTACGCCGGGACCACCGGCCGCGCCAGCGGCAGCGTCGGCGGCGTGCGGCCTTTCATCTCGGAATTGCCGTTGACGGCCACGTCGCCCAGGAAGCGCAGCAGCCTGGTGGCGCGGTCGCGTCGCGCCTGGAATTTGAACAGTTCCGGGGTCGCGTCGATGAAGCGGGTGGTGCACTCGCCCTGTCGAAACAGCGGGTGGGCGATCACGTTTTCCAGGAACTGCAGGTTCGAGGTGACGCCACGGATCCGGAATTCACCCAGCGCCCGGTGCATCCGTGCGATCGACTCCTCCACGGTGTGACCCCAGGCGGTCACTTTCACCAGCAGCGAGTCGTAAAACGGCGTGATGACGGCGCCCGTATAGGCAGTGCCGCCGTCCAGCCGCAGACCGAATCCAGCAGCGCTGCGGTAAGCCGTGATCCGGCCATAGTCGGGCGCGAAGCCCTTTTCGGGGTCTTCGGTGGTAATGCGGCACTGGACCGCGTGCCCATTGATGCTGATGGCGTTCTGGGCCGGCAGCAGCGAGTCGCCCGCGCCGATGCGGCCGCCCTCGGACACGCGGATCTGGGCCTTGACGATGTCCACGCCGGTGATCTGCTCGGTCACCGTGTGCTCGACCTGGATGCGCGGGTTGACTTCGATGAAGTAGAACGCGCCGCTGTCGGCGTCCATCAGGAATTCGACCGTGCCGGCGTGCGTGAATTGAGCCGCGCGCGCCAGGCGCAGCGCCGCCTCGCACAGCGATTGCCGAGCGGCCGGGTCCAAGTACGGCGCCGGGGCCCGCTCCACCACCTTCTGGTTGCGCCGCTGCACGGAGCAGTCCCGTTCGTAAAGGTGCACCAGGTTGCCGTGCCGGTCGCCCAGGATCTGCACCTCGACGTGGCGGGCGCGCCGCACCAGCCGCTCCAGGTACACCTCGTCACTGCCGAAGGCAGCCAGCGCCTCGCGGCGGGCGGCGTCGAAGTGCGACACCAGATCGTCCTCGGATTCGATCACGCGCATGCCGCGACCGCCTCCACCCCAGCTCGCCTTCAGCATCAGCGGGTAACCGACCGCGCGCGCCTCGCGCAGTGCAGCCTGCAGATCCGGCGGCAGCGCGTCGGTGGCCGGAACCACCGGCACGGCGCTGGCGGTGGCCAGCTTGCGCGCGGCGACTTTGTTGCCCATCGTGTTCAGCACCTGGGGCGACGGGCCGATGAAGACGAGGCCGGCGTCTTCACAAGCGGCTGCGAACTGCGGGTTCTCGGACAGGAATCCGTACCCGGGGTGAATCGCATCGACGCCGGCTTCGCGCGCCACGCGCAGCACCTCGGCGATATCCAGGTAGGCGGCGATCGGCTTCAGACCCGCGCCGACCAGGTAGGACTCATCGGCCTTGAACCGGTGCAGGCTGAAGCGGTCCTCGTTGGCGAACACGGCCACCGTCCGGATGCCCAGCTCGGTGGCCGCGCGGAAAACCCGGATCGCGATCTCGCTGCGATTGGCCACCAGCAGCGAGCGAATCCGCTTCATAGACCCAGGCTCCCGGGTCGGGTCGACAGCGAGGCCGGAACGCGCTGGTTGACCGCTGCCAGGATGCCCCGGAGCAGATCGATCGGCGTGGGCGGGCAGCCGGGAACCGCAACGTCCACCGGAATCACGTTGGCCACCCGGCCGCAGCTGGCGTAGCTTTCGCCGAACACGCCGCCGGTGCAGCCGCAGTCGCCCACCGCCACCACTAGCCGCGGCTCGGGCGTTGCCTCGTAGGTCCGTTCCAGCGCGATGCGCATGTGGCGCGACACCGGCCCGGTGACCAGCAGCAGGTCGGCGTGGCGTGGACTGGCCACGAAGCGGATGCCCAGGCCCTCGATGTTGTAGTACGGGTTGGCGAGCGCATGAATCTCCAGCTCGCAGCCGTTGCAGGAGCCCGCGTCGACCTGGCGGATCGTGAGCGCGCGGCCCAGGATGAGCAGGATCTCGCTCTGGATCCACTGCACGTTGGTGCGCCACTCGCTTTCGGGCTCGGGCGGCGGCTCGCTGACGACGCCGGTGCGCACGATTTGCCGGATGATCGGCCACATGTCAGAGATCCTGCTCGCAGCAACTCACACAGCTCTCCTTTGTCAGAGCGCCCTCACCCTGTCCGGCCGATCACCTGCTGTTCCGTCTAAGCAGTGGCGCCTGATCGCCCCTCGCCCGCGCAGCGGGAGAGGGGAGGGGGTGAGGGCGCGTCGCATCAAAGATCCTGTCCCGAGTAACTCAGGTTGAACGACTTGTTGATCAACGGAAAGTCCGGAACGATGTTGCCGATCACGGCGTGCTCCAGCAGCGGCCAGTTCTGCCAGGACGGATCGTGGCAATGGCAGCGCCGGATGCGTCCGATTTGATCCAGTTCGAGCGCCACCAGCACCTCGCCGCGCCAGCCCTCGACCCAGCCCGCCCCGCACGCGCCGTTCTCGGGGATGTGCGGCGGCTGGTGAATCGGGCCCCGGGCGGAACTTTCCTGCAGGCGCGCCGCCATCTCGCCGATCAGCCGCAGCGACTCCAGGGTCTCGTCGAAGCGCACCGTCACGCGCGCGGCCACGTCGCCGGCGCTGCTGGTCACCCGCACCGGCTCCAGCGCTTCGTACGGCGCAAAACGGAAGTCCGAACGCAGATCTTGGGCCTGGCCGCTCGCCCGGCCGGCCAGCCCCGTCAGCCCCAGGCGCGCCGCCAGCTCCGGGGCAACCCGTCCGGCGCCGGCAAAGCGGTCCTGCAGACCGGAGTGCTCGTCGTAGATCGAACGCAGCCGCGCGATTTCACGCTCGAACCCGACGCACTGGCGTGCGATGTGCTCGAGCTGCGCCGCATCGGCGTCGTCGCGCACGCCTCCTGGCAGCACCCAATCCATCGCGTAGCGGTGACCGAACAGGTCGGCGTTGGACCGCAGCCAGTCTTCCTTCAGCCGCGAAAACTGGGCCAGTCCGAACGAGAATCCGGCGTCGTTGCCGAGCGCACCGAGGTCGCCGAGGTGGTTGGCCACGCGCTCGCGCTCCAGGGCAAGGGCGCGCAGCCACTGCGCGCGCTGCGGCACCACGCAGTGGGCGGCCGATTCGACCGCCATCGCGTAGGCCCAGCCGTACGCGACGGTCGAGTCGCCCGACACGCGTGCGGCCAGGCGCGCGGCGCCCAGCGGATCCTGACCTTCGAAGCGCTTTTCGATGCCCTTGTGCGTGTAGCCCAGACGCTCTTCCAGCCTTAGCACCTTTTCGCCCACGACCGAAAAGCGGAAGTGACCCGGCTCGATGATGCCGGCGTGAACCGGGCCGACCGCAATCTCGTGCACACCGTCGCCATCGACCGCAACGAACGGGTAAGGATCGGGTTCAGCCTCGAAGCTTTCCTGTCCGCTGCGTTCCGACAGCAGCGGGTGGTAATCGGCCGGCCAGGCGCCGTGGCGCAGCCACGGGCGCGGGTCGTGGTGGTCCTCCGGCACCAGGCCCATCAGGTCGGCCACGGCCCGCTGCATCCGCCCCGCCTGCGCGAACACGTCGTCGATGGCCGGATACACCCGCAGCGAATCGGGCAGCGGCAGCGTCACCCAGGCCAGCCCGTTGCCGGTTGCATAGGCCGCATGCACCACGATCTGTCCGTCGATCGGGCGCCGATCGCTGCCCCACAGGCTCAGCAGCCGGCCCCCGAGCGAGCGCACCAGGCTGGCGGCCGACTTCCAGGACTTGCGCGTCAGGCGCGCGCGGAAAATCGGCATCGGACCGGGCAGGCGATCGAAGGTGCAGTTCAGGGCCGGCAGCACCGGTTCATCCTCCCATCAGGTTGGCGGCGCGCATGTACCAGTTGACCAGGAACGGCGGAATGAACAGGCCCAGCGCCAGCCCCAGCCCCAGGTGCGCGAAAACCGGCACCAGCGCCGGCGGATGCGGCAGCCGCTTCACGCTGGTCTCGCCGAACACCATCGGTTGCACGCGGCCCAGAACCGCGGCGAAGGCCACCGCCAGCGCGAGCAACAGCAGCGGCGCCGCCCACGGCAGCTGGCGCATCGCCGAGGTCAGGATCAGGAACTCGCTGGCGAACACGCCGAACGGCGGCATCCCCAGGATCGCCAGTGTCCCGAGCATCAGGCCCCAGCCCACGGTCGGACTGATCTGCGCCAGCCCCCGGATCTCGTCCATCACCTGGGTGCCGGCCTTCTGGGCGGCGTGCCCGACCGCGAAAAAAATCGCCGACTTGGTCAGTGAGTGCATCGTCATGTGAAGCAGGCCGCCGAAATTGGCGATCGGACCGCCCAGGCCGAAGGCGAACGTGATCAGTCCCATGTGCTCGATCGACGAATACGCGAACATCCGCTTGATGTCGCGCTGGCGATGAAGCAGGAAGGCGGCCAGCAGCACGGACATCAGGCCGAAAGCGATCATCGCGCGGCCCGGCAGCCCGTTGCCCAGCGCGGCGTCGGCCAGAATCTTGCAGCGCAGGATGGCATACAGCGCCACGTTCAGCAGAAGGCCGGACAGCACGGCCGAAATCGGAGTCGGGCCCTCGGCGTGCGCATCCGGCAGCCAATGGTGCACCGGGACCAGCCCCGTTTTGGTGCCATAGCCGAGCAGCAGGAACACGAATGCGAGCGACAGGATGGTCGGCTCCAGCTGGGTCTTGACCGCGTTCAAGTGGGTCCACAGCAGCGCGCCTGCGCCGGACCCGATCACGCGGTCGGCCGCCAGGTACAGCAGCAGCGTGCCGAACAGGGCCTGCGCGATGCCCACGCCGCACAGGATGAAGTACTTCCAGGCCGCTTCCAGGGCGGCCGGGGTCCGGTATATCGACACCAGCAGCACGGTGCACAGCGTGGCCGCCTCCATCGCCACCCACAGCACGCCCAGGTTGTTGGTGGTCAGCGCGAACAGCATCATGGCCAGGAACAGCTGGTACATCGCGTGGTACAGCCGCATCCGCGCCCCTGTCATGCGGCCGTGGTCGCGCTCGATGCGCATGTACGGCCGCGAAAAGATCGACGTGGTCAGGCCGACGAACGCGGTCAACGTGACCAGGAATACGTTCAGCGGGTCGATGAAGAACAGCTCGTCGTACGCCAGGATCGGGGTGCCGCGCGCCGCCTCGATGGCGAGCCATACCGCGCAAGCCGTGGTGCCGGCCGACACGAGCACATTGATCTCGGCGCCGATCCGGTAGTGGCCGAGCAGGCCCAGCAGCAGCGCGCCGAACACCGGGCAGGCCAGCAGCAGCGTCAGCGGCAGCTCGGTCATTTCCAGCCCAAACGGCAGCACGGGTCAGTCCTCGCGCAGGCGCTCGAGGTGGCGGATGTCCAGGCTGTCGAACTGCTCGCGAATCTGGAACATGAACACGCCCAGGATCAGAAAGCCCATCAGAACATCCAGCGCGATGCCCAGCTCGACCAGCATCGGCATGCCGTTGGTGGCCGCGGTGGCGGCGAAGAACAGCGAGTTTTCCATCGACAGGAAGCCGATCACCTGCGGCAGGGCCTTGGCCCGCGTGATCATCATCATGAAGGACAGCAGCACGCTGGCCAGCGCGATGCCCAGTGTGGAGCGCGCGATCGAGGAGGAAAGGGCCGCGATCGGCGAGGCCAGGTTGAAGGCGAACACCACCAGCAGGATGCCGACCAGCATCGTGAGCGGCGTGTTCAGCAGCGGCTCGACGTCCCAGCGCACCTGCAGCCGGCCGATGAGCTTGTGCAGAAGGATCGGCAGCAGCACCACCTTCAGTGCGAACGTGGCGGCGGCCGACACGTACAGGTGGTGCTGCGCGGTCAGATAGCCGACGTCCAACGTTGCGGCCACCAACGTGATCCCCTGCGCGGTGAAAAGATGAACCAGATTCAGCACGCGTCGCTGGGTAATCATCGCGAACGCGAGGATCAGCAGGATGGCCGCGAACAGGTTGATGGCCTGCGTCAGCAGCGCGATCACGGCTCAGGCTCCGAGAAGTCCGTGCACCAGCAGTCCGATCACGGCGAGCAGGAACGCGGTGGCCAGGAACTCGGGCACCCGGAATATGCGCATCTTGGCGCTGACGGTCTCGATCAGCGCAAGCAGGAATCCGCCGATCGCCAGCTTCACAGCGAGCGCCGGCAGCGAGTACAGCGTTTCGAGCGGCGCGTTGACCTCGGCCACACCCCATGGGAAAAACAGGGCCAGGCCGATGCACGAATAGGCGAACAGCTTCAGCGACGCCGCCCACTCGAGCAGCGCCAGGTGGCGCGCCGAGTACTCCAGGATCAGCGCCTCGTGCACCATCGTGAGCTCCAGGTGCGTGGCCGGGTTGTCGACCGGTACGCGCGCGTTCTCGGCGAGCGAAACGATCGTGAAGGCCACCCCGGCGAACGCCATGCTCGGGTAGATCTGGAAGGGGCTGTGGCCGATCTTGTGGACGATGGCGGCCAGCGACGTCGAATTGGAGATCAGCGAGGCTGAAAAAAAAGTCATCAGCAGTGCCGGCTCGGCCAGGAAGCCGATCAGCATCTCGCGGCGCGCACCCAGGGTTCCGAACGCGGTGCCGATGTCCATCGCAGCCAGCGAGATGAACACCCGGGCCAGTGCAAAAAGACCGACCAGCGCGATCGCGTCGGCCGCCGGTGCCAGCGGCAGATCGGTCGACAGCGCGGGAATGATCCCGCACGCCAGCGCCATGCAGCCGAACACGATGTACGGCGTGCCCCGGAACAGCAGCGAGGCGCTTTCGGCGGCGATTGGCTCCTTGTGCAACAGCTTGTGCAGCACGCGGTAGGGCTGCATCAGGCTGGGCGCCCGCTTGTTGTGCAGCCAGGCGCGGCACTGGTTGACCCAGCCGGTCAGCAGCGGCGCAGCCGCCAGCGCCACCGCGAACTGCAGCATCTGCGCCAGAAATCCCGACGGACTCACGGGCCTAGCCTCCGTTCCTCTGTCACCTTCCCACCAGAAACAGCATCACGACCAGCGTGACAAAGCTGTACAACAGATAGATCGAAATGCGCCCCTGCTGGACCCGGCCGGCCAGGCGCGCCGCACGCTCCACCGCCTGCTGCACCGGCTGGTAGATCCAGTGCCAGAAGCGGTCCTCGATCACGACCCGGTAACGGGGCCGGGCGTCGAACGGCGAGGGCAGGTCGCGGCGCATCCAGAAGAACGGCTCGAAGATCTGCCGGATCGGCTGGCCGAAGCCCTCCGCGGTGTCCTGCATGCGTGCGGTCTGGTACGGATAGCCGCAGTCCCACGGCGGTGCGCGCCTCAAGCGCCCGTGATAAAGAATGCGCACCGCAAAGGCGGTGAACGCGATGCTGGCGCTCATCACCAGCAGGAAAATGAGCGGGCTGTAGCTGGCGCGCTGAATCGAGGTGGGCGCCAGCAGCAGCCAGCCGTTGGCATGAACGGTCGCAGCCAGCCCATACTGGACCAGCAGCCGCGTCACTCGGTCGATGGCGTCGATCACCGGGATCGGAAACAGGCCCAGCGCCACGCAGCCCGTGGCCAGCCAGGCCAGGCCGATCCGCTCCAGCCGGGAGGCGTCGTGCGCGTGCCGCAGCTTGTCCTCGCGCGGCTGGCCAAGGAAGATGACGCCGAAAAACTTCACCATCGCGTAGCCGCTCAGCGCGGCCACCAGCGCTACGGCGGCCGCCACCAGTGGCACCAGCATGTTCAGAAATGAGGTGGGCAGGTTGGTGGTGAACAGGAACGTCTGCAGCAGCAGCCACTCCGATACGAACCCGGCCAGCGGCGGCAGTCCCGATGCGGCCAGCGCCCCCACCAGCGTGAGCCACGCGACCCACGGCATCGTGCGGATCAATCCGCCCAGCTTGCCCAGGTTGCGTTCCCCGGTCGCGTGCAGCACGGAGCCGGTCGCCAGGAACAACAGGCTCTTGAACAGCGCATGGGCCGCCACGTGAAACAGCGTCGCCGTGAGCGCCAGGGCCGCCAGCATCGGCATCCCATACGAGCGGAATGTCAACGCCAGGCCCATGCTGACGAAGATCAGCCCGACATTATCGATCGACGAAAACGCGAGCAGCCGCTTCATGTCGGTCTGGACCGTCGTGAACACGACCCCGAACAGCGCCGTGAGCAGGCCCAGTGCCAGCAGCAGCGGGCCCCACCACCAGATCTGCACGTGCAGCAGGTCGAACGCGATCCGAAGCATCGCGTACACAGCCGTCTTCAGCATGACCCCGCTCATCAGGGCCGACACCGGCGATGGCGCTGCCGGATGCGCTTCCGGCAGCCACACGTGCAGCGGAACGATGCCGGCCTTGGCACCGAAGCCGATCACGGCCAGCACGAACGCGATCGACCCCCACAACGGCGACAGCGGCTGAACGCGAAGATTGGCGAACGTGAAATCGCCCGTGTTGGCCTGCAGCACTCCGAAGCAGAGCAGGATCGCGATCGCGCCGATGTGGGCCAGCAGCAGATACAGGTAGCCGGCGCGGCGGATCGCGGCGACCCGGTGGTTGGCGATTACCAGGAAATAGGATGCCAGCGCCATCGTTTCCCAGGCGACCATGAACGCATAGGCGTCGTCGGCCAGGACCACCAGCGCCATGCTGGCCAGAAACAGGTGGTATTGAAGGCACTGCAGACCCGGCGGCGTGCCCTCGCCCTTGCGCAGGTAGCCGGCCGAAAAGATCGATGTGCCGGCCGAAGCGGCGCCGATTACGACCAGGAAGTAGGCCGACAGGCTGTCCATCCGGAGGTGAAAGGGCAGGCCGGGCAGGCCCAGGCGCAGCACGACGGCTTGCGGCGGCATGAACAGGCCGTGCAGGGAGGCCAGGGCCAGTCCCAAGGACACCACGGCGCTGATCGGGAAAAGCACGCGCGCGACGAAACGCGTGCTCCTTGGGACAGCCAGCGCCACGATGCCGATGCCGACCCAGATCGTGATGCCCGTCAGTATTCGGTCGAGGTCCAGCATCCGGTCCATTCAAGCCGGCCCGCGCGCGGGCGCGGTTCGCCGGGCGCAAGGTTAGCGCAATCCGCGTTGTCCCTTGCGAGGGCATCATCCAATCGGAGTGGGAAAAATCCACCGGCGCCGGACATAATGCGGACTTGACGCAATAGCGTCATGCGGCCTGGTCACGAGGGGAGAGCCTATGAGTCGGATGATTCGGTGGGTGCTGTTCGCAGTCGGATGCATGGCGTTGAACGGGTGCCAGACAGTGCGCGACAGCGCCAACTGGGTTGGATCGACAGTCTCGTCGGGATGGGATGCCCTGTGGGATTCGGGCGCCGCGGTGGCGGTCGCCGAGGTCAAACCGACCCAGGGCAATACCCTGGCAGGGAAGGTCGAATTCCGGCAGTCGGGCAGCGAAGTGCGCGTGAAGGTCGATCTGGTCGGGATGGCGCCGAACTCGGAGCACGGCTTTCACGTGCACGAGCGCGGCGACTGCTCCGCGCCCGATGGGATGAGTGCCGGCGGCCATTTCAATCCCGAGGGGGTCGCCCATGGGACCTTTTCGCATCCGCCGCATCACGCCGGAGATCTGCCGAACCTGAAAGCCGATGACAAAGGCGAGGTGCACACGACGTTCGAGGTCACCTACCTGTCGGTCGGAAGCGGCGGCACCGACGTGGTCGGGCGCAGCGTGATCGTCCACCGCGATCCGGACGACTACAAATCGCAGCCCGCCGGCAATTCCGGGCCACGGCTGGCTTGCGGCGTGATCGTCGAGAAGTAGAGCGCGCGGCGAAGGGCGCCCTCAGCCCCTCCCCTCGCCCGCGCAGCGGGAGAGGGGCGATACGGGGTGCCTCCGTGAAGCGTCGAGCCATGCGACGCTCGGTCGCCCCTCGCCCGCGCAGCGGGAGAGGGGAGGGGGTGAGGGCGCCGAGCTACCCGATACGCTCAAACACCAGGTCCCACACCGCATGCCCCAGCCGCTGCCCGCGCGCATGGAACTTGGTCCGCAGCCGCTCGCACAGCGGATTGGCCGGTGTGGGCGCATAGTCCGGATGCCGGTTGGACAGGTTCGCCTCCCGCGTAAGCACCTCCAACATCTGCTCGGCGTAGTGCTGCCAGTCGGTTGCGCAGTGGACATAGCCCCCGCGCCGCAGGCGGCCGGCCAGGCTGGCGACGAAGCCTGGGGCGATCAGGCGCCGCTTGTGATGTCGCGCCTTGGGCCACGGATCCGGAAAGAAGATGTGAACGCCGGCCAGCGAGGCGGGGCCGAGCATGTCGCGCACGACCTCGACCGCGTCGTGCTCGATGATGCGCACATTGGTCAGCTGCTGCCGCGCCAGGCGCATCGCGAGCGAGCCGATCCCGGCGGCGAACACCTCGACACCGAGAAAATCCAGCTCGGGATGGGCCGCCGCGATCGCCGCCGTGGTCTCGCCCATTCCGAAGCCGATTTCCAGAACCAGCGGGGCCTCGCGTCCGAAGCAGACCGCCGGTTCGATCGGCCGCGCCAGAAACGGCAGCGCATAGCGCGGAAAATCATCCTGATAGGCGCGCTGCTGGGCGCGCGTGACGCGGCCGCGCCCAGGACCGAACGAGCGCACCGTGCGGAGCCTGGGCGGTTGGGCCGGCACCGGGTTGATTGCGGGCATGAGGGGCGGCGGAGGAGCACCTGTCGGGAACAGGGCAATGATCGCGATTGCCCGTGACCGGCGTCAAGTCGGCGTTACGATGCGGGTCTAACGCGGTTCACCGAGCGGAGGAACGCCATGGAAACGGTTACCCGGGACAAGCTGGTGTCGGACGTGAAGGATGTGCTGGACGACGTTGAGCAGCTGATGCGCCAGGCCGCAACGGCCGGCGGGGAACAGGCGATCGAATTGCGCAATCGTGCGGCCGATGCGCTGGAGAAGGCGCAGGACAAACTGGAGAGGCTGCAGCGCGACGCGGTCCGGGCCACGCGCGAGGCCGCCGATGCGGCCGACAAGTTCGTCCATCAGAATCCGTGGAGCTCGATCGGAGCCGCCGCCGCGATCGGCCTGCTGATCGGCGTGCTGGTGGGTCGTCGCTGAAGACAGGGGTTCAGGCCGTGGGACCCGTGCACCGGGCGGCCAGGGCGGCCTCGTCGCTGCTGCTGACGCGCGCCCAGTTCGCGGCGGTCGAGCTGACGCAATTCGGTGCCGACTCGCTGCGCTGCCTGCTGTGGGCCCTGGGTGCCACCGCGCTGCTGGCGCTGACGCTGATCGCCGCCACGGCAGCCATCGTGCTGGCGTTGTGGGAACGGCTCGGGTGGTATTCGCTGGGCCTGCTGACCCTGGCCTATGCGATCGCTACGGGCTACCTGGTCTACCGGCTGCGGCGGGCGCTTCGCAACCTCCCGCCGCTGCTCGCGCAGACGCTGGCCGAGCTCGCCAAGGACCGCGAAGCCGTGTTCGGCCGGGGCAGCGGCGCCGGCCCCGAGGCGAAGCCATGAAGGGGCGCTGGGCCGACCGCAAGCTGCAGCTGGAGCTGCTGCGGGCACGCGCCATGGCCGACCGGATCGAGCTGATGCTGGCGATGCAGGATATTTCGGATCGACTCCACCCGCTGCGGCGTGGCGCCGACTGGATCGGGTCGGTCACCAGCGTGCTGACGGGGCGCGGCCGCGTGATGGAATGGCTCGCGGCAGCGGGCGATGCGCTGGCTCGCGCGCGCTGGACCCGGGGGGCCATCGTCGGTGCGGTTGCCGGACTGCGTGCGGGTGCGCCGCCGGTGCGCATCGTTGCGCTGGGTGCGCTGGCGGCGTGCCTGGTCGCGCTGCTGGTGCGGCGCCTGCGCCGGCCCGATGCGCCCGATGATGAGCCGCCGGCGAGCGAGGGCGGCGAAACGGGCTAACATCGGCGTTCATGGCCATCTGGACGCCCGCCCCGCGGCACGTCGTGCTCGCGGTCTTCCTGTTGTCGGCGCTGTATGTGCACCTGCGCGGACGGGTGCGCTTCGGCCTGCTGCGGGCACTGACCGATTTCACGGTGCTGCTGGCGCCGTACAACGCGCTGATGTACGCGTTCTCGAAGGTCCGGTCTTCGGGATTCATCGATCCGAAGCAGTTTCCCGAATTGGAGCCGCTGATGTCGCATTGGCGCCAGATCCGGGAAGAGGCCGTGCGGCTGAACGACGAGGGCTTTATTCGCGCAGCCGCCGGCTACACCGACATGGGATTTAACTCGTTCTTCCGCACCGGCTGGAAGCGCTTCTACCTGAAATGGTACGGGGAGGATCTGCCCTCGGCGCAGCGGATGTGCCCGCGCACGTTCGAGTTGCTGAGCGCGATTCCAAGCGTGAAGGGCGCCATGTTCGCCTCGCTGCCGCCCGGAGCCCGCCTGGTGCGGCACCGCGATCCCTACGCGGGTTCGCTGCGATTTCACCTGGGGCTGATCACGCCCAACAGCGATCAGTGCTACATCGTGGTCGACGGCCAGCGCTATTTCTGGCGCGACGGCGAAGCCATGATGTTCGATGAAACCTTCATCCACTACGCCGAGAACACGACCCAGCTGCAGCGCGTGATTCTGTTCTGCGATGTGGAGCGGCCGCTCAAGAGTCGCATGATGACGGCGATTAACCGGTGGTTCGCGCGCAACGTGATGAAAGCCTCCGCGACGCAGAACGTCGAGGGCGAGAAGATCGGGGTGCTGAACCGGATGTTCGGCGGCTTCTATCAATTGCGTCTGCGCGCCAAGGCCCTGAAAGCCAGAAGCCGGACAAGCTACTACGTGCTCAAATGGACCGTGCTGGGCGGACTGCTGTATCTGATCTTTGTCTAGCGGGCCACCAAAAAGCGATGGGGTGAGCAGGACGTCTATCGAGTCCATCACCCCATCGTCATCAATCTCAGAACGAAAGCTTGCTGATGCGGGTTGCCCAGTTTGCGTTCGCGGTGCGCGTTCCGGTTGCGCCGGGAGCGCCCGAACATGTGCCGAGCAGGTTGTCTCCGGTTCCGCCCGCGATGAAGGGGCCGGCCCACGTCGTGAAGTCGCAATGCTCCGCGATGTACTCGCTGGCGATCCAGATCGAATTGCCATCCACGACCGCCGCGCCGAAGTCGCCCCAGCGGGTCCGCGGCGGAGCTCCGACCTCGGCCACATAGCTGGTAAAGCCGTCGTCGTCTGCCTCGCCCCGGCCATCCGGGCCGGCGAACTTCCAGGCTCCGACACCGGCCACGGCGTCGATCGGCGCGTAGGCCGCGCTGGGGGGATGCTCGTCGCCAGTCGCGGTAAACGCCATCACTCCGCGCCCGCTTTCGGTGACGCCGATGGCCGGGTAGGTGAAGTCATAGCCTTCGGCTCCGAGGTAGCCCTGCAACAGGACGGTGCCCGAGTTCGGATTGACGACGTAGTAGGCGATGCCGGCGCGCTGGGGGCCGCCATCCGGGTTGATCGCCGTGTCGAGCGCGCCCCACAGGTTCCCGTTGGCGAACATGACCTGCTGCATGCGCGTGTCGTTCGAGTCCGGAGTCGAGATGACCTCGTTGTGCGCCGGTTCTGAAGCGAACAGTACGGTCCAGCAGCCGGTCAGCCCGTTGGCCATCGGTGTGGTCGAGTCGTTGATGCAGGCGCCCAGCGGCGTGTTGTCGGTGGCCAGCGTGCCGTAGCCGGGCTGCTTCATCTTCGGCGGAATCGCATATTGCTGGACCGTCACGACCTTGTTGCTGAGCTCGAGGTCGGGCGTTGCCGTATTCAGCGACGACGTGTTTTTCAGCTTCCACACGACGATCTGGTGCGAGATGTAGTTGCCGCCGGTCCCGGCGACCGGGTGCGTTGCCTCGTCGGCCGCGTTCGAGCTCATGAAGAACTCGGTGCCGCCGTGGCTCTTATCGAACGTCGCATTGGGTGACTGCGCGGGCCAGACGGTGAAGCCGGGTTGCGTCGGTCCGGCATCGCTTGGAGCCGCGACCGTGCCGAACGTATCCAGATGCACGACCGTTACGTTGGCGGCGCCCGCCGCGAGTTGCGCCTTCGAGAACGCGTAGATCTGCGCGCCCGCGAAACCATTGCCGTTCCACGGGTACGAATTGGTCGTGACGTAGAAGCCGTTCGCATCGGCCCCGATGTGCGGGTAGTCGCCCAGGCAGGGGCAGGCGTTGCTCGGGTCAGGATTGGACCCGTCGTTGGTCACGTCGACCTTGTAGATGTTCCATGCACCGGTCGGATTCGACGTCGCGCTGACTGCGACGTCGATGTGGTTCACGAGGGTCAGCGCCCCGCTCGGCTTCGTCTCGAGCGTCAATGCCATGACGAAGAAACGCTGCGTCGCCGCGTCGTAAAGACAGCTCGGATCGGTGACGGACTGGGCGCGCACGCCGGTGCTGCGGTTGATTGCGGCCGCATAGCCGAGGAACGAGTTCAGGTCGACCGCATGATTCACGTTTCTCGGATAGCCCGACACGATATTCGTGGCGGTGTTGTCCGGAAGGACCGACTGCCCCGACGTGTTGTAGATGTTGAGCACGTCGTTGACGACTTCCAGGACGTAGCCGTTGCCGACGCACAATCCCTGATCGGGCGGCTCGACTGAAAACTGGTTGCCGCCGCGCGAGTAGCGCTGCTGGTAGTGGTTCAGCCCGTCGAAGCTGATCTCGAACTCGGGGTTCGAGCTGGCTCTCTGGCCGCTTCTGGTCGATGCGCCCTCTCCGCTGCCCTTGGAAAGGCGACGGCCGACGATATGTCCCGGAAACGGAGCGGGGCCTGCCGCTGTGTCGAGCTGCGCGGGAAATTCCGCGTAGGTGACGTCCGCACTGCCGGACGGCGTGAAGGAGCCGGTCTGCGGCACCAACGTCGCACTCAGGGCAACGGAGCGCGTGACGCCGCTCGGCGCGGCCGCTGCGACACCGGA
The DNA here is from genome assembly GCA_035511515.1 of Burkholderiaceae bacterium. Classification (GTDB taxonomy): domain Bacteria; phylum Pseudomonadota; class Gammaproteobacteria; order Burkholderiales; family Burkholderiaceae_F; genus VBCK01. Next base: position 19,695 of record DATKFG010000116.1, on the reverse strand, counting down.
ACCTGCGATAAGACACAGCAGGGCAGCTGCCGTGCCGGCAATTCTCGTGCTTGCGCTCCATGAAATAAGCGTGCCAGCTCTTAGCACCATTTGTGGTCCCCTCGTTTCTTTCTTGGTTGATGTTCTGAAAGACACCCGCAGTGACGAACGTCGTGGACGGACGTCGCGCAGCGGCATTACTGACCCGCCGTCCACTACTGTCAATGGGGAATACCCCCCACTTTACATTAGGCGGAATTTACGCAGGAGTCGGCAACGCGAATTGCGCAGGCGGCAGGGCTGCGGCAACTGATGCGACGCGGCGATAAGCCGCTAATTGGCGACGGCTTATGCACCTTTTCGCGGCAGCGCCGGCGGGCTGTGCAGACGACTATTTGGATTCCGCAAGTCATGCGGTCCGGAGTTCCGAAACGTCCGCAGCAGCAAAGAGCCGCCGCTTCATCGGCCGGTTCGAGATCCTTTCGACCCTCGGCCAGGGTTCCCAAGGCACCGTCTACCTGGCGGCCGACACTCGTCTTGGGCGTCAGGTCGCGCTGAAAACGGTTTTGCCGGCTTTCGAAGCCAGGCTCGGCCGCCAGGGCATGGCCACCTTGCTGCAGGAAGCGCGGATGGTCAGCGCGCTGTCGCATCCCAACATCGTGCCGCTGTACGACGCCGGTGAGGATGGCGGTATCTCCTACCTCGTATTCGAATTCGTTCAGGGCCGCAGCCTGGCTGACCTGATCCGGGAGCGCGGCAAGCTCGACATCGGTCAGGCGGCGCAGATTGCGCTCGCGCTGGCCCAAGCCGTGGCCTACGCGCACGAGCGCAACGTGCTGCACCGGGATATCAAGCCGGGCAACGTGATGATCACGCAGGACGGCGTTGCGCGCCTGATGGACTTCGGCATCGCGTCCCATGTGGCCATCGGCGATCCGGCTTCGCGCAGTCTGGTCGGGACCCCCTCTTACATGGCGCCGGAATACGTCACCGAGGGCATCTACCAGCCTTCGAGCGATGTGTTCGCGCTGGGCGTGGTGCTGTACCAGATGCTGACCGGCGAGGTGCCTTTCAGGGGCTCCGATTCACACGAAACGGTCCGGTGCATCGTGCAGGGGAGCCTGGTTCCGGCGTCGCGTCACAACGGTGCCATCGACGAGCGCCTCGATGCGGTGCTGACCAAAGCCCTTGCCAGACAGCCTGCGGAACGTTTCGGCCGGGCGGCGGACATGGCCGCGGCCCTTGCCGAGTACCTGGAGCCGCCCGATACGACGGGGCAACCGGGCGCCGCGCGCGGCACGCTCGAATACCTGCTGCGACGGATCCGGCACAAGGGCGACTTTCCGGCGCTGTCGGCCACGATCAGTGCCGTGAACCGGGCGGCCTCGTCTGACCGCGAGCCGGTCGCCGTTTTGTGCAACTCGATCCTTAAGGACTTCGCGCTGACCAGCCGTTTGCTCAAGATCGTCAACGCCTCGAACCTGAACCAGTTCGGCGGGTCGATCGGCACGGTGTCGCGCGCCATCTCGATACTGGGCTATGACACCGTGCGCAATGTCTCGATGTCGCTGCTGCTGTTCGAGCACATGTACGACCGCTCCAACGCGCTGGCACTGAAGGACCAGGTGGTCTCGGTCTATTTCAGCGGCCTGCTGGCGCGCGAGATGTGCGACCGGGCCGACCTGCGCGAGGCCGAGCAGGCCTTCATCTGCGCGATGTTCCACCGACTGGGCAAACTGCTGGCCACGTTCTACCTGTACGAGGAGGCGCAGGTCGTCGAGCGCAACATGCACAGCCGCGGCTGGGACGAGCAGCGGGCCTCGCGCGAGGTTCTGGGCGTGAGCTACGAGGATCTGGGCGTCGGCGTCGGCAAGGCGTGGAACCTGCCCGAGGACATCATCGACAGCATGCGGCCGATGACCGGTCCGCTGAAAAAATGCCCGGGTCAGCAAAGCGAAAAGCTGCGAATGATCGCGAGCCTGTCCAACGAGCTGGCCGACGCGATCCACGACCCGGACGAGGCGGGGCGCAAGCGGCGGCTGGCTGCACTGGTCGGACGCTATGGCCCGGCGACCGGGATCACAGAGCGCACGCTGACCGGCGCGGTGCAGGCGTGCTCGGGAGCTCTGGTGCGCGATGCCGAGGCCCTTGGGCCCGGGGTGGCGCGCAATGGTTTCCTTCAAAAGGCCCGCGCCTGGCACCCCTCCGATCGCACGGTCGAGATCGAGGCGCCGAGTCCCGCCGGAACGGAGCCGCCCGCCGCTGATGCGACGGCGAACGCTGCCGGCGCTGCGACCCTGTCAGCTGCGGCGCGGGCTGCGCAAGCCTTGGCCGAGACGCAGCGACTGGTCGCCGACGAAGAGCCGTCGAACGGCCCGTCGGGGCCCGCCGAGCCCGGACGGCGGCAGGCCGCGCTGGCGGCCGGCGTTCAGGACATCACGAACACCCTGGTCGGCGAGCACACGCTCAACGACGTGCTGCGGATCATCCTGGAGACGATGTACCGCGCGATCGGCTTTGACCGGGCGCTGCTGTTCACGCTGGACGCGCGCCAGCAGGCGCTGCGCTGCCGCTTCGGTTTTGGCGCCGACGCCGAGGTGATTGTCCAAAAAGGCGTTGCGATCCCGCTCGACGGCGCGCGCGACCTGTTCTACGCGGCCGCCGTGATGGGTGCGGACCTGTGCATCCAGGACGTCGAATCGGACAAGGTGCGCCCGCATGTGCCGGCCTGGTATCGGGCTGCGATCGGAGCGCGCGGCATGGTCTTGCTGCCGATCGTCGATCGCAAGCGCACGGTTGGCCTGATCTACGCGGACAGCCATTCGCCTGCCACGCTGCACTTCAGCGTCGAAGAGCTCGGGCTGCTCAAAACGCTGCGCAACCAGGCCGTGCTTGCAATGCGCCAGTATTCCTAGCGCACGTACTGGACACATCTGCCAGTCACTGATACAGCGCCACCATCGGAAGCGTTGCGATTCCCGCTGCGGTCCAGGCGGCACCAGCCGTTGCCTGGATCATGTACGTACTGAACGGCGCCGCGCCTCCACAGGCCACAACGTTCAGGCCGCCCAGTCCGCCCGGCGGAGCAACGACCAGCCAGTAGTTCGTGTTGGCCTGAAGCACGACCGAGGTCCTGCCGAAGATGCCCTCACTTCCAGGCAGGCTGAGGTCAAACGTGTTTCCGTTCCGATCCTTCGCCGCGGACTGGACGCCTATGACCCCGACGGCAGCAGGCGTGGCGGCATACAGTGCCTGACCGGGCATACCCCCGTTGTCGGAATAGATGGCGAGGGAGGAAAGTGTCCCGGGATAGGGGTATGCACCGACGCCTACATAGCGAAAGGCGACGCTCGCATTCGTCAGGAAGTCGACGGTGTTCGTCCTGAACGGAATGGCGTGCAATGCGGCGGATGGCGCGAATTCGGCTGCGCAGCCGCCGGCGGTCGATGTACCTTGGTAGAACTCGATCACAAGCGGCGAGGTCGATACCGCAAACGGCTGTGCCGTTGCTCCGATGCGCAGGCTTGCGGAGTTGGTCTGGCCCCAGTCACCCGACAGGGCGTCGAGTTGCAATTGGTCGCCGGCCTGGGCGTACGAGTACGTGTACGAAGAGGGGATGTTGTACGTCCCCACGACCGTGTTGACCGTCATCTCCGAAGCCGGCAGCGCGGTCCCGTTCTTGAGCAGCACGGCGTTTTGCGCCTCGACATAGACATACGGCCCGTCCATGATGCTCGGCACCGCAACCACGTCGGAGAGGTAGTGTTCGGGCGAGGATTGCGTGGTGACGAGCGCGTTCGTGACGGGTGTGAAGACGAATGTCGTCGCCAGACCACTGCGGCGCGGCAGCGCACCGCTGTTGTCCATGTCCAGCCAATCCTCAAACGCAGGCGCAGTCAGCTTGAGCCCTTGCGACGCGTAGTAGGCTTGGACATTCGCCCTGATGTTCTCCGGCCAGAAGTTGGCGGACACCGCAGACGCGCGGGCGCTTTTGAAGGAACCTGGAACGGCGCCCGAGTCGACCAGTGACTGCGCGGTATCGCTCAGAAGCTGGGACAGATTCGCCGGATTCGAACCGGCCATGCTCAACAGGATCGCCGAAGTCGCAAGCAAGATGGCGTCCTGGTCGGTCGAGCCGTTTAGCGAGGCTTGACCGAAGGTCTTGTAGTCTTTCACCTTCGATTGGTCGATTCCAAATCCGGCAAGAACCTCCCTCTCCGCCTGCGACTCGGCCGCCGCAAACGTCTGGCCACCGGCGATCAGGCTCTTGATGCGCGAGGCCTCGAGGATCGTAAGCACGTTCACGTTCGAGGTAGTCGTCACGCGAAGGTCCGCGAGCGCGCGCAGCGACAGCGGCGAGCCTGACAACGCGTCGGCCAACTCGTCGAAGTAGTACCCCTGCGCCAGTATCTCGACGAGCGGCGTACCGACCCCTCCGGGAATCGTGAAGTCACCCAGGCTATCGGTTGTCTGAACGATGTACGTCTTGCCGTTGGGAACCAGATTTTCGCCGAGTTCGGAAACCGTGACGCTCGAACCGAGGATCAGCGGGCCCTTTTGGACGACGCCGTTTACAGGATAGCGCGTGCCCGCACCCGTTCCGCCGCCACCGCAGGAGCAGAGCGCCATTGCGGCGATCGCGAAGCAGATAGACCTGCAGTCGTCCACGATTGCCCTCCTCGTACGTCATTGGGCACCGACGCCGCTATCGCTCATGCCCACCTGGAGCGCAGTGCTCTTCGGCGAGCCATCCACAGTCCTGCCCAGCCATCGAGAGCGTCAAATGCGTTTGCCCGATGGCCATGGGCAATCCGAAATCATGAAACTGAAGCGCTACCCCGTCCAGTCACGCGGTTCGACGCAACCTCCTGTGCTGATATAAGAAGCGCCGTCAGGCCAAGCGCTGGCAGTCGACAAACTGTGGCGGTCCACTTGACTTAAGGGTCCTTTAAACGCAGGACTCCCATTCTCAAAGACGGAAACACTGTCCGCAAGACGACGCGGCTCATACCAAGGACGAGGTGATCGCTTCCTCCAGCATTAGGTTGGCTTTAGGCGGCAATCGCATCAGAGGATGTAAAGGCAAACGAAGTGTCGGCTAAGCCGACACTTCGACACTTCCGAGGCGTCTCTGAATTTCCGCACTGCCCGATAGCGCTTCGGCACGTTCGCGGCACGCTAGTCCGGACGGCATTGAACTCCCGGATTGGGGCAAAACCAAGTGGTCGAAGAAAAAGCCTGCATCATTGCAAGCCCAGCAGCATGCGCTGGAGCGGGCGAAGGGAGTCGAACCCTCGTCACCAGCTTAGGAAGCTGCGAGCCCAGGGTTCGACCGTCCCACGAATCTGGTCGACACGCAAAGCGCGGGCAGAATGAGCTGGGTGTTGTTCCCCATCCCGATACGCGCGACACCCGGACATCTTCGCTTTTGAACCTTGCGCGGTTTTGGCGGCACTAACCCGGATCAAAAGCACGCGGCAATATCACCGGCGTTGGAGGAGAAGATGTCGAAGATGCGTATCCCGGCGGCCGTTCTGGCCGCGTCTGCTTTTATCGTTTCCACTGGCGTTTCGGGTCCGGCATCGGCGCAAAACGCGAGCGAGCGATTTCGGGCTTACAACGGAACGGCGCACATTGATGCCTCGCGCATCGCGGCGCTGCACGCGCCGCAAAAGGTGCAGGTGGTTGTAGTGATGTCCGAAGACTCGATTGCGACGGCGCGCGCGAAGTCGCCGACCCGTGCGATCAACGACGCCGACCGCGCTTCGATAGAACAGCGCGTATCGAGCCAGCACGAATCAGTGCGGCCCGCCATTGAAGCGCACGGCGGCAAGGTGCTCGGGAATTTCCACAGCGCGCTGAACGGCATCAAGGTCGAGATCGATTCGCGCCAGGTGGGAGCACTGGCCACCATGCCCGGCGTCGTCAAGGTACTGCCGGTCGGCAGATACCACCTGAGCAATATCGTCAGCGTGCCCTTTATCGGCGCGCCCACTGCGTGGAACGGTGAGGACGGGTTGCGCGGCGAGCACATCAAGATCGCGATCATCGATACCGGGGTGGACTACACGCATGCCAACTTCGGGGGACCCGGAACGACGGCGGCATTTGCCGCCGCGCAAGCCGCCGATACGCTACCTGCGGATCCCGCGCTCTTTGGTCCGAACGCTCCGAAAGTGAAGGGCGGAACCGATCTGGTCGGGGACAACTACGACGACAGCTCGACCGATCCAGCGAAGAAGACCCCGATGCCGGATCCGAACCCGCTCGACTGCAATGGTCATGGCAGTCACGTTGCAGGTACCGCGGCTGGATTCGGCGTCACCTCGGCCGGGTCTACATATCCGGGACCGTACAACAGCTCGATCTACGGCGCGCCGCAGAATTTCACCATCGGGCCAGGCGTCGCTCCGAGGGCCGACCTGTACGCGGTGCGCGTGTTCGGCTGCGCTGGGTCGGCGTCAACCGCCGTCGTGGTCGACGGGATCGACTGGGCCGTGCAGCACGACATGGACGTGATCAGCATGTCGCTGGGAGCCGACGAGGGCCCGCCCGATACGGCTGACTCGGTCGCATCGACCAACGCGGCCAACGCCGGCATCATCGTGGTGGCGGCGGCCGGCAACGCGGGCCCGCAGCCCTACGTGCTGGGATCTCCGGCCGCGGGCGACGGAACGATCGCGGCGGCCGCTACCGACGCCCATCCGAGCTTTCCAGGCGCCACCGTGACCTTGAGTTCGGGCACGCCGATCGTGGCGCAGGACTCGAACGGCTTGGCATTGCCCACGACCGCGCTACCGGTCTTCGTGCTGCCAGATACGAAGGGAACGGGGTCGAACGGCATTTCACTGGGCTGCGATCCCGCCGAATACACGGCCGCGGGTGTGACCGGAAAGCTGGTGGTCGTCGTACGTGGAATCTGCTCCCGCGTCGCCAAACCGATCTATGGCCAAATGGCAGGAGCCGCGGCGGTGGCGATGATCAACAACGGGCCGGGTTATCCGCCGTTCGAAGGGCAGATCACCTCGAATCCGGATACGGGCCAAGCGTTTACGGTGACGATCCCGTTCCTGGGAATACAGACGAGCGACGAAGCCGATCTGGTCGCTGCAGCGGGCGGCACGGCAACGCTTGCTGCAGCGTCGGTCGCGAATCCCGGATTCCGGGCGGCTGCCGGCTTCAGCTCGGGTGGGCCGCGCTGGGTCGACAGCGTGTTGAAGCCGAGCGTGACAGCGCCGGGCGTCTCGGTCGTATCGACCGGGATCGGCACCGGCAACGGGCCGGCGACCATATCGGGAACTTCGCAGGCGACCCCGCACGTGTCGGGCGTCGGTGTGCTGACGCGTCAGGCGCACCCGGAGTGGAATGGGGAGCAACTGGCGGCGGCTGTTGTCGAGACGGCCGATCCGGCGCAGCTCGTCGACTACGCGCCACGGATCGAAGGGGCCGGCCTGGTCCAGCCGGTCGGGGCCACGCGCACCCAGGCGGTCGTGATCCCACAGAGCCATCCGTTCGCGAACTCGGTGTCGTTCGGCTTTGCCGAATTCACGCGAGACTTCCAGGCTTCGCAGCAATTACAGGTGCAGAACCGTGGCGAGTCGTCGATCACGTTCAGCGTAACGGCAACGGCAACCGGCGGGGCGCCGCACACGATCACCTTGAGCCAATCTTCGGTGACGGTCGGCGGGCACGGCGAGGCGCCGCTGAGCGTCACTCTGTCGGTGCCGGCCGCCACGGTCGGTAGCACGCACGACGCCGCCGGCAATGATGTATTCCAGGAAGTTGCCGGCTTCCTGACGTTCACACCCGCCAGCCCGTCGATGAATCACGGGATCTCGCTGCGCGTGCCGTACTACCTGGTGCCGCGCGCGCGCTCGGCCCTACGGGCGTCGCTAAACGGCGCATTGACGCCGCGCCACCCGCAAAGCATGGTGCGCCTGTCCAACCATAACGGGGCAATCACCGGCAACGCCGACTTCTATGCCTGGGGACTTTCCGGCACGAGGCAGGGCATAAGGTTCTTCGACGTGCGCGCAGTTGGGGTGCAGACCAATCCGGTGTCGGCGACCGATAGCCTGCTGGTGTTCGCCGTGAACACGTTCGACCGATTCTCGAGTCCGACGGCCGGCGAGTTCGACATCCTGATCGATACGAACGGCAACGGTGTTCCCGACTACGACGTGATCGGGGCCGATCTCGGGTGGCTGACCACCGGGAACAGCTTCAACGGCGAGATGGCGGTAGCGGTGGTGAACCTGAAAACCGGTGCGGCCGCGATCGATTTCTTCGCCGATGCGCCGACCGACGGCTCGACCGTGCTGATGCCGGTGTTCGCTTCGATGCTCGGGCTGTCGCCGTCGAACTCGAGCTTCAGCTACCAGGTCAACTATTTCAATAACTTCGATACGACCGCCGCTTCTGTGCCGGGCATCGCCTCGTTCGACGCGTTCAATCCGGCCATCTCGAACGCCTTGTTCATTCCGGTGGCACCGAAGACGACGGCGTCGGTACCGGTTCAGATCGTGCCGGGTCAATTCGCTAAGACCCCGGCACTGGGACTGATGATTGTCACGGAGGACAACCGCTCCGGCTCGCAGGTGAACCTGCTGCGGGTTGGTGGGGGCGACTAGAGACCAGGACTCCTCTCTTCGAGAACAGCACCCCTCTCCCGCGCAGCGGGAGAGGGGCCGCGGTCAGGCGACGCAGATCGCGCTCGCCCCGGCTCAAGCCGTGGCCTACGCGCACGAGCGCAACGTGCTGCACCGGGGCATCAAGCCGGGCAACGTGACGGCTGGAGCGGGCGAAGGGAGTCGAACCCTCGTCACCAGCTTGGGAAGCTGGGGTAATGCCGTTATACGACGCCCGCAAGCGGTACGAATCCTAAACGATTCCTATCGTCCCGCACTCGTGACAACCCCGTGATTCTTCAAGTTATTGCATGATCCCGCAGCGACATCACCGTTCGCCCTTGGCGACTGCGCTCGACAACCGCGGGGGCCACATGGGCAAGCGTTCCTAGCTTGCCGGGCAAATAGAGCGCGCGTAGCCTGCTGAGCACTCGTACCGTTACTCGAGGAGGAGTCGATGAGAACGCCGAACAACGCTCAAGCAGAACTGCCTGAATCGCTCGCTAGATCGAGCCGAATCGCAATTGCGCGAACTTGGGTGGTCGCGGGTCTTGCGCTCGCTGCAACAATGACTGCCTGGGCGGAGTCCGGGTCTGCGCACTCGCCGTGGGTGCATCGGGCAACGAAGGTAGCGCCCGCCGATGAAAACCAGCAGGTCACGATCGCACTGCACTTGAAGCTGCACAACGAGACGGCCCTCGTGCAACTCATCAAGCAGCTCTACGATCCGGCCAGCAGCCAGTACGGCCACTTCCTGACGTCGGCCCAGTTCCGGGCCCAGTTCGCCCCGACCGCCGGCGACGTGCAGGCGGTGGCGGACGTTCTGGCCCAGCACGGACTGACCGCGGTTCCGACTGAAAGCCCGCTGTACGTCAAATTCATGGGCACGGTCGGCCAGGTCAACGAGGCCTTCCAGGTTACCCAGAACTACTATTCGTACAGAGGCAAGACGCTGCGCGCTCAAGACACGCGGCCCGTGCTACCGGACAAGCTTGCGGATCTGGTCGTTTACGCGAACATCGACGACACCCGCGCGCTCGTGCACCCGCTCTACCGGAGGGCAGGTGAAGATCCGAACGCGCCACCCCCGGCGCCGACCGCCCCCCTGGCCTTCTGCAGTACGTACTGGAGCGACCACGTAGCCTCGGTCTCACCGGCGCCAACGCCGTACGGTGCATCGGGTACGGTGCCGTGGGCGATCTGCGGTTACACACCGCAGCAGCTGCGCGCCGCGTACGGTGTCGACAAAACGACGCGCGACGGCAGCGGCGTTCGGGTCGGCGTCGTCGACGCATTCGCATCGCCAACCATCTTCTCCGACATCAATACCTACGCCAGCCGGCACGGACTGCCACCGTTCACTTCCGCCAACTTCAGCCAGATCATTCCGGCCGGGATTTACAACGTACCGGCTACCGACCCGTGCGGACCTCAGGGCTGGTACACGGAAGAGTCGCTCGACATCGAGTCCGTGCACAGCATGGCGCCGGGCGCCACGATCGTCTATATCGGCGGCGCGGACTGCAGCCAGGGACTTCCGGACGCTTTCTATGCGGCCATCAACAACCAGGTCGCGGATATCCTGACGAACAGCTACGGCTACGATTCCGAGGACGTCGGGGCGGCGCTGATCCTGGCCGACCTCGCCGCGCACGAGCAGGCGGCCGCGGAAGGCATCACGGTGCTGTTTTCGAGCGGAGATCTGGGCGACAACATTCCGGCCGGAAACCAGATCGCGCAGGGCAGCTGGCCTGCGACGAGCCCACTCGTCACCGCGGTGGGCGGCACCAGCCTTGCACTGAACGCGAACGGAACGAAGCAGGAGTGGGGGTGGGGCAACGTCCGAGCCGCATTGACAAGCCCCGTGATTAGTCCTGATGGCTCCTCGGTCACCGGGGCGAGCTGGGGCGCCTTCGCGTACTACGCTTCATCCGGCGGCGGCACCAGCCTGCTTTTCTTTCAGCCGGATTACCAGAACGGGACCGTACCGAACGCCCTCGCGTCGCAGACGGCGCTCGACTCGGGGCTGCTTGTGACGCTGCTGCCGGAGCGCCGGGTGATCCCCGACATCTCGATGGTCGGCGACCCGATCACCGGCTTCCTGTTCGGCATGACCTACACGACCTCCGCCAACCCCCAGGCCAACCTCGGCTGCACGCCGATCGACTCAACGACCGAGTACTGCGAAGGCGGCATCGGCGGCACGAGCCTGTCGTCGCCGCTGTTTGCAGGTGTGATAGCGCTCGTGGACCAGCAGCGCAAGGCGCACGGCCGCGGACCGGTAGGATTTGTGACACCCGCGCTCTACCGCGTACCGAGGGGGAACGCGGGCACGTTTACGCACGCCGTCAACGACATCGACGCACCGTCTTCGCCCACCGCTGCTCTGGTGCACCGCCTCGGCGGGCTGGTTCGCGTGTATACGATCAATTCGGAGCCGGATGCGACGGGGACCGCCGTGATCGAGGGCGCGGAAACCTCGCTGCTCACGACCCCCGGCTATGACAACGTGACCGGGCTGGGCGTGCCATACGTGCCGGCCTTTCTGAATGCTTTGGGCGGCCACGACTGAGTCGACCGCAACTTGTTTTCGATGAAAGGGGGCTCGGTCGGGCCCCCCTTTTTTCGACGCGCCCGCAGGGAAGCACTCACTTGGAGGTCGAAGTCCTGTACACACCCGGCAAGCGAAAGTGTTAGCGGAAGGCAAGGGTTCCGTGGGGACCGCGCGCGGTATAAACCCTTGACAGTCTCATTGGAATTGGATTACACCCTCGGCGCGCGGGGCAGGCAACGAGCGAGCGCCCGTAGCGCTACATCATGAAGTCTGATTTAACGAGTCATTGGAGGAGAACGATGCGTACCGTATCGCGCTGGTTGATGCTGCTTGGGCTGTTGTGTGGGACGGTGGCGGTCTGGGCTGAGGAGGAACGGCCATACACCGAGGGAACCGTCGTGTCGGTTGGCTACATCCGGACCAAGTACGGAATGTTCGACGAATACATGAGGTACCTGAGCGGCCCGTACAAGCACTTGATGGAAGAACAGAAGAAAGCGGGTGCGATTGTCGATTACGGGGTGTACCAGGCGTTTCCTCACAACCCCCACGAGCCGGACATCATCCTGACGGTCGTTTACAAGAACTGGGCAGCGATGGATGGTCTGCGCGACCGAGTCGATCCAATCGTGAAAAAGGTGTTCGGATCGTTGGACTCCGCCAGCAAGGGCGCGGTCGACCGCGAGAAAGTGCGCGAGAGTCTCGGCGGTGCCTTATTGCAGGAGTTGAAGCTGAAGTAGCGCGGCGCAACAGACCCGCGGCGCCTGGTCCGAGGCGCCGCCGACCCTTTCCCGCCAGGCTCTTTTACTTTCCTCTTAGAAGCCGCCGAGGCAGACGTACTTGACGACCAGGTATTCGTCGATGCCGTAGTGCGAGCCCTCGCGCCCGAAACCGGACTGCTTCACGCCTCCGAACGGCGCGACCTCGGTCGAGATGATCCCGGTGTTGATGCCGATGATCCCGAACTCGAGCCGCTCGGCCACGCGCAGCACCCGCGTGACGTCACGCGCGTAGAAGTAGGCTGCCAGGCCGTACTCGACGCTGTTGGCCGACTCGACGACATCGGCCTCGTCGCGGAATCGAAACACCGGCGCGACCGGCCCGAAGGTTTCGTCGCGCGCGAGCAGCATCTGGTCGGACACATCCGCCAGCACGGTCGGCTCGAAATACGTGCCCCCCAGCGCGTGCCGGTGCCCGCCCGTGACCACGCGTGCGCCCTTGCTGACCGCGTCGGCCACGTGAGCTTGAACCTTGGCGAGCGCTTGCTCGTCGATCAGCGGACCCTGCTGCACTCCGGTCTCGAACCCGGGGCCGACCTTCAGCTCAGAGGCGCGCTGCGCGAGCCGGCGCACGAACTCGTCGTAGATGCCCTGCTGCGCGTAAAACCGGTTGGTGCACACGCAGGTCTGACCGGTGTTGCGGTACTTCGAGGCCAGGGCGCCTTCGACCGCCGCGTCCAGGTCGGCGTCGTCGAACACGATGAACGGCGCGTTGCCGCCCAGCTCCAGCGACAGCTTCTTCAAGGTCGGCGCGCATTGCTGCATCAGGATGCGGCCGACCGCGGTGGAGCCGGTGAACGACAGCTTGCGCACCGTGGGTGAGTCGCACAGCGCCCGGCCGACCTCGATGCTGTAAATCGAATCGGACGGCAGCACGTTCAACGCTCCCGGTGGTATCCCGGCCCGGTGGGCCAGTTCGGCCAGCGCCAGCGCCGACAGCGGCGTCTGCTCGGCCGGCTTCACCACCACGGTGCAGCCGGCGGCCAGCGCCGGGGCCACCTTGCGTGTGATCATCGCGTTCGGGAAGTTCCAGGGCGTAATGGCGGCGCACACGCCAACCGGTTCCTTGAACACCAGCAAGCGCTTGTCCGGCGCAAACGGGGGGATCGTCTCGCCGTAGACGCGCTTGCCTTCCTCGGCAAACCACTCCACGAAGCTGGCCCCATACGTGATCTCGCCGCGCGATTCAGCCAGCGGCTTGCCTTGCTCCGCGGTCATCAATCGGGCCAGGTCATCGGCGTTGGACAGGATCAGGTCGTTCCAGCGCTTAAGGATCGCCGCACGGTCTTTCGCGGTGCGCGACCTCCAGGCGGGCCAGGCTCGGGATGCCGCCGCGATCGCGCGCTCCGCGTCGGGAGCACCGCAGTTGGCCACTTCGGCCAGCTTTCCACCGTCGGCCGGATTGCGCACGTCAAAGCGTCCGGCCGAACCGTCCATCCAGGCTCCATCGATATACGCTTGCGTCCTGACCAGCGACTTATCGGTCAGGGAGGGCAGGGGCGATACTCGTTGCAACATGGCGTTTCTCCGGAATACGCTCAGGATAACTCAGCACCGTGTCAGGCTTCGCAGATGCGATTTTCCTCGTTGGCGTCGGACCTTCAGACCTGGCTTAGGCAGTCGATCGAGCAGGGCTGTTCGGCCGACGCGATCGAACAATCGATGCGGGCAAGCGGCTACCAGGGCGAGTTCGCGCACCGCGCGGTGACCGCCGCTTTCAAGGCATTGGCCTCCTTCGCCGGGGCTTCCGCTCCGGCGGAGGAGGCCAAGGCGGAGGAGGCCAAGGCTACTGAGGCCTTAGCCGCGTCCGGCGAGGCTCCGGAGGCCGAACAGCAGTCCAGCACCCGGATCCTGGCGGGCAGTCCGAGCGAAATCGATGCCGGCGATCGCACGGTGCACATTCTGATGGCGCTGAACGCACCCCGGATTCTTCTGTTTGGCGATCTGCTCTCGGCCGAGGAGTGCGAAGCGCTGATCGAAATGTCGCGCGGCAAGCTGGAGCGGTCCAACGTGGTCGATCGCCAGACGGGCCGCTACGAGCGTCACCCGGATCGCACCAGCGAAGGCACGTACTTCCGGCGCGCCGAAAACGGGCTGATCACCCGCATCGAGAAGCGCATTGCGGAGCTCACCGGCTGCCCGCTCGAGCGGGGCGAGCCGATCCAGGTGCTGCACTACAACCCGGGCGCCGAATACAAGCCGCACTTCGACTATTTCGACCCGGCCGATCCGGGCAATCGCCAGGTGCTGGCGATGGGCGGTCAACGCGTGGGCACGCTGATCATCTACCTCAACGATGTGCAGGGCGGCGGCTCGACCGTGTTCCCCGATATCGGGCTCGACGTGCTGCCACGCCGCGGCAATGCGGTGTTCTTCGCCTATTCGGATGACGAAGGCCGGCTCGATTCGCGCACCCTGCACGGGGGCAGCCCGGTCGCCGCCGGCGAAAAGTGGATCGCGACCAAGTGGCTGCGCCAGCGGGAATACTCGAACGAGGTCTGATTTTCCATGCCGTGGCTATGGGATTCGGCCCTCCCTCGGGACCACGCCGCGGTAATCACAGACCCGGTGAGCGGGCCTTGCCGGATCGGGCCGACTCGCCTGCGCGTGCCGCTCGTCTGCGGCTAAACTTACCCACTTTTTGCGGCTCGACTGCGCCCGGGAGAGTGGGGCGCGGACACGAGGCCGGTTTGACAGCGCCCGGACACAGACCATAAGACAAGGGCGTGCATGGAGACAGCACAGGATGGACTACGCCGAGGCACAACGGAGTCCGACCAAGCACCTGGTCGGGTTCACGATTGTCGTTCTGTTGCATATTTTGATCATCTACGCACTGGTCACGGGTCTGGCGCGCAAGGTCGTCGACGTGATCAAGAAACCGATCGAGACCAAGCTGGTCGAAGAGGTCAAGCCGCCGCCGCCGCCCGACACCCCGCCGCCCCCGCCGCCCAAGATGCAGCAGCCGCCGCCGCCCTTCATTCCGCCACCGGAAGTGCAGATCGCGATCACAGCGCCGCCGACCAACACGATCACGGCGGTTACCAGCACGCCGCCGCCGCCGGTGGCTGTGATCACGCCGCCGGCGCCGGTGCGTGCGCCGGTGCATGTGGCGCCCGTGATCGACACGGCACGCAACTGCCGCAAGCCGGATTATCCAGCCGCGTCGCGGCGCGCCGAAGAAACCGGATCGGTCACGTTGCGCTTCGTGATCGACACGGACGGTCGCGCCATCAAGGGCGAGGTCGAAAAATCGAGCGGTCACCGCCGGCTGGACGACGCCGCGCTGGCGGGGCTGAGCCTGTGTCAGTTCAAGCCGGGCACCGTCGATGGCAAGCCGGAACAGTCGGTGGCTCACGTTCTGTATGTATGGAAGCTAGAAGAATGACCGCCCGCCGAATGGGCGCGGTCTGACGGTCGGCGAATTGTTGAATCGGAGGGGAGGAACGCGCATGTCGATACGAAACCAATGCATGGTCTTGCTGGGCGCAGCGTTCATGGCTGCGGCGCCGGCCATCCTTGTGGGAGCGATCCCGCAGCCGGCCGCCGCGCAGCCGCAGGAGCAGCCCGCGGCCGCGAACCCGCCGGCGGCGTCGGCGCCCCCGGCTGAAGCGCCCATGGGCAAGGAGGTCGTCGAGAACCCGTACGGGCCCGAGGCGATGTGGAAGGGCGGCGATTTCATCACCAAGGGTGTGCTGATCATCCTGGGGATCATGTCGTTCGGCAGTTGGTACATCATGGTCACCAAGCTGTTCGAGCAGTTCAAGCTGATGCGGCAGGCGCGCCAGGCGCAGCAAACCTTCTGGACGGCCAAGACCGTCAAGGACGGTATGACCGGGTTGAAGGAAGGCAGTGCCTTCCGCTATATCGCCGAAACCGGGATCAATGCCACCGAGCACCACGAGGGCGCGATGCTCGAGCAGATCGACCTGAATACGTGGATCACGATGTCGGTGCAGCGCGCGATGGAGAACATCCAGAACCGGTTGCAGGACGGCCTGGCCTTCCTGGCCACCGTGGGCTCGACCGCGCCCTTCGTCGGCCTGTTCGGAACGGTGTGGGGCATCTACCATGCCCTGACAGCGATCGGAATCGCCGGCCAGGCCTCGATCGACAAGGTGGCCGGTCCGGTCGGCGAGGCGCTGATCATGACCGCGGTCGGCCTGGCCGTGGCCGTGCCGGCGGTGCTCGGCTACAACTGGCTGGTCCGTCGCAACAAGGTGGCGATGGAGAGCGTGCGCACCTTCGGGGCCGACCTGCACATGGTTGTGCTGGGGGCTTCCAGCAAGCAGATGTCGAACGCACCCGCCGCCAAGAAATAGGAGCTTGCCGTGGCAATGACCGTTGGGTCCTCGGAAGGGAGCGACGACGAACTGGTCGCTTACATCAACACCACGCCGCTGGTCGACGTGATGCTGGTGCTGCTGATCATCTTCCTGATCACGATTCCGGTGGTGATCCACAACGTGCCGCTGGAGTTGCCGAAGGAGCGCAACCAGCCGCGTCAGACCAAGCCGGAGAACATTTCGATCTCGGTCAACCGCGAGGGCGACGTGTTCTGGGGCCAGACGCGCATCTACGACAACGAGCAGCTCGTCAAGCGCTTGAAGGAGAAAGCGGTGCTCATTCCACAGCCCGAGGTGCATATCCGGGGCGACCTGAATGCCCGCTACGAGTCGATCGGGCGCGTCGTGTTCGACTGTCAGCGGGCCGGGATCGTGAAGGTCAATTTCATCATCGAACCGCCGGTCGGCGGCGTCAGCGGCTAGACGGGAGCAAGCGATGGCGATGACCGTGGGACCGGGTTCCGGCGCCGAGCCGGATCTGATGGTCGATATCAATACGACGCCGCTGATCGACGTGATGCTGGTGCTGCTGATCATGCTGATCATCACGATTCCGATCCAGCTGCATTCGGTGAACCTGAACATGCCGGTCGGCAATCCGCCGCCGCCGCCGCGTCCGCCGATCGTGGTTCAGGTCGACGTGGATTTCGACGGCACGATCTACTGGGACGGCAAGCCGCTGCTGGACCGCGCGGCCCTGGACGCCAAGCTCAGGGACGTGGCGGCCCAGGCCGATCAACCCGAGCTGCACCTGCGGCCCAACAAGCTCGCCACGTACAAGTACGTGGCCGAGGTGATGGCCTCGGCGCAGCGGCTCGGTGTGACCAAGATCGGGCTGGTCGGCAACGAGCAGTTCATCCAGTGATGGCGTGGAGAGTGCTAGGGCTATGGTGCGAATCAGATCGATCCGAACCGCGATAGCTGCGGCCTGGCTGGCGGTCCTGGCCACGGTGGCGGTCGCGGATGAGCCGGCCAAGCCGGCCGAGACCGTGCGGGCCGAAGTCGGCAAGCCGATCCAGGCCGCGCGCGAGCTGATCCAGGCCAAGAAGTTCCGCGAGGCGCTCGCCAAGGTGCACGAAGCCGAAGCGGTACCGAATCTGACGGGCTACGAGAAATTCGCGGTCGACTTGACGCGCGGCTCCGCGGCCCAGGGTGCGGGCGACAACGATGTGGCGCTCAGCTCGTTCGAATCGGTGCTGGCCTCGGGCCGGCTGGCGCCAGCCGATCAGCTCAAGTTGATCGTGGCGATCACCGATCTTTACTACCAGGCCAAGAACTACGCGAAGGCGATCTCGTGGGCGTCGCGCTACGAAAAAGAAGGCGGCAACGATCCGGCTGTCCACCAGGTGCTGATCCAGGCCCATTACCTGAGCGGCGAGTACGGCAACGCGGCCCGGCTGCTGCGCGAGCAGATCGAGGCCGACGAGAAGGCCGAGCGCGCCCCCACCGAGGAGAGGCTCCAATTCCTGGCCAGCTGCTATCTGAAGATGAACGATAACGCCGGCTACTTCTGGGCGCTGGAAAAACTGGTCACCCACTACCCGAAAAAGTCCTACTGGGCCGACCTAATCTCGCGGGTGCACCGCAAGCCGGGATTTTCGGACCGGCTGGAACTGGATGTGTTCCGGTTGCAACTGGCCACCGGAAACCTCGGCAAGCCGGCCGAGTACATGGAGATGGCGCAGCTCGCTTTGCAGGCGGGTTTCCCGTTCGAAGCCAAGAAGGTCCTGGACCAGGGTTACGCGGCCGGCGTGCTGGGCAAGGGGACCGATGTGGAACGGCAGAACCGGCTGCGCGACCTGGCAAACAAGCAGGCCGCGCAGGACGCCGCCTCGATCGCGCAGGGCGAATCCGAGGCCAGCAGCGTGAAGGACGGCGATGCGCTGATCGCGATCGGTTACAACCTGGTCGTCAATGGCAAGGCCGATCGCGGCCTTCCGCTGATGGAGCAGGCGCTTCGGCAGGGGGCGCTGAAGCATCCCGAGGATGCCAAGCTGCATCTGGCGCTCGCCTACGCCCAGATCGGACAGAAAGGCAAGGCGGTGCAACTGCTGCAATCGGTACACGGCAACGACGGCACGGCCGACCTGGCACGACTGTGGCTGCTGCAGACGGGCCGGGGCTGAGCTGCGTCGCTGACGCCCCTCACCCCCTTGTATGTTCACAGGGGGTCCAATGGATCGTAAGCTTTGTTTGGGCGGCGCCGGCGAGAGCCGGCGCCGCCCTCCGGCAGTCTTGCCGGTGTCCGGCTGGTCCGTGGTGCGCGCCAAACCTGTTCACCCCAGGAATCTGAAGTTCGTAGGGGAGCCAATGGTCAACGCGCAGCGGACTCCTTCTTCCAACCGTGTAACCCGAACAGTTGCCAACGTCATGAGCGAGCATCAACAAGGCAGGGAAGCGGTAGCAGCGCCGCGTGCAAACGCTGGGATCGACGTGTCCAAGGACTGGCTGGATTTGGCCTGGGCCGATCGAACCGAGCGCTTTGCCAACGACGCTGCGGGGATGGAGTCGCTCACGGCGCTGTTGCGCCAGCAAGACGTCGACCTGGTGGTGCTGGAGGCCACCGGCGGCTATGAAGCGGCAGCGGCGGCCGCACTGCAGGCGGCCGGCTTGGCCGTAGCGGTGGTGAACCCGCGCCAGGCGCGCGATTTTGCCAAGGCTATGGGCGTGCTGGCCAAGACGGATAAGGTCGACGCCCGGGTGCTGCGGGATTTTGCCAACGTGCTGGCGCGCCATGAAAAGCGCAGTCAGTTTCTGCACGAGGTCCCCGATGAGAAGCGGGCCCATCTGGCCGCCTTGGTGACGCGGCGTCGGCAGCTGGTGGAGATGCGCAGCATGGAGTCCCAGCGCATGGCCATAACCCGGGACAAGGTCGCCCGCAAAAGCCTGAACCACGTCATCCTGGTACTGGACCAGCAACTGACGCAAATCGATCGGGATCTGGACCAGTTCACCAAGGAACACTTCGAGGACTTGCGCAAGCTGCTTAGCAGTCCAAAAGGGGTGGGCGCCGTGCTGACCCATACCCTGATAGCGGCCTTGCCCGAGCTGGGACGGCTGGATCGGAGCGCCATCGCCAAGCTGGTGGGAGTAGCTCCCCTGGCGTGCGATTCGGGCAAGCACCGCGGCAAACGCAAATGCTGGGGTGGCCGTTCTGACGTGCGCAATGTGCTGTACATGGCCACCGTGGCCGCCGTGACGCACAACCCGATCATCCGGACCTTCCATCAGCGTCTGAAGGCCACCGGCAAGCCTGGCAAGGTCGTCATGGTGGCCTGCATGCGCAAGCTGCTGACCATTCTGAACGCCATGGTGCGCGACGGCACTACCTGGAACGATGCACTTCATGCCAAAACCGCTTGACCTCAGACACAGTTGCTCCCCTCTCCCGCTGCGCGGGCGAGGGGCGA
>DATKFG010000115.1:0-8110 GCA_035511515.1 Burkholderiaceae bacterium | reverse complement strand
CGCTGCGCGGGCGAGGGGCGATACCGCGTGCCCCTGCAGACGCGTACGCACTTGCGGCGCCCGATCGCCCCTCGCCCGCGCAGCGGGAGAGGGGAGGGGGTGAGGGCGGTTTTGTGTGCCTGCCGGGCGTGTGGCACGCCGATGATCCGGCACTGGCGGCCACGGCAGCCGAATGTGCACCCACCGGCTTTGCCGGCCTGGATGCCGAGCTGCCCGGCGGCGGCTGGCCGCATGGCCAACTGGTCGAGCTGCTGTACGACGACCCCGGCATCGGTGAATTGAGCCTGCTGGCTCCCGCGCTGGCCGCACAGGCCCAGGCCGGCCGCGCCTGTGTCTGGATCCTGCCGTGCGAATCCGGGCCGGACAATCTGCTGCAGCAGGCCTTGCCGTATCCGCCGGCGCTCGCCGAAGCCGGCATCGATCCGTCCTGCAGCATTTTCGTCAGACCCGCCGTTGCGCGCGAAGCCTGGTGGGCAGTGGAGCAATCCCTGCGGGCTGCGCACTTGGGCGCCCTGATCGGCTGGCTGCCGAGCTCCGGCGCGCAGGCCGATTTTCGTGCGCTGCGCCGGTTGCACCTGCTGGCCCAGCGGCATCACGCACTGGTGTTTGCGATACGGCCGTCGCGTTGTGCCGGCACGCCCTCGCCGGCCGTGCTGCGCCTGCAACTGGCTTGCAGCAGCGGGCCGCAGTCCCGCTTACTGGCTGTCAAAATCCTGAAGCGGCGCGGCCGGCCCCTGATCGACCCGGTCGCACTGCAGGTGCATCCGGACCGATGGAACCGGAGCGCTGCTTCGCTGGCCATGGCGGCCGCACCCGCATCCTCGGCGGTCAGACCGTGGCGGCTGACGGCGGCGCTGGCCGGCTGTTGACGCTGAAGCCAGCGGCCCGCGCAGCAGCTTTTCAACAGCCTGCGCCTGATGGCTCTGTGGCTCGCTGTGTGCCTGCCTGCGCTGCCGCTGCAGCTGGCGGCGCGCGCCGCGCCGTGCACCGGACCGCTGGCCATCACCGAGGGGCCGCGCGAGCGGCCGCTGATCTCGTTTTGCAACGACTCGGCGCGCGCCGCCGGGATCGCTCCGATGATGAAGCTCGCCGCTGCGCAGGCGCTGGCGCGCACGCTGACGGCCGTGCCGCGCCGGCCCGATCATGAACGCGACGCGCTGCACGAGCTGGCCTGCTGGGCTTACCAGTTCAGTGCCCAGGTGGCGGTCCGAACCGGCACCGTGGCGAGCGGCCTGGTGCTGGAAACCGGCGGCAGCGAGCGCCTGTTCGGCGGCCATTCGCTACTGCACCGGCGCATCCGGCGCGAGCTCGGAAACCTCGGCTACCGCGCCGCGTTCGGCCATGCCCCGACTCCGGGCGCGGCCTGGCTGATCGGCACCGCACGCGCCGGCGGCCTGTCGGCCAGCGATGCACCCGCCGGCGGACAGTTGCAGGCCGCACTGTCACCCTTGCCGCTGGCGATGCTCGAATGGGACGCGGACACGACCGGGACGCTGCACGCGCTCGGGCTGGCCACGCTGGGCCAGCTGCTCGCGCTGCCGCGCGATGCATTCGCACGGCGTTTCGGCGCGCAGCGGCTCGATCATCTGGATCGCGCGCTGGGCCTGCGGCCCGACCCGCAGCCGGCGTTTTCGCTGCCGGCGCGATTTGCGGCCCACATCGAGCTGCCGGCCGACGTCACGCAATCGGCTCAGCTGATGTTTCCCGCGCACCGGCTGCTGCGCTCGCTCGAAGGTTTTCTGCGCGGCCACGATGCGGGCGCTGCCGAGCTCGTTTTCACCGCCCACCATGACCCGCGCGCGGTGCAACCGGTGACCGCAACGCCCATCGTGCTGGTGCTGGCCGCCCCCGAACGCAATGCCGGGCGGCTGGCCAAACTGCTGGCCGAGCGGCTGACACGGATCAGCCTGCCAGAGCCTGCCATCGGACTGTCGCTCACGGTGGATCGGCTGGCGCCGTTTCAGGCATTGAACGCCAGCCTGCTGCCGCCGTCGCAGGACAGCGTTCGCGACGGGCTGGACTGGCTGCAACTGGCCGAAACCCTGCACGCCCGGCTGGGCTCCGAGCGCGTGTTCCAGTTGCAGGCGGTCGACGACCACCGGCCCGAACATGCGATCCGGATCGTGCCGCTGGCCATCGAGCGCGGCAGCCCGCGCACTGCGGCCCTGCCGTGCGCTCAGCAGCGTCCGCTGATGATCCTGCCGGCCCCGCAACTGCTGCCGCAGCACAACGAGCATCCGGGTTACGGCGGCCGCCTCGCGCTGCTGGCCGGCCCGGAGCGGATCGAGGCCGGCTGGTGGGATCTGGGCGACCCGCACCGTCCGACGGTGCATCGCGACTACTTCGTCGCACGCAACGAGCGCGGGCAGACGTTGTGGATATACCGCGAGTTAAAGCAGCCGCGCCGATGGTTTCTGCATGGATTTTTCTGCTGATGGTTGAACGTTTCTTCAACTCAACCCGGTGATAACATCGTTTCGCTCGCAGCACGAATCGCGTTCCGTGACCATCGAATCCCACCCGGAGCCTCTATGACCAATCCGGCACTCGAGAAAGTACGCAGCGAAGCGCTGGGGCTGACAGACGACGAGCGTGCGCAACTTGCTCATGATCTGGTTGCCAGCCTCGACGGTCGTGCTGACGCAAAGGCCGCTCAGCAGTGGGATGCCGAGGTGTTGCGGCGCCTGGATGAAATCGATTCCGGAACTGCGGCGCTGATCGACCGCGAGGAATTCTCGCGGCGGCTGCGCGAACGCATCAATCGGTCCTGATGCGGGTCGTGCGCATCCATGAAGCGGCCTCCCAAGAAGCAGTAGAAGCCGCGACGTGGTATGAGCACAAGCAGCCGGGACTCGGCGTCGAGTTTCAGCGAGCTATTGATGCGGCGCTCGATCTTCTCGAGGAAGAAATTGTCCCACTATCGCCGGTTCCTTCTTCGGCACGGGCGCGCGGCGTAAAGCGCCTGATCCTCAAACGCTTTCCGTTCGACGTGGTCGTTGTAGAACGTCACATGGAGATCTTCGTCATCGCATTCGCGCACCATGCAAGACGCCCGGGCTACTGGCGCCATCGACGGCGCAGTTGACCCAGGGTACACCCAGTTACTGCATTTCTGCTATACTGAAATACGTGAAAGCCACCGTCACCATCAATAGCCGCGGCGTCATCACACTCCCGGCCAAGCTGCGCCAAGCAATGGGTTTGAAGCCCGAAGATCATCTGATCGCCGAGACAACGCCCGAGGGACTGCTGCTGCGCCCCGCGGTAACGCTGCCGATCGAGATATACACGCCTGAGCGCGAACGCGAGTTCGATGCTGCCGAGGCCGACCTGGCCGCCTTCTTCCGCGCCAAGGAGCCGCTGGTCAAGCGCGCCCGCCGGACGGCGCGCAAGCCGCGCCGCTGAGGCAGCGGCCTGCCGAAACGATGGGGTTGTTTCTGGATGCGAACATCCTGTTCTCCGCCACGAAGTCCGACGGCGCCGTTAGAAAACTGCTACGGCTGCTGCTGGAACGTAAGCACGAGTGCTGGGTAGACGACTATGTCGTTGGCGAGGCGCGCCGCAACCTGTCAGCCAAGAATCCCGAAACGCTGGAAGCGTTCGAGGCATTGATCGGGCAATTGCGAGTCGCCCCCGTGCAAATTACCGAGCTGCCACCGCCGGACATCAACTGGCTGGCCGAGAAGGATCGGCCGGTACTGGCGGCCGCGGTGCACCTACGCTGTGACGCCCTCGTGACGGGTGACCGTACGCATTTCGGGGCGGGCTACGGGAAGGTGTTCAGCGGCGTGACGATTCACTCGCCGCGATCATTGGCTGAAGCGCTGTTGGACTGATTCGGAGACAAGACCATGACCCGTCCCGATTGCATCAAGCACTGGAAGCAGATCCAGGAGCCCGACAACTCGCATTACCCGGACAGCCAGGAGCTGCTGTCGATCGGCTCGCCGTTCGGACGCGTCTTCGGCCTGGCTCGGATCGGCATCCATCACGAGCTGGTGCCGCCCGGACGACGCACCTCGTGGCCGCATTGCGAGGAAACCGAGGATGAGTTCATCTACGTGATTGAGGGCACGCCCGATGTCTGGCTGGACGGCGAGCTGGTGCGGCTGGCCGCCGGCGACGGCGTCGGCTTTCGGGCCGGCACGGGGCTGTGCCACACCTTCATCAACAACACCGACTCCGATGTGCGACTGCTGGTGGTCGGCGATCGCAACCGCGACGACAACCGGTTTCACTACCCGCTGCATCCGGCCCGCAATGTCCAGATCGGCGAGCACCACTGGAAGGACCTGCCGGCGCGGCCGCTGGGGCCGCACGACGGGCTGTCGGACCGGCTGCGCGAGGCCGGCGGGCCGTTCTAGACCCTCACCCCGGACCCCTCTGCGCTTCGCGGGCGACAGAAGTCAGGGATTGAAACGCTTGAAGGCGTGCTCGATGCCGCATCGCCGCCCGTCGGCGAAGCGAACCCAGCCTCTGCCGTCGCCGGTCAGGTCCAGCATCGCCGTCTCCGACAGCGTGCGGCTGATGCAACCGACTGTCTTCAAATACAGGTCGCTGTCGGTTACCTGATACCAGTCCCTGCCTTGATCCTGCGTCAGCCGCACCGTGTACTGGTCCCACGCTACCTTGGCGGGAACCAGGAAGTCCTTGACGGTGCAGCTAGCGCCCGCTCCGCTGAACGTCAGCTTGCGCGTGGCACCGTCCTTCTGAACATTGACGACGCCGGAGGCCGGAGCATCGTCACAGCCCTGGGTGCGTATGAAGACGTTCTGGCCGCTGATCTGATAAAGGTTGAACCCGGCCTTCTCGACGGTCCACTGGTCCGCGCGGGCCGGCCCCGCCGCGGCGATCAGCCACAGGCTCACCGCCAGCCGGACCGCGAGGTCGTCTCTCATGCTCATCGCCTCAGCGGCACTTGCCGACCGCTGCCGCGTGCAGCAGGACGGGCGCCCTGAGCAAACCCTGCGCGGCAGGAAAAACTTCCGGGCTCAGGCAGTTGGGCACGGCAGCGCTCGATACGGATTCGCGAAAGCTCTCCCACGAGTCGGACGGCAGCTCCGTGGGTGGCTCGGCCGTGATCTCGATCGCGTCCAGCCCCGCTTGCGCCTGCGCCTGCCGAAGCCGCCGCGATTGCAGCTTCTGGCCGGTGGCCTCGCGCGAATCGGCCGGCTGATCGGCGTTCTGCTCGCGCGGTGCGCACCGCACCAGAACGACGGACCCGCAGCCATTCTGGATCGCCTCGGCACCCGCGGCCTCTTCGGCGTCGGCCTGCTGGGCTTCGGACCGGCCTGAACCGATCAGCATGGCGGCGATCAGCCATGGACCCAGATCCCCGGCAACGCCTCTGACACGCAAATTCACCCCCCGACCCGATCGCTCAGGGTACCGAAAACTCCCCGGCCCCGCTGTGCGCCAGACGGGACCGGCCGTGGGGATTATGCGCCGGGTACTGTATATTTATACAGTACTCCTGTCGGTGCCCGCCCGATGCAGCCGTCCTACGCCGAACTGCATTGCATCTCCAACTTCAGCTTCCTGCGCGGCGCCTCGCATCCGGAAGAGCTGGTCGAGCGCGCCCTCGCCCTCGGCTACACGGGACTGGCGATCACCGACGAGTGCTCCTTCGCAGGGTCGGTTCGAGCGCACTTGGCGCTGCGGGCCCTCACCCCCTGCTTCGCCGGGCGTAGCCCGGCTACGCAGGGCAAGCTCTGCCCCTCTCCCGCAAGCGGGAGAGGGGAGGAACAGCGCGCAGGCGATGGCCCGGAATTCCGCCTGATCCACGGCACCGAAATCCAGCTCGCCGATGGCCCGCGCCTGGTGCTGCTGGCGGCCACGCGCGCCGGGTACGGCAACCTGTCGGAGCTGGTCACGCTGGCACGGCGCGCCGCGCCCAAGGGCGAATATCGGCTCACCAAGGCCGATCTGGCCGCGCGGGCCCCTCTGCTGCAAGACACGCTGGCGCTGCTGGTGCCCTCCTTCGCCCCTGCCAGGGCTTCGGAGGGCAAGCCCGAGCCGGCGCCGCGCGGACGGCGGCAATCCGCAACCGAACTGGCGACGATCGAGCAGGAGGCGCGCTGGCTGCAGCAGCTGCTGCCCGGGCGCAGCTGGATCGCCTGCGAACTGATCCGCGGCCCGGACGACGAGGCGTGGCTGGCTTCGCTGCAGCACATCGGCTCGCTCGCCGCTTTGCCGCTGGTTGCGGCCGGCTGCGTGCACATGCACGTGCGAAGCCGCAAGAAACTGCAGGATGCGCTGACGGCGGTGCGCTTGCGCACGCCGCTTGCGCAGTGCGGCCGCGAGCTGGCGCCCAACGCCGAGCGCTACCTGCGTCCGTTGTACCGGCTCGGCCGCATCTACCCGGCCGAGTTGCTGGCGCAGACGCTGGCGATCGCCGAGCGCTGCCGTTTCTCGCTCGATGAGCTGCGTTACGAGTATCCCGACGAGATCGTCCCGGACGGCCAAACGCCCGCCACCCATCTGCGCAGCGTGACCTGGGAGGGCGCGGCGACGCGCTACCCGCAGGGCGTGCCGGACAAGGTGCGCGCGCTGATCGAGCACGAGCTGGCGCTGATCGGCGAGCTGCGCTACGAACCGTACTTCCTGACCGTGTACGACATCGTGCGCTTCGCGCGTGAGCGGCGCATCCTGTGCCAGGGCCGTGGCTCGGCGGCCAACTCGGCGGTGTGCTACTGCCTGGGCATCACCGAGGTCGACCCGGATCGGATCAGCGTGCTGTTCGAACGCTTTGTCAGCAGCGAGCGCAACGAGCCGCCCGACATCGACGTCGATTTCGAGCACCAGCGGCGCGAAGAGGTGATGCAGTACGTGTACGCGAAATACGGCCGCCATCGGGCCGCGCTGACCGCCGCGCTGCACACGTATCGGCCGCGCGGCGCGCTGCGCGACCTGGGCAAGGCGCTGGGCCTTTCGCTCGACCAGGTCGACCGGCTGGCCAAGAGCATGTCGTGGTGGGACGGCAGCCGCATCCGCCCGGAGCTGCTCGCGCAGGCCGGCTTCGATGCCGACAACCCGGTGATCGCGCAGCTCACCGAACTGGCGCACCTTCTGATCGGCTTTCCGCGCCACCTGTCGCAGCACAGCGGCGGCTTCGTGATCGCGCGCGATGCGCTCTCGCGCCTGGTTCCGATCGAGAACGCCGCGATGCCGGATCGCACCGTGATCCAGTGGGACAAGGACGACCTGGATGCGCTGGGACTTCTGAAGATCGACGTGCTGGCGCTCGGGATGCTCACCTGCGTGCGGCGGGCGCTGGACCATCTGAACACCTTCAACGGATCGAACCTGCGGCTGCAGGACATTCCGTCCGAGGATCCGGCGGTGTACCGGATGCTGGGACGCGGCGATTCGCTGGGCGTGTTCCAGGTCGAGTCACGCGCGCAGATGAACATGCTGCCGCGGCTGCGCCCGCGGTGCTTCTACGACCTGGTGATCGAGACCGCGATCGTGCGGCCGGGCCCGATCCAGGGCGGCATGGTGCATCCGTATCTGCGGCGGCGCCAGGGCCTGGAGCCGGTCACCTATCCGTCCGAGGCGGTCAAGTCCGTGCTGGAGCGCACGCTGGGCGTTTCGATCTTCCAGGAGCAGGTGATGCAGCTGGCGGTGGTTGCGGCCGGCTTCACGCCGGGCGAAGCCGACCGGCTGCGGCGCGCGATGGCGGCCTGGAAGCGCAAAGGCGGCCTGGGGCCGTTTCGCGACCGACTGATCGCCGGCATGCTGGCGCGCGGCTACAGCAACGAATACGCCGAGCAGATCTTCCGGCAGATCCAGGGCTTCGGCGAGTACGGCTTTCCGGAGAGCCACGCGGCCAGCTTCGCGCTGCTGGTGTACGTCTCGTCGTGGCTCAAGTGCCACCAGCCGGCCGCGTTCTGCGCCGCCCTGCTCGATTCGCAGCCGCTGGGCTTTTATGCGCCCGCGCAGATCGTGCGCGATGCGATCAACCACGGCGTGACGGTGCGGCCGGTGTGCGTGACCATCAGCGACTGGTATTGCACGCTGGAGCCGTGCGATCTGCAGCCCTCACCCCCACCCCTCTCCCGCTGCGCGGGCGAGGGGCGATCGGGCGCGGCTTGGCTGTGCGTCGACGCTG
>DATKFG010000114.1:0-3746 GCA_035511515.1 Burkholderiaceae bacterium | reverse complement strand
CGAGCGGGAGAGGGGAGCTAACAACAAGCGAAGCTGAGAGAACTGCCTAGAGAGAACTCCCCTCGCCCGCGCAGCGGGAGAGGGGCCGGGGGTGAGGGTCGTTAGCAGCCGGTTACGGGCCCTTCTTGCGGACCGGCTGGCCGACCGGGCCGCGCGGAAATTCCGGCAGCCCCGAGTAAAGCGCCGGAACCGTGGTCGGCAGCAGGTCATCGGCCACCTTGCGCTGTTCGGGCGACAGCAACGCGTACAGCTGGGCGGCCGCATCGGCGATGTCTTCCATCGCGGCCAGTCGGTTTCGCACGATATCGACGCGCCGGTTGATCTGATGCAGGCCGTCTTCGTTGTCGGGCCCGCGCGGCACGCCACGCAATTGATCCAGCATCAGCGCCTGCACGCGCCGGGCATACGCGTCCCAGGCGGCCTGCTGCGGCTTCTGCAGCTTCAGCCGCTGCTGCACTTCGGCCACGTGCGCACTGAATTCGCCGCCCAGCGTGTGGCGTTCGATCGCGCCGCGATCGGGCTCGTCCGGAACCGGCGGCCCGCCTCGCCGCGCCCGGCTGTTTTCCTGCGCCTGAGCGATCAGGCTGGCAGCCAGCAACGCGGCCAACGGCGCCGCATAGCACGCGGCCCGTCGGGTCACGCGCGGGCCCCCAGGGGCGCTGCGGCCGGCGCGCCCAGCGGCCGGCCCGGTCGGCGCGGAAACCTCAGCACCGCCCTGAGCCCGCCGCCCTCGCGCGATTCGAGCGCGACGTCGCCTCCGTGGCCGCGCGCAATGGCGCGCGCGATCGCAAGGCCCAGCCCGCTGCCTCCCGTATGGCGGGCGCGCGAAGTCTCCAACCGCACGTAGGGCTCGAACACGCGCTCGCGTTCCGATTCCGGGATGCCGGGGCCGCGGTCCTCGACCACGAACTCGAGCTGATCGGTCTCGTCCCGCACCGTCAGATCGACCGCGCCGCCGCCGTAGCGCCGCGCGTTGTCGACCAGGTTGCCCAGGCAACGCCGCATCGCCTGGCCGCGCGCCAGCAGCGGTGCGCTCGCTTCGCCATGGGTCTCGATCGAGCATCCGAGCGCCCGCATGTCTTCCGCCACCGACTCGACCAGCGCGTTCACGTCGATCCGCGCCGGCTGCTCGCCGCTGTGCCCGGCGCGCAGGAACTCCAGCGTGTCGCCGATCATCCGGTCCATTTCGACCAGATCGCTCTCGATCGCTTCGCGCGTGGCCTCGTCGGTCAGGCGCTCGATGCGCAGCCGGATCCGCGTGATCGGCAGCCTCAAGTCATGCGACACGGCGGCCAGCGCCTGCGAACGCGTTTCCAGGTTGCGCTTCAGATCCTGCTGCATCCGATTGAAGGAAGCCGCTGCCGTGGCCACTTCGGCCGGCCCGGCCACCACCAGCGCGGGCTGGTCCAGATTGCTGGCCAGTCCGCTGGCGGCGCGCGCCAGCGTACCCAGCGGGCGCGTCAGACGCCGCACGGTCCACGCCGTCAACGCACCGACAATCGCCACCAGCAGCGCCACCCCGACCAGCACATGGGTCGGCGGCTGAGCCAGCGTGGGCGGCAGCACGTGGCGCAATGTCAGAACGCTGCCGTCGGTGAGCCGGGCCTGCACGGCGACCAGTCGCAAGCGGCGCCGCCGTGGGTCGTCCAGCACGCCGGCGCCCGCAGGCGCAACGACCGGCCGCGCATCGGGCAGCGTAGGCGGCCAGTCTGGTTCCATCACCAGCATCTGCAGCGCGAGCGGCCGCGGCAGCTCCTTGCGCAACTTGGCCAGAAACGAAATCGCCTCGGCCGGCGGATTCTCGCCGGGCTTGCGCCACGGCTCCTCCAGGCTGGCGTGCGAAGGACGCAAGCCGGTGGTGCCGATGATGCGCAGGCGCTCGGCCGAACCGGCCTCGTCGAGCGCACTGATGAAACCGGCCACGCGCTCGGCTGCCTGGTCGCTCCACAAATGGTCGGCCAGGCGCGCGCGTTCTGCCAGCAGCAGCCACACGCCGATCAGCTGCGACACGACGACCGCCACCACGGTCGCGAACACCACCTGGCCGAACAGAGAACGCGGCAGCAGCTTCACCCGCGCTCCGGGCGGGATACCAGCATGTAGCCCTCGCTGCGCACGGTCCGGATCATCCGGGGCTCGCGCGCATCGTCGCGCAGGCGCTTGCGCAGGCGGCTGACCAGCACGTCGACCGTGCGCTCGAGCCGGTTGGCCTCGCGCCCGGCAATCGCATCGATCAGCTGGTCCCGCGTGAGCACGCGGTTCAGATTCTCGGCCAGCGCCCGCAGCAGGCGGAACTCGCCGGTCGACAGAACGACGACCACGCCTTCCGGATCGACCAGGTGATGCGCACCGAGGTCCAGGACCCAGCCGTCGAAGCCGATCCGCGAGGTGGCATCGGACCCGCGATCGCCCGCGCGGCGCAGGATGCTGCGGATACGCGCCAGCAGCTCGCGCGGCGAGAACGGTTTGGCGAGGTAATCGTCCGCCCCCATTTCCAGTCCCAGCACGCGCTCGAACTCATCGCCGCGGGCGGTCAGCATCATGATCGGAACGGTCGAATGGGTTCGCAGTCGGCGGCACAGCGTCAGACCGTCCTCGCCCGGCAGCATCAGGTCCAGCACGATCAGGTCGAACGCCTCGCGCGCGAGACGATCCCGCATCGCTTCGCCGTCGGCGACCGCCTGCACCTCGTACCCCGATTCGCGCAGATAGCCGTCGAGCAGCTCGCGCAGCCCGGGGTCGTCGTCGACGACCAGGATTCTTTGCGTCATGCGTCGTGCCGGCCAGGTTGCTGTCGTTGGAAGCATAGTCATCGTGTCATTCGCTTTCTGAGCGCGGATACAGGCGCTGACGAACTGTTACGCGCCGTTCACAGGTTGCGGTTGGCCATCGTGAACCCATTGACACCCGCGGGTTCTAATGGGTTCATCTGATTTGTGGAGAAACTCGATGAACGCCGTTCGCAGACACGCGCCGCTGGCCGCGATCCTGCCCGCTCTGTTGCTGGCGGCGCTGCCGCTGGCATCCATGGCGCAGCAGGCGCGCGACCCGGCGGACCCGCCGCACCAGGCGCGCATGCACGAGTATATGCAGCAGAGCATGCAAAAGCACCTGGACCATCTGGCGTCGCGGCTGGAAATTCGCGCGTCGCAGCAGGAAGCCTGGAACGCGTTCGCCACCGCCGTGCGCGGGATGGTACCGGACAAGCCGCACGAGCGGCCGGCCCAGAGCGCGGACGCGGCCTCACGCGCGCGGCTGGCCGCCGAGCGTGCGGGCGAGCGCGCCAAGCATCTGACGCAGCTGGCCGACGCGACCGCCAAGCTGCAGCAGGCGCTGGACCCCCCGCAAAAAGAAGTCCTTAACGAAGTCGCCCGCAATTTCGGCTCGCACGTCATGGGGCACGGCGACCGGCCATTCGGTATGCACGGGAGCATGCACGAGGGTCACTGCGACGGACCGATGCACGACGGTCACCACCCTTGGCACGAGCGCTCGGAGCGCGACGGGCACGACAGCTGAGGTAGAGCCCTCACCCCCCAAGTTCGTGAACCGTTTACGGGGGCACGCGCTATCGCCCCTCGCCCGCGCAGCGGGAGAGGGGAGGGGGGGTACAGACCGGGCTGATGGTTGACAGATTAGACCGGGCTGATGGTTGACAGGTGAAGATGCGTGGGCAAGGAGGGCTTGCCCATGAGCTGGAAGGAGACCTGTCCCATGACCGAACGGATGCATTTCGTGTCGGACCT
>DATKFG010000113.1:0-5825 GCA_035511515.1 Burkholderiaceae bacterium | reverse complement strand
CGGCCGTCGTAGCGGGGCTTTTCGCCGCGCGCGATCTGCTGCTGGCGCAGCTGCTCGAGCTCCTCGCGGCTGGCGTAGCACAGGTACGCCTTGTCCTGCTGGATCAGCCGCTCAATCACCTCCTGGTAGCGCGCCAGGCGCGCGCTCTGGCGCACCGGGCCCTCGTCGTACTTCAGGTCGAGCCATTGCATCGCGTCGATGATGGCGCGCACGTTCTGTTCGGTGGAGCGCTCCAGGTCCGTGTCCTCGATGCGCAGGATGAACTGGCCGTTGTTGCGGCGCGCGAAGGCCCAGCAGAAAAGCGCCGTGCGCGCGGTGCCCAGGTGCAGCATCCCGGTCGGGCTGGGCGCGATGCGGGTGCGGACGGTGTCGTTCATCGGCGTGGCGCTCGGGGCAGCCCGCACCGGCAGCGTGCCGGCGGGGGCTCAGTGCTCCGGAACGCGGGCGATCCGCAACAGGTTGGTGGTGCCGGAGATGCCGAAGGGCACGCCGGCGGCGATCACCACGTAGTCGCCCGCCAGCGCGAAGCCTTCGCGCAGCGCCGCGTTGCACGCGAGGTCCGTCATCGAGTTCACGTCCAGCGCCTCGGTCGAATGCACCGAGTGCAGGCCCCACACCAGGCACAGGCGCGCGGCGGTCTGCGGGCTGGGCGTGAGCGACAGGATGGGCGCTTCGGGGCGCTCGCGCGCAGCCCGCATCGCGGAAAATCCCGACGAGGTGTACGTGATGGTGGCCCGGGCCGACACGATGTGCGTGGTCTGCCGCAACGCCGCGCACACGGCGTCGGCCGGATTGGGGCGGGCGGCCTCGCGGTGGGCGTCCAGCTCCATGCGGTAATTGGCGTCGGCTTCGACCTGGCGGATGATCCGGTCCATCATCGTGACCGCCTCCACCGGGTACTTGCCGCTGGCCGACTCGGCCGACAGCATCACGGCGTCAACGCCCTGGAAGATGGCGTTGGCCACGTCGGAGGCCTCGGCCCGCGTCGGCACCGGATTGGTGGTCATCGACTCGAGCATTTGCGTCGCCACGATCACGGGCTTGCCCTCGCGCCGGCAGGTGCGCACGATGGTCCGCTGCAGGATCGGCACGCGCTCGGGCGGCAGCTCCACGCCCAGGTCGCCGCGCGCCACCATGACGGCGTCGGAGCGCTGCACGATCGCGTCGAGCCGGTCGATGGCGGCGGGTTTTTCCAGCTTCGACATCACCATCGCGCGCTCGCCGATCAGCTTGCGCGCATCGTCCACGTCCTCCGGGCGCTGCACGAACGACAGCGCCACCCAGTCCACGCCCATCTCCAGCGCGAAGGCCAGGTCCGCCAGGTCCTTCTCGGTGAGCGGCGATATCGGCAACACCACGCCGGGCACGTTCACGCCCTTGCGGTCGCTCAGGCGCCCGCCCACCACCACCCGGGTGATCGCGTGATCGGCGCCGAACGACTCGACCTTCAGCTGCAGCCGGCCGTCATCCAGCAGTAACGTGGCGTCGCGCTCCAGCGCCGCGAAGATCTCCGGGTGCGGCAGGTTCACCCGCCGCGCATCGCCCTCGGCCGGATCCAGGTCCAGCCGGAAGCGCTCCGCCGGCACCAGTTCCGTCGAGCCGCCGGCGAAGCGCCCCACGCGCAGCTTGGGGCCCTGCAGGTCGGCCAGGATGCCGACCGGACGGCCGAACTCGCGTCCGATGCGCCGGGCCGCCTCACAGCGCGCGCGGTGCTCGGCGGCCGTGCCGTGGCTGAAATTCAGGCGAAACACGTCCACGCCCGCCACGAACAGGGCGCGGATCGCGTCCTCGGTCGAGCTCGAAGGCCCGAGCGTGGCGACGATCTTGGCATTGCGGTTTCTACGCATGGAATTTCTGCGCTGGACAAAGCGTGCAGTTTATCCGCCATCCGGCACAATACCGGCCGATGCCGTATCAGGTTCGCGAGGTCTTTTACACGCTGCAGGGGGAAGGCGCCCAGAGCGGGCGCCCCGCCGTCTTTTGCCGCTTCGCCGGATGCAACCTGTGGAGCGGGCGCGAGGAAGACCGCACCCGGGCCGTGTGCCGCTTCTGCGATACCCAGTTCGTCGGCACGGACGGCGCCGGCGGCGGGCGCTTCGACACGGCCCATCATCTGGCCGAACACATCGAATCGTTCTGGCCGCGCAGCGATGCGCGCCACCGCTTCACGGTCCTGACCGGGGGCGAGCCGCTGCTGCAGGTCGATGAGGCGCTCACGGCCGAGCTGCACCGGCGCGGTTTTCAGGTCGCGGTCGAGACCAACGGCACGCTGCAGGCCCCGCACGGCCTGGACTGGGTCTGCGTGAGCCCCAAGGCCGGCGCCGAGTGGGTGTTGCGCAGCGGCGACGAGCTCAAGCTCGTGTTCCCGCAGGCGGGCCTGATGCCGCAGGACGTGCTGCGCGAGGGCGCCGATTTTCGGCACTGGTGGCTGCAGCCGATGGACGGCCCGGAGCTTGCCTCCAACACGCAGCAAGCGGTGCAGTACTGCCTGCGCGAGCCGCGCTGGCGGCTGAGCCTGCAGACGCACAAGTTCATCGGCATCGCGTGACGCGCCCGCCCCTTTTCCGCCGCCCGCCACGATGACCGCGCTGGACCGCACCGGGCAACCGCTGGCGCCCGCCGCTGCGCAGCCGGCAGCGGCCGATCTGCCGCCCGAGTTCGTCCCGCTGCCGGACGAGGCCAGCGAGGAGGAGCAGGACCGGCACTGGTACGCGACCGCCTATCAGGGCGACCGCGTGCCGCAGCTCACCGTGCGGGCCGTGCTGACCGGCGCGTTGATCGGGACCCTGTTGTCGGTGGGTAACCTGTACACGGCCATGAAGATCGGCTTCACGTTCGCAGTCGCAATCACCTCGTGCGTGCTGTCGTACGTGGCTTGGAACCTGCTGCGCGCGGCCACGGCCGGCCGGGTCGGGCAGCTGTCGATCCTGGAGAACAACTGCATGCAATCGACCGCGTCGGCGGCCGGTTACTCGACCGGCGGCGCCCTCTCGGTCACCTTTGCCGCCCTGATGATCCTGGATCCCCAGCACCGCCACCAACCTTCGTGGGTGATCGCCGCCTTCACGTTCACGACGGCGGCCATCGGCGTGTTCCTGGCGATACCGATCAAGCGCCACCTGATCAACGAGTCCCAGTTGCCGTTTCCCAGCGCCACGGCCGCAGCGGTCACGCTGCGCAGCCTGTACGGGCGAACCGGCGAAGCCATGCGAAAGGCCTACGCGTTGCTGATCGCCCTGGGCGTTGGGGTCGTCTCGGGCGTGCTCAGCACGGCCGAGGATCAATTCATTGCGCTCGGGCGCTTCTTCGAGTGGATGCGAGCGCATCTTTTCGAGGTGCATCTTCCGGACCAGCTCCCAGCCAACGGTTTTGCGTTGCTCGGCGGCAAGCCGGTGGTCGGCTTCGCGTTCGAGCCGGGCTTGCTGACGATCGGGGTGGGAATGATCATCGGCCTGCGCGTAGCGCTGTCGATGCTGGCGGCCTCCTGTGCGCTGTATTTCTTCGTGGCACCGTGGCTGCACGGCATCGATGCGGCCAGCAGCGGCGTGGCCAGCTACGTCGCCTCGATTCCGACAGCCCGGGGCGGGGCGGTGTATCACCCGCTGCGCTGGGCGCTGTGGGGCGGAAGCTCGGTGCTGGTGTTCTCGAGCCTGACCACGCTCGCGCTGCACTGGCGCACGGTCGGCCGGGCGTTTGCGATGCTGCGGGGACGGCGCACGGCACGCTCGCTGGACGAGTTCGAGCGCACCATGCAGTCGATTGAAGTGCCCGGCTCCTGGATGCTCGCGGGGCTGGTTCCGCTGGCGATCGCGATGGTCGCCATTTTAGCGATCGCGTTCGGGGTGGCCTGGTGGGCTGGCCTGATCGCCGTGTCGATGTGCTTCATCCTGGCGCTGGTGGGCGCGCGCGCGGCCGGCGAGACCGATCTGTCGCCGATGGGCGCGATGGGCAAGGTGATGCAGCTGCTGTTCGCGCTGATCTCGCCACCGGGCGCGGTCGGCGCGCAGCTGAGCGTCACCCAAAACGTGCTGTCGGCCGGTGCCGGCGTCAACAGCGCCAGCTCGGCCGTGGAGCTGCTGTCGGACCTGAAGACCGGCTACCTTTTAGGAGCGAGCCCGCGCCGCCAGTTCCTGGCCCAGTTCGCGGGCGTGTTCGTCGGCACGCTGGTGTGCGTTCCGGCCTGGTACCTGCTGGTGCCGAACTTCGCCGCGCTGGAGAAGTACCCGGTGCCGGCGGCCCAGATCTGGGTCGCGGTGGCGCGGGCGCTGACCGGCGGCCTGAGCTCCCTGCCGCCAACGGTGCTGTACGCGATCCTGATCGGGGCGGCGATCGGCGTGACGCTGTCCCTGCTGGAGAAGGTTTTCCCGAAGGCACGACCGTGGCTGCCGTCGGCCGCTGCCTTGGGAATGGGGTGGGTGATTCCGTTCAGCATCGCGCTGTCGTTCGCGATCGGTTCGGTGATCGTGGCTGTCTGGCGGCGGAGCTCACCAGGTACGGAGGGCACCTACAGCGTTCCAGTGGCGTCGGGATTTATCGCGGGCGAGTCGATCATGAAAGCGATACTGGCGATGCTGGCGACGGCGATTGGGCTGACGCAGTAGGTAGGCCCTCACCCCCTCCCCTCTCCCGCTGCGCGGGCGAGGGGCGATACGGGGTGCCCTTGGAACGACTTCGGAGTTGCGGTGATGGGTCGCCCCTCGCCCGCGTAGCGGGAGAGGGGAGGGGGTGAGGGCTCGCTAGGCGTCGCTGTCGACGCGCACTGTGCGTGGCTTGCCGTGCAGGAATACGACGGTGAAGGCCAGGTGCGGGTGGGGGATGGCGCGGAAGCCCAGCTCGTAGCGGGAGTCGGTCAGCGGATGCGGCGGCAGGTGGATCAGGGTCAGCACCAGGTCGTCTGAGGCGATCGAACCGGCGATCTTGACGGCTCTCAAGCGTGCGTTGATCAGCGGCGCGCACAGGGCCGCGTCCTGGATCTGCAGCCGGCGAAACGCGATCACGCAGGCGGTCTGGTCCGGGCCTGGTGGGCGGTCGCCCTCGACCTCACAGACGATGCGCAGCGGGAAGCGGCTGTCGGGCATTTTCTGCTCGCCGTGCCAGAACGAGGGCCGGCCATACGGCATCGGGGCAAATTCGAGCCGGCCCAGCATGGGAGACTCGAAGATGTCGCCCGCGGAGCGCTTCGGCGCCACCGGCTCCAGGCCGGCGAGGCGCTGCTCCAGCAACAGCAGGTCAGTGTCGACCGCGGGTGCGCTCGGCTCAGCGTCGAACATCGAAGGTTCCCAGGTCGGATTTGAGCTCGCGCGCCACGCGCTCGCGGTCGGTGATGAAGTCGTTAGAGCGCGCCTCGGCTCCCAGGAAGAGATCCAGGTCGCCGTGCTTGGCCTGAAGCTGCGGCACCAGGTCCAGGAAAAGGTCGGTCAGCTCGGGGTCGAAGTGCTTGCCGCGCAGCGAGGAAATCTCTTGCAGAGAGTCCTGCACCGACCAGGCCTCCTTGTAGCAGCGCCGGTGCGTGAGTGCATCGAACACGTCGGCCAGCGCGGTCACGCGCGCCGCCAGCGGAATCATGTTGGCCTGGCGCCGGTTCGGGTAACCGGTGCCGTCCCAGCGCTCGTGGTGGTTCAACGCGATCTCCTGGGCCACGAAAAGCTGCGCGAGGCCCCCCTCGCCGATCAGCTCCCAGCCGTGCTCGCAGTGCTTTTCCATGATGGCGCGCTCTTCCGGCGTGAAGCGGCCCGGCTTGAGCAGGATCGAGTCGGGCACGCGCAGCTTGCCGATGTCGTGCAGTCGCGCCGAGATGTCGATCAGGGTGCACATCTCCGGGTCCA
>DATKFG010000112.1:0-8245 GCA_035511515.1 Burkholderiaceae bacterium | reverse complement strand
GAGGGGCGATCGCGCATTTCACTTTCGAGCGCTCGAGCACTTGCGCAGGCTGATCGCCCCTCGCCCGCGCAAGCGGGAGAGGGGAGGGGGTGAGGGCGCCCGCTATCGAGCTCGCAATGAAATCCAGCATCCCCGGCAGCTCCGACAGGACCGGCAGCGTGCGGACAACCACCTGCGGGTAGCGCGAGCTGAACGCGGCCAGGATCGGCGGCAGATCGTTTTCGACATGCCCGGCGCCGGCCCAGAACACCGGCACGACGTGAATCCGCAGCGCGCCTTCGGAAACCGCGGCCTCGAGTGCCTCCGGCAGCGTCGGGCTCTGCAGCTCGAGAAACGCGACGTGCACGCTCGCGTCGCCGGCGCGGGTCCGGATCGCCGTTGCCAGCGTCTGCAGCGGTGCCGACCAGCGCGGGTCGCGGGCACCGTGGGCGAACAAGACCAGTGCGTCGCGGGATTGCATGAACGTATTATGCCGACCGGGGACGCGGCACCGAATGCTCCCAGTCGGCCAGCAGGGCCCGAAGTGCAGCGATGAACGCCAGCGGCTGGTCCAGGATCAGGTGGTGATGCGCCTGGGGAATTTCGACCAGCGGAGCGTTCCGGTTGAGCAGCTCGTACATGTACTCGCCGGTCTCGGGCGGAACGATGGCGCTGAACTCGCCCCGCATCAAGGCGACGCGGCAGCGCACGTCGGCAAGATAATCGCGCGGTGACTTGGGCGAAGCGCGCAGGAACACCCTGGGGTCGAACTTCCAGGTCCACCCATCCACGGTTTGACGCAGCGAGTGGCGGGCGATGTGCTCCAGGATGAAGCCATGCTCGCACGGCTGCGACGGGATCAGCCTGAAGTGGGCCATGGCGGTTTGCAGGTCGGGATACGTTCCCGGCTTGCGAAAGGTCTTGCCGCCTTTGCCTTCGATGCTTTCGGGATCCGGTTTCCTGACCGGTGCATCGACGATGATCGCTCCGGCGAGGCGTTCACCGTAGATCGCCGCCGCGACGATGCTCACCAGCCCTCCCATGCTGTGGCCGACCAGGACCGGCGGGCGGCCGCTGGCGGCCGCATCGCTCACGGCCAGGACTTCGTCCGCCCAGCCCTCCACCGGGTAGATCTCCCGGTGGCCGCTGTCGCCGTGGCCGCTCAGGTCCGGCGCGATGACGTAGTAGTGGCGCGCGAGCTGCGGGGCGAGCGCGCTCCACCACATGGCGTGCGCGGCACCCCCGTGCACCAGCACCAGGGGCGGCTTATCGGTCTCTCCCCACGTCAGGTAGTTGATCGCGCATCCCGCCACCGCCAGCGTGCGCCGGTCGAACGGCGACGAGATGGCTTCGGTGAACCATTGGGGGGCGGCGTCCTTCATCGCCGAACCGGCACTGCCGCCGCAGGTGGTCGCAGGCGTCCCGTTGCCGGGAAGTGATTTGCAATCGGCCGGCGTAGTATGGTTGAAGGCACTTTACCGACTCGTGAATGCGGCGTCGCCGCGGACTATGATGGAGTTTATCGATTGGCCCGGGATACGGGTGGCTGGGAGAGGGTGAGGGGACCAACATGGCATCGGTGAACAAGGTGATTCTGATCGGCAATCTCGGGCGCGACCCGGAGACCCGCTACAGTCCCGACGGAGCTGCGATCACGAACGTCTCGGTCGCGACCACCTCGCAGTGGAAGGACAAGAACACCGGGGAAAAGCGCGAAGAAACCGAGTGGCACCGGGTTGCTTTCTTCGGGCGCCTGGCCGAGATCGCGGGCGAATACCTGAAGAAAGGCTCGCCGGTGTACATCGAGGGCCGGCTGCGCACCCGCAAGTGGCAGGACAAGGACGGGCAGGACCGGTACACGACCGAAATCGTGGCCGACGTGATGCAGATGCTCGGATCGCGCCAGGGCGCTGGCGCGCCACCCGATGAGGAGCCGCGCGCACCTCGCGCCGCGACCAAGCCCGCCACGGCCAAGCCCGCCAAGGAGCCGGCCGGTGGCGCCGGGGCGGTGGCGGATATGGACGACGACATTCCGTTCTAGATTCGTACGAGCGTGGATCCGGAGGTCGTCGACCGATGGTCGCGATGACCGGCATCATCTTGGGCGCCTTCAAGCTGTTGAGTCGGTGACGGCGGCGGTCCTGCCGCTGATCCACAGCTTGTCCACCGTCTGTCCACAGCATTTCCACCGACTTTTGGCTCCATGCGGCGCAACGTGATCGCCGGCCAGTAGCCGCGGCCCGGAGGACCGACAGGCATGGAAATGCTCGATCCGAAATATGGCACACCGGACGCAATCCTGGCCGAGGCCCGCTCGCTCGCTGCCCTGCCCGCGGATGCGGTCGAGGCAAGACTGCAGAAGCTCCGGTTGCGGTATCGCGAGGCGCCGTTGCTGTTCACGCCCGAAACCCTTCAGCTGCTGCGCCAGGCGGCGGAGCGCACAAAGCAGGCTCACGCCGCTGCCGGCGACCAGCGCGCGCTGGCGATGCTGAAGGAGGTGTTCGGGTATCCGAAGTTTCGGGCGGGGCAACTGGAGATCATCCGCGCCGCGATGGCCGGGCGCGATTGCCTTGGGGTGATGCCGACGGGGGCCGGCAAGTCGGTCACGTATCAAATCCCGGCCCGCTTGATGGGCGGGATAACGCTGGTCGTGTCACCGCTGATTTCGCTGATGAAGGACCAGGTCGACGCGATGGACGAGGTCGGCATGCGGGCGACGTTCCTGAACTCGTCCCTCGACCCGGCCGAGCGGTCGCGGCGCGAGGCGCGGCTGCGGGCGGGCGAGTTCGAGATGCTCTACGCCGCGCCGGAAGGAATCGATGCGTCGGTCGGTCGGTTGCTGGACTCGCTCGACCTGAGGCTGGTTGCGGTGGACGAGGCGCATTGCATCAGCGAATGGGGACATGACTTTCGCCCGTCCTACCGCAACCTCGCCGGTCTGAAACAGCGCTTCAGCGGAATCCCCGTGCTGGCCCTGACCGCGACCGCAACGCCGCACGTGAAGAACGACATCATCGAGCAGCTCGCGTTGAAGGATCCGCTGGAGATTCGCGGTTCGTTCTTCCGGTCCAATCTGAAACTGTTCGCGGTCAAGAAAGGTCAGGGCGACGGCGTGCGCGACATGATCCTGCGGCTGGTGCGCGAACGACGCGGCCAGTCCGGCATCGTCTACTGCCTGTCGCGCAAGGCCGCCGAGGCGACCGCGCAGTTCCTCGAGGCAAAGGGCGTCCGCGCGGCCGCCTACCACGCGGGGATCACGTCGGAACAGCGCGCCAGCACCCAGGACAGGTTCAGCCGCGACGACCTCGATGTCGTCTGCGCGACCATCGCCTTCGGCATGGGGATCGACAAATCCAACGTGCGCTTCGTACTGCACCGCGACATGCCGCGCTCGATCGAGGGCTACTACCAGGAGATCGGCCGCGCCGGGCGCGACGGAGCTGCCGCCGACTGCGTCCTTTTCTACTCCTGGGCCGACGTCATGTCGCACGACCGGCTGCTCGAAAACTCCGAAGTCCAGGCTCCCGAGGTGGCCGCTCAACAACGCCGCGCGGTGCGCCGCATGTTCGACCTCGCCGACGACAGCACCTGCCTGTGGCGCCGCCTGGCCGGCCATTTCGCTGAAGTCATCGAGGCCTGCGGGGAGTCATGCGGGACCTGCCTCGGCCTCGACATCGTCCGCGACGCGCACCCGGTCGGCGCGCCGGCGCAGAACAAGGAGCGACCGAAGAAGCGCCCATCGCTCGAGGGCTCGTTGCCTTACGAACCCGACGGCGACACGCTCGAGCCGGTCGAGGCGATCCGGGACCAGGGCCTGTTCGAGCGGTTGCGCGCGCTGCGCAAGAAGCTGGCGGACGAACGCAAAGTGCCCGCGTTCGTGGTCTTCAGTGACCGGTCGCTGCAGGACATGGCCCTGCGCACGCCGCGGACGCGTGGCGAGTTCCTGAACGTGTACGGCGTGGGGCACAAGAAGCTCGAGGAGTACGGGGACGCCTTTCTGGCGGAGATCCTGCGGGAGCCTTGAGCGCTTCGACGAGGGTACGGATCGGCCAACGCTGCGGTCAGCGCATCGAATCAAGCCCGCGACTTCAATCGCTCCAGCACCTGCTCGTGCAGCCCGCCGGCGGTCGCGATCAGCGACGGCTCGGCGAGCGGATCGCCGCCCCGCCAGCTGGTGACCCGGCCGCCGGCGCCTTCGATCACCGGAACGATCGCCGCCACGTCCCAGTATTCCAGCTGCGGATCGAGCATCACGTCGGCGCCCGCCGTGGCCAGCGAGAAATAACCGAAGCAGTCTCCCCAGGACCGGTACATGCGGGCAGCGCGCGCCACCGATTCGATGTCCTCCGCATCGTTCTGCTCGCGCCCGACCCAGGTCGAACTGGACAGCACGGTGGCGTCCTGCAGGCGGCTGCACGCGCGCACGCGCGCCGGCCGCTCGCCGGCGCCGGCAACGAACAGCGTGGTGCCGTCGCGATGCCCGATCAGCGCGGCGCCGGCCGCGCCGTGGGCGATGCAGCCGAGCACCGGAACGAATCCGGCACCGTCGTCGCGCTCCAGCGCGATCAGTGTTCCGAACAGGAAGCAGTTGCTGACGAAGGCCCGGGTGCCGTCGATCGGATCGAGCACCCAGCGGTAGGGGCCGCCGCCGACCTGCCCGTACTCCTCCCCCAGTACCGCGTGGCGCGGGTAATGCTCCTGGATCAGCGTTCGCAGAGCCACTTCGGTTTCGCGGTCCGCCTGCGTGACGGGTGAGGCGTCGGCCTTGGAGTCCACGGCCAGCGGCCGCAGGAAATGCTTCCGGATCGTCGTAAACGCGGTCGCGATGAGCCGATGCACGAACGGGACGAATTCGCGCTGCTCCGCACCGGACAGCGCGCCGCTGAAGCGACGCCAGGTCGGCGGGGCAGCGGGGTCCCGGACAGCGGGGTCGATCGGATTCACCGGGACGGATACGAAGGGCGGCAGCGCGATTGTCGCATGCACCAGATCGCTGCGCCCTCGATTGGACCTCGGCTCGCGTGGCAGGCGCGCCAGCGGCGCGCTTGGCACAATTAGGCATGGACGAAGACATGGACGACAAATCCGGGCCGGTCCTGGTGGCCGACGTCGGCGGCACCCACGTGCGCTTTGCCCTGGCCGAGGCGGACCCCGCAGGGCGCCCGCTGCTGGTTTCGGTGCGCGAATTTGCCGTGCTCCAGTTCGGTTCACTGGCGCAGGCGGCCGCTCATTACCTGGCCGGCCTCGGGGCAGCCGGGCCGCGCCGGTCGGTCCTTGCGGTGGCCTCCGCGATCACCGGCGATCAGGTCAGCATCACCAACAATGCCTGGTCGTTCTCGATCGCGGCGCTGCGGGAAACACTCGGGCTCGATCAGATCCACGTGATCAACGATCTCGCCGCCGTCGGGATGGCCGTGCCGCACCTGGAGCCGGGCGAGCTCGCGCCCATCGGCAACGCGTCGGTGCGGGCGGTCACGGACGGCGCCGACCGGCACTACGCGGTCCTGGGGCCCGGAACCGGGCTCGGCGTGTGTCGGCTGATGCTGCGGCACGGGCGTGCCGCGGTCATCGAGTCCGAGGGTGGTCATATCGCCTTCGCGCCGGGCAACGACTACGAAATCGCGATCCTTCGGTACGTGATGAAGCGGCATGCGCGCGTATCGGTCGAACGCCTGGTCTCTGGTCCGGGCCTGCAGAACCTGTACGCGGCGGTTTGCGCCATCGAAGGCACCGCCGCGACGATCGACACGCCGGAAGGGATCACGGCCGGCGCATGCGTCGGCACCGATGCCGCATGCGCGCGCACGGTGGAGCTGTTCTGCGCGATCCTGGGATCCTTCGCAGGCGATGTGGCGCTGATGTACGGGGCCTGGGACGGCGTCTACCTGGGGGGCGCGTTGACGCGGACGCTGCTGCCCTGGATCTGCCAGGGCGGGTTGCGCCAGCGTTTCGAGAGTAAGGGGCGCTTCAGCTCCCTGATGCAAACGATCCCGACGTTCGCGATCGCTCACGCGCAGCCGGGTCTTCTGGGCGCGGGCGCCTGGGCGCTCGTCCCGCCCCCGACTGCGACGTAAACTAGCACTGCCGGGTCCGCCGATAGCGCGCCGGCCGGGCATGGGCCGCCCGACCAGAACAATCGAGGGAGCGCGCGATGGCCGAATACACGACCGACAGGCTTAGAACCGTGGCGCTGGTCGGCCACGGCGCGGCCGGCAAGACGACGCTGGCCGAGCAGCTGCTGGTCAAGTCGAAAATGATCGGCGCCGCCGGCGCGGTCGAAAAGGGCACCACCGTGTGTGACTTCGACGCGATGGAGAAGACCGCACAGCATTCCCTGCGCTCGGCGATCGTGCACCTGGACTGGCGCGATACGCGCATACACCTGATCGACACGCCCGGCTACCCGGATTTCGTCGGCCAGGCGATCG
This sequence comes from Burkholderiaceae bacterium, assembly GCA_035511515.1. GTDB lineage: Bacteria > Pseudomonadota > Gammaproteobacteria > Burkholderiales > Burkholderiaceae_F > VBCK01. The sequence continues at coordinate 1,838 of DATKFG010000112.1, read as the reverse complement.
GGGCGCTCGATGCGGTCGAAACGGTCGCGGTCGTGATCAACGCGTCCTCCGGCATCGAGCTGACCACGCGCCGCACGATGGAGTGGGCCAAGCAGCGCAACCTGTGCCGGATGATCGTGATCAACAAGATCGACGCCGACAACCTGAATCTGCCGGCGTTGCTGGAGCAGGTGCAGGAGCTTTTCGGTCCCGAATGCCTGCCGCTGAACCTGCCGTCCGATCGTGGCGCCCGCGTGATCGATTGCTTTGCCGAGGACCATGGCAAAGCCGATTTCATGTCGGTCGCCGACGTACACCGGCGCGTGATGGAACAGGTGGTCGAGGTCGACGAGGAGGCGATGACGCGCTACCTGGAGCAGGGTAGCGTGGACCCTTCCACCCTGCACGCGCCGCTCGAAAAAGCCCTGCGCGAGGGCCACCTGGTGCCGGTGTGTTTCGTGTCGGCGCGCACCGGCGCTGGCGTGCAGGACCTGCTGGAGGTGTTCGTCCGCCACCTTCCGCATCCGGGCGAAGGCAACCCGCCGCTGTTCTACACGGGGCCGGAGGCAGACGCGCGCTCGTTCCGCTCCGAGCCGGACCCGGGCCGGCACGTGCTCGCCCACGTGTTCAAGATCGTCAACGACCCGTACATCGGGCGCATCGGGACCTTCCGCGTGCACCAGGGCACGATCACGCGCGACACCCAGCTGTACGTCGGCGACGGCAGAAAGCCCTTCAAGGTCGCACACCCGCTGTTGCTGATGGGCAAGGACACGGTCGAGGTGGCGCGCCTGATCCCCGGCGACATCGGTGCGGTCGCCAAGGTCGACGAGATCGTGTTCGATTGCGTTCTGCACGATTCGCACGACGAAGACATGATCCGGATGAAGCCGCTGGAGTTTCCACAACCGATGTTCGGTCTGGCGGTCGAGCCGGTGCGGCGCGGCGACGAGGGGCGCATCTCGGAGGTGCTGAGCAAGCTCGCGGCCGAAGATCCGACGCTGGTGATCGACCACGACGTGGGCCAGAACGAGACGGTGCTGCGCGGGCTGTCCGACCTGCACCTGCGATCGGTGCTGGAGCGGATGTCGGTGCAGTACAAACTGGAGGTGTCGACCCGGCCGCCGCGGATACCGTACCGCGAGACGATCACGGCCAACGCCGAGGGACACGCTCGGCACAAGAAGCAGACCGGAGGCGCCGGCCAGTTCGGCGAGGTCTACCTGCGGGTGGAGCCGCTGGCGCGGGGTGCCGGCTTCGAGTTCGTCGACCAGGTCAAAGGCGGCGTGATCCCGTACCAGTTCATTCCGGCCGTCGAGAAAGGCGTGCGCGAGGTGCTCGGCCAGGGTCCGGTGGCCGGCTATCCGATGCAGGACGTGCGGGTCATCGTGTACGACGGCAAGCACCACCCGGTGGACTCCAAGGAGGTGGCCTTCGTCGCGGCCGGGCGCAAGGCCTTTCTGGACGCGCTGGGCAAGGCGCGACCGATCGTGCTGGAACCGATCGTCAACGTCGAGATCGTGTGCCCCGACTCGAACATGGGCGACATCACGGGCGATCTGTCGTCGCGACGCGGGCAGGTCACCGGCACCGGCAATCTGGCCGGCGGGCTGATGATCGTATCGGGGACCGTGCCGCTGTCGGAGCTGGACGGCTATGCGGGCCGGCTGAAGGCGATCACGCAAGGCAACGGCAGCTATTCAATGGAGCTTTCGCGCTACGAGCCGGTGCCACCGAACGTCCAGCAGCAGCTTGCCGCCGACCACAAGGCACACCGCAAAGAAGAAGAGGACTGACCGCGGGCGCGCGCCCTCACCCCCGCCCCTCTCCCGCTGGCGCGGGCGAGGGGCGACCGGGCG
>DATKFG010000111.1:0-48327 GCA_035511515.1 Burkholderiaceae bacterium | reverse complement strand
CCTGAGCGAGATCCAGTCGCGCGCGCCCAACCCGCAGCCGCACCTGATCAGCAAGCTTCTGTGGAAGGACGGCTCGGTGGCGCAGCACACGATCCCGGTCAAGATCGACGGCCATCCCTATGTGATCTTCGTCGACGAGGGCGGCTCCGGTGGAGGGACCAGCCCGGCCCAGCAAGCAGCTGCCTGCGCGGCGGGCCTGCCCCCGTTCCCGATGGCGCGCATCATCGACATCGGCGACGAGACCAACCCGAAGATCGTGTCGCGGCTGGCGCTGGAGATTCACAATCCCGCCAACTGCGCGAAAGTGCAGCCGGATCTTGCGGGGCTGTCCATCTTCACGTACGGCAGTCACTATTGCAGCGTGGACAACAAGCACCACGCGACGACTCTGGCGTGCGGCTATTTCAATGCGGGCACCCGCGTGTTCGATATCCGCAATCCACGCCGCCCGAAGGAGATCGCCTACTACAACCCGGCCGGGGCGACAACGGTCAGCCCGGGGTCGAACCACGTGATCGCGAACAACTTCGTTAAGGGCGGTCCGGACTGGTGCTCGGCGCAGGTCCACCTGCGAATCTCGGAGGACCACGGGCGCAAGGGTTACCTGTGGACCACGTGCCAGGACAACGGCCTGCTGATGATGGAGTTCGAACACGGGGTGTGGCCGTTCGAGGACAGCTCCACGCCGCCGGGTCAACAGAACTAGGAGTCTGCGCGCCGGAGCCAGAGGCTCGCACGCCACCGGTGTTCTCCCTCTCCCGCTTGCGGGAGAGGGAGAACTTCCTCAGACCGGGCGGATGGGTAAAACTCTTGCCGCCGACCTTCTGCCGCGCAGACTCCTAGGAGATCTTCCGATCTCCGCCCCGTCGCCTGCGAGCGCAGGTCATGCCGGGGATTGATGGGCTAGCGTTCTACAGACTTGACGATCGTCCTGCCGACAGCGGAACCGAGCGTCAGCCGCACCGCAAGCCGATCGGACTGCGCCGGAATACCGGCAGCTTCCACCTGGAACGAGTAGTCGGTCCCGTTGTTTTGCGGCGTCAAGGTCGCCCGCAACGCGACGCCCTCGATTTTGCCCTCGAAAGCATATGCGCCTTCTTTCGACACCACGAACGAACCGGCCGGGATCGCGAACTCTTGATTTCCAAGGCGCAGCACCATATCTTGTGTCGCAGGATCGACGCTTTCGGAGCCGTCGCTCAGCTGGAAGTTGCCCTCCACGCTGACGCTATTGAGCACCGAGGCGCCCGTGGACCCTGACGTCAACGGGTGCACCACGACGGTGGCGCTGAGGCTGTTCATCGGCTGCAGTGCGGCGTACTGGAAGACCTGCGCGTTGAATTGCCCCGTACCCACCGTTATCTGGTTGAACACCAGCGGGCCCGCGGTCGTTGCCAGCGCCCTGCCGGTGTGGCAGGTCCCTGGAAAGCCCCAGCAGCCCAGCTGATAGGCGCTGACGAAGAAGCTACTCTCCAGGTTGTACTTGCTCACATTCGGGCTGATACAGCAGGCGGGGACCAGGATCGCGCCCGGGTAGACCGGCTGTCCCGGAAAGCCGGCGTGGCCGGGCGGCACGCCGAACGAGCCGAAGCCGATCCCTCCGTTCGTGTTGTCGACGCTGACGAAAATTCCGGCCGACGGCTCGAAGCTTCCAGTGCCGACCGTGGTGTAGGTGCCCGTGCTGGCGTTGAATTTGTAGATACCGAAGGTCGCCGGCGACGTGCTCTTCAGATTGATGTATCCCGAGGTCCTGGTTGTCGACGGAGGGGGGTTGGCGACCGAGTAGTACTGCACGTACGACGTATCCCCATAGAAATCGAGCTGCACGTCCGCGTTGCTGAACGGCTTTCCGTTCAGGGTGCCCGACGCAGTGCCGCCCCACAAGTCCGCTTCGTACCAGACCGAATGAGCCTGGGCCGGCGCGGCCAGCACCCCCGCACCTGCCAGCACCACTGCCAGAACTGTCGCGAACAGATTCTTCGTCGATCTGAATGTTTTCATCACAATGTCCTCCCCTCCATGCGCTCTACCGCGGGTCACTACCCTAACATCCGATTGAGGGAAAAACCTGAGGCAGCCGGCGGGATATGACTTAAGTAATGAACCTAAGGAACCGCGCGGGAAGCCCTGCGGCGAGGGCGCGGAGGCGGGCGCACCCGATGGCCGGGTGCGTCTCGCCACCGAAACCGCCCCCGCCTCCCTCAGGGCCGGACCGACTAGTCCTTCCTGACCATATTCGCCATACCTTGGCCAATCGTCTGAATCATATTGGTGAAAGAGTTCATCATGAGTGAAAACAGTTGCGTATCGGCCTGCAATTGCGTCACCTGGCTCGGGCTGGAGCCGGAGACGCTATTGCCCTCGTTCTGGAGCTGTTGCGCCTTCTGATCGAGCTTTTGACCAAGTATTTTGGCCAGCGTCGTGAGCCAGCCTGCCGATCCCTGAGTGCCGCCCGTTCCCGAGGTGCCGCCCGCTCCCGAGGCGCCGCCGGCTCCCGAGGTGCCGCCGGCTCCCGAGGTGCCGCCCGCTCCCGAGCTGCCGCTCGTTCCCGAGCTGCCGCCCGCTCCCTTGCCGCCGCTCGCTCCCGTACCGCCGTTCGATCCCTGATTCTTTATGTCCTGGAGGATTTGCTGGACAATCATGTTCACGAGTTGTTGCGCAAGGTTGTTGATCTGGTTGCCGAGCTGCTGGTTGACGGAGTTGTTGGCGGCCTGGTTGCTCGGATTCGTCAGCTGCTGCATCACCTGGTTGATCAGCTTCTGGAGGTCTTTCACGAGGACACTCGGCATGCCAGCCTGCTGGAGCTGCTGCAGACCCGACTGCAGCGCCTGCCCGAGGGATTGCGTGGCCTGGTTGCTGATCGATTGCGCGATCTCGAGCGCTCCAAACTCTGCGACCATCGCCAGACTTTCCAGGGATTGAATGGCGTTGAGTGCACTGCCGATACTGGAGAGTGACATGACCTGACTCCTTGAGGTTGAGTGGACCGCGGTGCAGAGCGCGGTGTCGTGTTGCCTGCTGTTCGTTACGACGATTGCATTGGAACCGATCCGGATCCGGCGCGACAGTCGGGTCGTTCGGCAGCTAGGCGGGGTGGCAGCTAGGGCTACTCCGTACCCTGCGCGGCGTCGTGGACCGTCTCCGTGCCGGTTCGCGGCCAGTGCGCGATCGTGCTGATGCCGCCGGCGCTGACGCCGAGCATCCAGCGCGCGCCGCGGTGCTCGATGATCACGACCCGCTCGCGCGTTCCGACCGGCAGCGCGCGAACGAAGCGCAGCGCCTCGTCGCCCGCCGCTTTCGGATCGCGCGGGCCCTGCAGGCGCGAACGCAGCAGGCGCAGAACGATCCATGCAAAGCCAAGGACGAGTGCGAGGGCGAGCAGCATGCTCGCAAAGCTCAGGGCGAACGATTCCATGGCACCTCCGGATAGCGGGTCAGGTCTTCGCCGGGCGGCTCGCGGCGCCGCCGCGGCGGCGCGGGAGCGACGCGGCCTTCGCGCCGCGCCTCGACGTCCCGCTGCACGTCGCGCGCCCACAGGATCACTTCGGCGAGCAGGTCGAACAGCGGCTCGGGCACCATCTCGCCGACCTCGCCGGTAGCGAGCAGCTCGCGCGCGAGCGATACGTTGCGCACGATCGGCACGCAGGCCTCCTCGGCCGCCTCGCGCATCGCCCGCGCGACGTGGTCCTCGCCCTTGGCGCCGATGGTCGGCACCGGGCAGGTCTCGCGGTCATATTCGATCGCGATCGCCACATGCGTCGGGTTGACGACGAGCACGTTGGCCTGCAGCGCCGCCTGGATCTGGTTGCGCTGCGCCCACTCCTGGTGGACCTGGCGGCGCCGTTGCCGGATATAGGGATCGCCTTCGGATTCTTTCATCTCCTGCCGGATGTCGCGGCGACTCATCCGCATCTTCCGCATGAACGAATAGCGCTGGTAGCCGGCATCGAGAACCGAGACGAGTGCGAACGAGCCGACGGTCCAGGCGCCGAGCTTCAGCGTCAAGGACCAGAGCGCCGCCCCGATCGCCTGGGCAGGCGCGCCGGCGCGCATCAGCCCGACAATGTCGGGCAGCGCGGAGCGCACGACGATCCAGCCGGCGGCGAGCAGCAGCGCGGTCTTTGCGACAGCCTTGGCGATGTCCACCAGGTGATCGATCGAGAACATCCGCTTGATGCCGGCGGCCGGATCCAGATGCGCGAGGTCCGGCTTGACCTTGTCGAAGCTCAACACCGGGCCAGTCTGCAGGAAGTCGGTCAGCATCCCGACTGCCGCGGCCGGCACAAGCAGCATCGCAACGAGCCATAGGACCAGCTCGGCGGCCCGCCCGCCGAGCGAACGCAGCGCGCCCGCGTAACCGGTCGCCTCCCACCCCTGGCTGATCGTCGCGAACAGCGCCTCGCACAGTGCGCCGATCTGCGCCCTGGCGCTGCCGGCGACGGCCGCAACCAGGACGAGCCAGGCGGCCAGCACGACGGTTGCCGTGATGTCGCGGCTCTTCCAGACGTCGCCCTTGCGGCGCGCATCCTTGAGCCGCTTGGGGGTCGGCTTCTCGGTCCGGTTGCCGCTGTCCGCATCCTTGCTGCCGGCCATCTCAGCCTCCGCGGAAAAGGGCGTGCAGCGCGCGGATCACGATGCCGCCGCGGCCCGGCAGGTCGTCCTGCAGCAGGCGCACGAGCGCAATGACCTGGACCAGGATGATCCAGGTCGCGACGAAGCTCTTCAGCGACGCCGCCAGCGAGAAAACGTTGAGCTGCTGCGCGAAGCGGTTGATGAGGCCGAGCACCGACTCGACCACGTACAGCACGACCAGCGCCGGCGCGGCCACCAGCAGCGTCAGCGCCATGATCCGGCCCAGCTCGCTCTCGAACAACCGGACCCCGCCGGCCGCGAGCGCCGGCAGGGGCGCCCAAACCGGCCAGGCCGCGTAGGTCTGCATCAGCGTGCCGACCAGCACCATGAAGCCGCCGCCGGCCATGAACACATAGCTGGCGAGCCGCCCCAGGAAGGCGCCGTTGAGCGATATTTGCTGCCCCGTCAGCGGATCGGCGACCTGCGCCACCATCGTGCCGACCTTCGCGTCGATGACCTGGCCGGCCGACTCGAAAGCCCACATGATGCCGGCGAAAAGGAAGCCGGTGGCGCCGCCGATCAGCGCTTCCTTCGCGAACATCGACAGCCACGGCCAGGCGCCCGCGTGCGGCAGCGCGGGCAACGGCTGCAGCGCCAGACCGAGCAGCGCGATCGAGATGAACATCGCGTTGCGCACGACCGGCGGGATCATCTCGGCGGCGAACAGCGGTATCAGCAGCAGCGCAACCACGACGCGCGTTGCCGACAGGCCGAGCAGCAGGACGACGTCGCCGGCCGAGCCGTGCAGGCCAAGGGCATCCATCGGTGCGCCCTCAGTGCCGCACGATCTCGGCGAACTGGGTGAAGACCCGATCGCCGAAGCGGTAGAGGCCGCCGCCGAGCAGCGAGGCCGTGATGAAGATCGTGACGACGATCGCGAAGAACTTGGCGACGTACTGCGTCGTCTGCTCCTGCAGCTGCGTGGCGGCCTGGACGAACGCGATCAGCAGCCCGACCGCGGCCGCGGCGACGATCGGCGGCGCCGACAGCAGCAGCACGAACCAGAGCGCCTGCTGGGTCAACTGGATCAGGTCGCTGTTCATCGCCGCCGCCGCAGGTCAGGCGTACAGGTCACGAGTACGTCAGGACCAGGCCGTGCACGAGCTTGACCCAGCCGTCGATCAGCACGAACAGCAGCAGCTTGAACGGCATCGATACGGTGGTCGGCGACAGCATCATCATCCCCATCGCCATCAGCACATTCGAGATCACCAGATCGATGACCAGGAACGGCAGGAAGATCAGGAAGCCGATCTCGAAGGCCACCGAGAGCTCGCTGACCGTGAAGGCAGGCACGACGACGAGGAAATCGCGCTCGTCGAGCTGGGCCGCCTGCTCGGGTTTCAACGCCTGCCGCGCCGTCTTCAGGAAGAACGCGCGCTCGAGCGGCCGGCTGTGCCGGAGCAGGAACGCGCGCAGCGGCTCCTTGGCGGCATCGGCTGCCGCCAGCATGTTCTTCGTGCTCGAGGCGATCTGGTCGATTCCCTGCGCTTTCGCGCTCATCTCGGCGCCGACCGGATACATCACGTAGATGCTGAGCACGAGCGCCAGGCCGTTCAGTACCACGTTGGGCGGCACCTGCTGCAGGCCGAGCGCATTGCGCAACAGGCTCAGCACGACGACCAGCTTCGTAAACGACGTGACCATGACGGCGACGAACGGAACCAGTGCCAGCACGATCACCGTCAGCAGTGCCGACGATGGGGAGAATTGGGTCAGGTCCATGGCCGCGATGGCGCGCGAAGGCGGAAGGTTCAAGGATTCTTGGTGCGGATCGCGAGCGCCCAGCCGTCGCCCCACGGCACCAGCTCGCCCTGTGCAAGGCAGCGGGCTGACACCCCCGGCACCCCGCGCGACCACAGGGCGGCGGCCGGGCTGACCGGCCCGATGCCGCCCTCGAACCAGCCGGCCAGCCGGTCGCAGCCGACGACGCCCACCATCCGCATCTGAACCTCGTGGGTCGAGTCCACGGTGGCGGGCGCCGGGCCGCGCTGTTCGAGGGGGGGCCGGCGCACGGCGTGCGGCGACAGGAACTCGACCGGCACGCCGGCGCCGGGATGCGCCGTCTCGATCGCAGAACGCAGTCGCCCGCGCCACGGTGACGACAGCGATTCGGGAAGCAGGACCACTCCGCCCGGCTCGAGCAGCGCCAGCTCGTCCGCGCTGAGCGACTGCTGCGAAATCGCCAGCACCGCCGGTACGCGGGCCCAGCGCAGCGCGTGCGCGAATTCGCCAGACGGCGCCGGCCGGCTGCGCAGCAGCGTCCAGCCGATCTCGAGCGAGGCTGCCGGCAGGGACTCGTCGCTGGCGGGCGACCAGCTTGCACTGGCGACCTCGGCGGCGGTCCGGCGCGCCGGCGAGCTTCCGACCCAGCGCCAGTTGAGCGGCGCGCCGCACCAGGCGTCCAGCGCGCCCAGCAGCGCATCGCAGTTGGCGAGCACGATCGCGGCATCGGCCGCATGCCGGACCGGCGTTCGGACCGACAAGCGCAGCAGTCCGGCATCGGTCGTGGCCTCGAACCAGGCTGCGGCGGCCGCGCCGTAGCCGAGCGTCGCGTGGGCGCCCGCGCCCATATCAGGCTTGCTGCGTGATCATGACGCGGGTCAGCTCCGCCACTGAGCGGACTCGCATCTTCGTCATGCCGCGTGCCCGATACAGCTCGACGGTCTTGATCGAGATGCCGAGCCGGTCGGCGATGTTCTTGTTGTAGACGCCCAGAATCACGTAGCCGAGAACCTCGCGCTCGCGCGGCGCGAGCCTGGCCTCGAGTGCGCGGTAGCGGGCTTGCGCTTGCACGCGCTGGTCGCTCAACAACGGCGCAGGCGGCCCGGCCGCCGGTACCGATGCGCACGCGCTGCGGTCGGCGAATGCCGAGTCAAGCGCGGCGTCGAGCTCGCCGGCGTCGACCGGCTTCTCGAGAACTGTCAGCGCGCCGCGCTGCATCGCGCGGACCGTGCCCGGAACGTCGGCGTCGGCGGTGACGTAGATGACGGGCATCCTGGCGCCGCGCTCGAGCAGCGCGTCGTGCACGACGAGGCCGGAGACGGGCGGCATCCCGAGGTCGAGCAGCAGGCAGGCGCAATTGCCATGATGGCGGCGCGCGCCGGCTGCGAGCTGGTCGATCGCTTCGCCGGCGTCGCCCCAGGCGGTGACGTCGAAGCCGGCACCCGAAAGCCGGGCGCGGGTCGCCTCGCGGAAGTCGGAGTTGCCGTCAACGATGTAGACGGTACGTGCAGTCATCGGTCGGATCCTCCCTTCGGCCCCAAGCCGCGACGCGCGGTCCGGGCGGAGCGTCACCGTTGTGTTGCAATTCGCGCGCTGCTCGTTCAAGTCGATTCGTCGCCACCGCGATCTTCGAGCGCCCCGGCGATCCGGACGCGGGAAGCGATGCCGCGCCGGCGCAGGCGGTCGGTCAGCTCGGGCGCATGCTGTGCAAGGATCTCGGCCGCGAGCACCGGCGAGACGACCGTGACAGACCATGCGGCGCTCTGGCCAGGCCCGGGCGGTGCCGACTCGGCACGCAGATCGAGCGCGACGCCGTTGCCGTCGCGGATCGAGGCTTCCCAAGCGCTCGGGTCGGCGTCGACGGCTGTCGGGGCGAGCATCGAGTCCGCGGCCGCCGCCGCGGCGCTCGCGCTGGTCGCCTCGATGCCGGCCGTCGGCCCGTCGCCGCCGTCCCCGCACGGCGCGGGTGGCGGCCAGGACAGCCCGGCTGGCGGTGCGTTCGGGCCGGCGAGCGCGCAAGCCTGGCTGCTGCCGTTGCCCGAGGCGCCGTCTTGCCCGCCGGCATCATCTCCCGCCCCGGCGTCGTCGGCCGCGAGCCTCTTTTCGTGCAGCGCGCGCGCGAAGGCTTGTTCGGGCTGCGATCCGGCCGCCGCGGTGGCCGCGCCGCGCAGCGGGGTCCGCGCTGCGACGCGATCGCCGGTGACCATCATCGCGCCCTCCAATCGGCTCGGGGCAGCGACTCGGCCTCGCGCTCGAGCCTGCGCTCGCGCTCGATGGCCAGCTTGCGCCGTGCGCGGCGCGCAAGATCATCGGCAACCTGCTCGCGCCGCTGAGCGCTCGCGAGGTCGGCGCGCGCGCGCTGCAACGCTTTCCGTGCACCGTCGAGTCTTTCGCGCGCGGTCAACAGCTTATCCTCCGCACGCTCGAGCTGGTCGGCGAGCTGCTGCTGCCGCGTGAAGATCAACGACGCCCAGCGTGGCAGCTCCGGCGCCAGCGCCGGTCCGATCGCCTCGCGCAACCCGTCGAGCGACGCGCGGATCGCCTCCACCCGCTCGAGCCGCTGCGCGACAACGGCGTCAGCCGCGTCGACCGCTGCGCGGGCGCCGGCAACGAGCCGCATGGCGCGCTCGACGCGCAGGGTCCGGATCCGGCGCAGCACGTCCACGTCGCCCAACGGCAGGGCCGTGCTCATTGGACGATCTCCGCCAGGCGCGCGACGGTGGCGTCGAAATCGCTCGCCTCGTCGATGCGCTGTCGCAGGAACGCCCGCAGCGCATCGATCCGCTCGATCGCGCGGTCGGCGGCCCGATTCGGTCCGCCGGGCTGGTACTCGCCGATCCGAAGCAGGAACTCGACCTCGCGGTAGGCGTTCAGCAGCTCGCGCAACGCGGCCGCGCCGTCCTGGTGTTGGCGCGAGGCGACACGCGTGAACACGCGGCTCACGCTGGCCAGCACGTCGATGGCCGGATAGTGGTGCGCATGCACCAGGTCGCGCGACAGAACGATGTGGCCGTCGAGGATCGAGCGGACCTCCTCCGCGACCGGGTCGTCGTCGTCTTCCACAAGCACCGTGTAGAACGCGGTGATCGAGCCCACCGCGTCGTTGCCGGCCCGCTCGAACAATCGCGGCAGCTCGGCGAACACCGACGGGGGATAGCCGCGCCGCACCGGCGGCTCGAGCGCCGACAGGCCGAGCTCGCGCAGCCCGCGCGCGAAGCGGGTCACCGAATCGACCAGCAGCAGCACGCGCAGGCCCTTGCGACGGAAGCCTTCGGCAATGGCGGTCGCCGCGTACGCGGCGCGCACGCGTTCGAGCGCCGGCCGGTCGGATGTCGAGACAACGACGACCGAGCGCGCCAGACCCGCCTCGCCGAGGCAGTCGTCCAGGAATTCGCGCACCTCGCGGCCCCGCTCGCCCACCAGCGCGATCACGTTGACGTCGGCGCGCGCCTGGCGCGCCAGCATTCCGAGCAGCGTCGACTTGCCGCCGCCGGCCATCGAGAAGATGCCGACCCGCTGGCCTTCGCCGACCGTCAACGCCGAATCGATCGCCCGCACTCCGGTCGGAAAGGGTGACGCGATCGGGCGCCGTGCGAGCGGTGAGGGAGCCGGGGCGTGCAGCGGGTTCGGGCGCACGCCCGACTGCGGCAGCGGCGCGCCATCCAGTGGTCGTCCGAACGCGTCGACGACGCGACCGAGCACGCTTTCACCGGCGGGTACGGTCGCGTCGTCGGCCAGCGCGCGGACCGCGGCGCCGACCGGAAGCTGCCGCAGCGACCCGTACGGCGCCAGCATCATCTCGCTGCCACTGAAACCGATGACCTCGGCCGACAGCGTCGCGCCGCCGTCGGTCTGCGCTGGATCGAACACCTCGCATTGTTGACCGATGCGCGCGTGCAGTCCGGTCGCCCGCAGGACGGTGCCGGCTGCCTGGACGACGCGCCCCAGTTCGGCGACGGTCCGCGCCGACTGCAGCGCGCGCTGCAGGCGGGCGGTGGGCATCGCGTCGGCCAGGTTCATGCGATCTCCCAGGCCTGCGCAATCCTGGCAAGCCGCACAGCGAGCGCGGCATCGACGACACCCAGTGCCGTCTCGATCCGGCAGTCGTCGGGCGCACAGCCGGGATCGGCGCGGACCTCGATGCACGCGCCGTTGACGCAATCGCCGACCCGTTCGTCCGCCAGGCTTTCGCGGACCGCATCGACACGGTCGGGATGGATGACCAGCGTCACTGCAGGTGCGGGAAGCATTTCGTCCAGCGCGGACCGGGCGAGCGCGACCAGCACCACCTCGGGGGCGAACTGGCCGAGGATCTTGCGCACGACCTCGAGCGCCAGTGAACCGACCTCGCCGCGCAACCGGTCCCGTTCGGCGGCGGCTCTGGCGGCGAGGGACGCCAGGGTCGTCGAGATCTCCTCGCGTGCCTCGCGCCGGCCCAGTTCGAGCCCTTCGATGCGCGCCGCGGTCCGCGCCGCGTCGGCAGCTTCGTCGATCTTCGCCGTCCGGCTTGCGGCCAGGTCCGCGACGCATTGGCACAGCGCTTGCGCATCGAGCAGCGGCCCGACTTCGGCCGCGGTCAACACACGTCGGCGCGACGCGATGGCGACGTCACGGTCGCGCTGCCAGAGCAGGAAACTCATTGCGTCTCCGGCGCCGCCGTGGCGAGCGTCGCGCCGATCCGCCTGGCGTGCTCGATCAGGCCGCGCGCGGTCTCGGCCGCCAGCTGCAGCGCACCGCCGGCGCGACCGCACAGCGCAATCGCCGCGGCCTGTCCCAAGGGACTGTCGGAAATCGCGGCGGCCTGCACCGCAGCGCCCGCCTGCCGGAGCCATTCGGCGATGTCGCTGCCGCCATCCGGGGCGACCACGACATGAGGCGCGACGTCCGGTGCCGCGGGATCGGCGAGCAGCGCGCGCAGGAACGCCTCGCCGACCGCGGTGCGCGCCGCGGCGAGCCTGCGCCGGTCGATCCACAGGCGGATCGCCGCCGTGTTCAGGGTGGCACCGATCCTGCGCTGCTCGAGTGCCAGTTCCGTGTCGGGGACCGCCAGCCACGCCGGTCCGCGATCGAGCGCATCCCAGTCGAGCGCGGCGGCGGCATCCGGTGCCGCCTCGAGCAGCCGTGTGGCGATCGCGGCGCGGCGGCGGTGCCGCTCCAGCCCGGGCGTGGCGCTCATCGCGTGCCTTCACCGTCGCGGCGACGCCACCAGAGCAGGCCGCCGCCGGCCAGGGCCAGCAGGCCGACCGAGCCGCCGAACAGCGTTTCGGCCTTCAGCGGTCGCGCAGCCGGAGCCGCCGCGCCGGTTCCGGCGGGACGGGCGTCGGCCGGAAACAGTGCCACGGTGACGTTGTCGTACGCGAGACCCTCGATGCTGTTGACGACGAGCGCCTTGATCTGGGGCACCTGCGCTGCGAGGTTGCGATCCGGGCGGTGCTTGATGAACACGGCGGCGGCCGACGGCTGCGGCTTGTCCGACAGCGGGCTGCGCTCGGGCACGACCAGGTGGACGCGCGCGGTGACGACGCCGTCGATGCCCGAAAGCGTGTTCGAGATCTCCTGCGACATCGCATGCAGCAGCCGCGCGCGCTCCTCGAGCGGCGTCGAGACGAAACCCTCGCGCTTGAACACGCTGCCCATGCTGTCGAATGCCTCGCGCGGCAGCCCCTGGGCGTTCAGCGTGCCGACGGCGGCCGGGAAGTCGTCGCTCGCGGTCAGTACCGAGAACTGCCCCTCCTGCGAGCGTTTTTCGGCGTCGATGCCGGCGGCCTGCAGCGCGGCGACGACCTCGTTCGCCTGACGCTCCGACAGCTGCGAATACAGTTCCTGCCTCGCGCAGCCGGCCAGCAGCGCGATCGCAACCGCGAGCGGCGCCAGGTGTCTCGAAAACCGGGCAACCGAGGTCATCGTCGGGCTCCCTACGATTGCTGACGGAACAGTTGCTGCAGGCCGTCGGCCGTGCGGTTCGCGATGTTCGACGTCAGCTGGCAATGGAACATGAACTCCTGGCAGCGGACCGTCAGCGTGACGACCTCGCTCGGGCTCATCTCGCGGCCGGCGGCCTGGGCCAGCTGGGCATCGTTCGACAGGCGGGCCGCCTCGCCGTTGATATGGTCGAGCGGCCGCAACATCGCCTCGGCCGCCGCGCTCGGCGCGCGGACCGGCTGCGCTTCCAGGTGTCCGCCAGCGCGCGCGAGCGCCTGCTCGAAGTGGTTCAGGTCGCCCAGCGACAGGTTGTAGCCGGCCTGCCCGGCCGCGCCGCTTGCCTGTGCGGCCGGAGCTATCGTGCTGGCCGCGGGGGCGGCGATCGCGATCGTCATGAGGCATCTCCGGTGAGGGCTACTGCTTGCGAGCCATCGCCTCGAGCGCGTCGCCGACCGACGTGAGCGACGTGTGCGAGCTGTCGGACAGGAAGGTCATCTTCAGGGATTCGGCCGTCAGGGTGGTGATCGCCGAAGGCGAATCGCTGCCGCCGTTGCTGATCGCGTCCGAATCCTGCTGAAGCACGTTGGCCTGGTTGTCGAGCGCCTGGCCCCACGCCTGCGCCATCGCGTCGAACCAGCTGTTCGTGGCGTTGTTCGCGCTCGTGGGTTTACTTGCCATCGGTGCGGCGGCGAGCGTGGACAGCGTCGCAGGGGTGGTGGAATAGGTGGCCATCGTGTTCTCCTTTCGAGGTGGGTTGCAGCAACGGGCTCAGAAGTTCAGTGTCGATTGGCGGCCGTCGCGCTCGAGCTGCAGCCGTTGCGGCTCGATCTGCGCGATGCGGTAGCCGGAGGGCAGCAGCGCGCCGAGGAAGTAGCGGGCGCCATCGGCCGTGACGATGTAACCGGGCCCGCCTTGCGCCGGTGCCGGGACCAGCGACGCGATCCGCTTGTTCGGGTCGTCCCCGACCGGCGGCGGCCCCGGCGGCTCCGCGGGTACGGTGTTGGAGACCTCCAGGTTCTCGAGGCCGCGCACGTCGCGCCGAACCACCTCCTCGGCACGCGCGAGCCGATCGGCATCGCGCTCGGCGGCCTCGGCCTCGACGCGGCCCGGTGCTGCGACCCGCGCCTGGACCGGGATGCCGTTGACGCGGAACACCTCGATGACGTCGCGCAGCACCTCCTCGTCGACGTCCAGGTCGAGCCGCGGCGGCGGTTGCACGTGATGCTGCGCGAGCCACGCGTCGAGGCGGCTGCGCTCGGCCTGCGTGGCGACACGGCCGTGAAGTCCGATCAGCCCGTCGGCACCGCCGGTCGCGCTGACGCCGCGAAAGCCGCTCTCATGCAGCGCGGCAGCGAGCGGCTTCGGATCCGCTGGCGGCACCGCGGCGATCCGATGCGCGGCCAGGAGCGACCCCGTGCAAGCCAGCAGCACGGCGCCGCCGGTCGCGGCGAGCCAGAACTCGGCGCGGCGCAGCAGCGGGGCGCGGCGCGCCGGTCGCATTGCCCAGGCGGGTGCCGGCGCCGGCATGCCGTTCGATCCGGTGTCGGTGGGGACGGGCCAGCGCTCGATGTCCGCGCGGCCGAAGGCGATCGTCGCAGCGCCGATCCTGAGCGGCGCATGGACCGACCAGGCCACCTGCCCGCCGGCCGCGTGACGACGGCCGCCGAGCTCGACCTCGCCGTCAAGCACCTCGAGCAGCGCGTCGCGTCGGTCGATGGTGACGCGCGCCCGCGCGTGCCCCGAGGAGTCCGCCGCATCCGGCGCCCCCGGCTCGTTCAGAACGATGTCGCAGCCCGCCGCGGCATCGTCGCCGTCGCGCAGCGCGCCGACGACGAACGGGACGCCGCTCTCGACGGTGGCGCGCGCGCCGCGTTGCGGGCCATCGAGGATCCGCAGCTCGAGCGCGGCCTCGACCGCGGAGTCGAGCACGGGCTCGAGACGGGGCGGCGCATTGCCGCTGGGGTCGAAGCCATCCATGGTCAGTTCCTCCTCGGCGGGGAATTCGAGGGCGGCGACCCCCCGGGCTGCGGCGCCGGTGCGATGAAGTCGTCGTTTTCGGGTCGCGCGGGCACCGCGGCTGGTGCGGCGTTGGCCGGCGCCACCGGCAGCGCGTCCAGATCCAGCACGACGGATGCCCGCTTGGCCGGGGCGGCCGCGCTGGCCACGAGGCTGGTGCCGGTCGCGCCCGGCCTCGCCGCGGCCAGGCGCGGCGTGATCAGGAACATGCGCTCGACGCGTCCGTCGTCGCTGGTGCGGCTCTTGAACAGGTTGCCGACGATGGGGACGTCGCCGAGGCCGGGGACCTTGTCGACATTGGACGAGGTCGACTCGCGGACCATGCCGCCGATCAGCAGGCTTTCGCCCTCGTTGATCAGCGCCTGCGTATCGATCGTCGAGCGCGTGACAACCGGGATCTGGTCGACCGTCTGTCCGGTGAGCGAGCCGTCCTCGACCTGAACCATCAGCTTGATGCGCGTGTCGTCGTGATCGCGGAACACGTGCGGCGTCACGCGCAGCGAAGTGCCGACCGTGACGTCGAATAGATCGACCTCGTAGGAGCCGGCGACGCGCACGTAGAACGTCGAGGTGTCGTCGAAGACGGCCTCGACGTTCGACAGCGTGACGACCTGCGGGCTCGAAACGACGCGCGCCGCGCCCTCGCTCTGGAGCGCCCGGATACTCGCGACGAACTGCCCGAGCGAGCCGAGCACGGCCGAGGCGACGGCGCCCGGCCCTGTCGTGGGCACCGTGCCGCTGAAGCCGATGTCCTGCCGCGCGTTGCTCCAGTTCCAGTTGATTCCGAGTTCCCGCAGTCGGTCGGTACTGACGTCGATGATCGTCGCCTCGATCTCGAGCGTCTGCGGCTCGACGTCGAGCGCGGCGATCAGCTGGCCATAGCGCGCCAATCGATCGGGGGCGTCGCGCACGATCACCGCGTTCAGGCGCGGCTCGGCCTCGATCGACACCTGGCGCGGATCGAACGCCATCGGCGCAGGCCCGCTGTCGGGGGCGGGCGGTGGTGCGCCCGCCTGTGCCACGGTGTTGAGCGCCGTCACCAGCGTGTCGACGCCGTTGCGCGGGTGCGCGGCGTCGGCAGCGGCCGAGACGCCCTGCGAGGCGAGGCCCTGGCCCTTCAGCTTCGGCCGGGACGGCCGCAGCGCGATGTCCTGGATCGCGGTGCCGGCCGCGTGTCCGCCGACCAGCGATCGAAGGATCGACGCAACGCCCGGCACGACGATCTGGTGGCCCGCGAACGTCACCGTCGTGTCCTGGGCCCACGCGTAGCGCAGGTAGAACACCTGGAAGTCGAGCATCCCCGGCGTCGGCGGCGCCGAGGCGGCCGCCTGCGCGGTCTGCGCGGCGCGGACCAGGTCCTCGATCTGCTCGATGAAGCGCGGCGTGCCGATCGCCACCAGGTCGCCGTCGGCGGTGGCGTGGACCGTGTCGCGCGCATCGGGCAGTCCGAGCTCGTAGCTGCCGCGCAGCGCGCGCTCGGCGACCGTGCGCGGCACCGCGAAGGTCCTGGTCGCGAGCTCGCTCGCAGGCACGACGTGCATGACCGCGCCGTCGAAGTAGCCGACCAGGTTGTAGACGCGGGCAATGTCGTGCAGCACCTTGTCGGCGGAGCCCGAGAACGTGCCGTTGACGGTCCCGGTGACCTTCGGGCTGATCGCGACCGGTACTTCGACGTCGGCCGACAGGTCCTGGAGGAACGCCGCGATCGGCTGCTCGCGCGCGGTGATCGAGACGGCCCGCGCCCCGTTGGGCAGCGGACCGGCGTTCGTGATCGAGGCCGCGAGCAGCACGGCGAGGGGGCCGAGGCGCAAGCGTTGGCGCAAGCGTGTGCGGTCCATCTAGGCGGCCTCGGCCAGCACTTCTGCCACGGGCACGAGCTGGAGGGTGGGGACCAGTTCGCGGTAGGAAAGCACCGGCGTATCGAAGCACTCGGCCTCGATCAGGCTGCGCAGGGCCACGCGCAGCTCCGGCTCGGTGACGACGGCGGCGGCGCGGCCGGCGCGGATCGAAGCGATCAGCGTGGAGGCGATCCGCCGCAGCTTTTGTTCGGCGCCAGCCACCGGTGAGCCGGCGCCGGGGGCAAGGATCGCGCGCAGTTCGGCTGCAAGCTCGGGCCGCGGCAGCACGGCGCGCAACGTCCCCTGCGGCGCCACGCGATGGCAGATCTGCCGGCTCAGCGCGGCGCGGGCGCCCTCCAGGAGCATCGCGGGCTCCTTCGTGCCGGAGTCGGACAGCGCCTCGAGGATGTCGCGCAGGTTGCGGATCGATACCGACTCGGCGACGAGCCGACGCAGCACCTCGGCAATGCGGGTCAGCGGCACCGTGCGCATCACTTCCTTGACGACGTCCGGTACGTCGCCGGTGGCGCGGTTGAGCTGGTTCATCGTCTCCTGGATACCGACGAAGAGCCCCGCATTGCGGCGCAGCGCCTGCCGCACAGGACCGACCAGCGCATCGGCGGTGGCTTCCGGCTCGAGGCGGCCACGGCCGATCGGCGCCTCGAACGCGAGCAGTTCCCACTCGTTGGCATCGCGCCGCCCGTGCAGGTGGATCTTCGGCAGCGCCAGACCCAGGTCGAGCTGTATCTCTTCGAGCAGGTCGGCCAGCTGTTGGGCCGTCGCCTGCGCCGCGGCGCCCGCCAGCAGCGCGGACGGAACCTGCAGCAGCAGCGCGACCGCGGCAGGCGCCGGCGGCGGCGTTGCGGTGACCGGCGCGGGCGTCGCCAGATGCCGCACCAGACCGCGCAGGGCCGGGTGCCGCAGGCGCGCGATGCGCTCGCGCCACGCCGGTGTCAGCAGGACGCCGCTGACGGCCGCGACCAGCCCGAGCAGCACAAAGACCGCCTTGGGGAAACCGGGCACCGCCGACATCAGCAGGCAGATGCCGCCGGCGACGAGCAGCACGCGCGGCTTCGCGGTGACCTGCTTGCGAATCGCGTCGCCCAGGTGGCGGTCGTGCTCCTCGTCGGTGGTGCGCGTTACGATCAGCCCGGCGGCCATCGCGCCGAGCAGTGCCGGGATCTGCGCGACCATGCCTTCGCCGATCGTCAGGATCGAGTAGCGCGCCATCGCGATCCCGATCGGGAGGCCTTGCTGCATGACGCCGATCGCCAGGCCGCCCAGCAGGTTGATCAGGATGATCACGATGCCGGCGATCGCGTCGCCCTTGACGAACTTCATCGCGCCGTCGAGGCTCCCGTTCAGCCTGCTCTCGAGCTCGAGCGAGCGCCGCCGCCGCCGCGCCTCGTCCTTGTCGATCAGGCCGGAGCGCAGGTCCGAATCGATCGACAGTTGCTTGCCCGGCATCGCATCGAGCGAGAAGCGGGCGGCGACTTCGGCGACGCGCTCGGCGCCCTTCGCGATCACGATGAACTGCACGACGGTGATGATGAGGAAGACGACCAGACCGACGACCAGGTTGCCGCCCGCAACGATCTTGCCGAAGGTCGCGATGATGTGGCCGGCGTCCGCCTGCAGCAGGATCATCCGGGTCGTCGCGATCGAAAGCGACAGCCGGAACAGCGTCGTCATCAGCAGCACGCTCGGGAAGGAGGAGAAATCCAGGGGCGAGCCGACGTAGAGCGCCAGCAGCAGAAGCAGCAGGCCGATCGAGATGTTCGCGCCGACCAGCAGGTCGATCAGCCATCGCGGCAGCGGCAGCACCATCAGAGCAACGATCGCGACGACCCCGGCGACCAGGATCAGGTCGCTGTAGCGGGCGAATACGCTCTCGGCGTCCGGCGCATCCGCGGGCAGCGCAGCGGCCAGTCTCATTGCCGTTCGCCGCGCGCGACCAGCGCTCCGTCGTCCGAGACCGCGAACATCGCGGTCAAACGGCCGTAGACGGCCAGGACGTCGTGCACATAGGCCTGGGTTTCAGGATACGGCGGCACGCCCCCATAGCGGTCGACCGCTTCTTCGCCGGCGTTGTACGCCGCGAGCACGCGCGTCAGGTCGTCGCCGTACCGGCCGCGCAGCGCCCGCAGGTAAGCGGCACAGGCGCGCAGGTTCGTGTCCGGATCGAGCAGCGAGCGCTCCGGGTTATCGATGCCGAAGCGCCGTGCGGTGGCCGGCATCACCTGGGTCAGCCCGAGCGCGCCGGCCGCCGACACGGCCGCGGCACGGTGGCGCGATTCCACGTGGGCGATCGCATGCAGCAACAGCGGATCGACGCCGTAGATGCGTGCGGCGGCGGCGACGGCCGGCTCGACCGACAGGATCCGCTCGACGTCGCGATCATCGGGTGCGGCCACAGGCGCGGGGCGCGGGGCCGGCGCCGCCCGGACCGGCGCGCCGGGCGGCGCGCTCATCGTGATCGTCGCCGATCCGCGCTCGTACAGCAGCAGCTGCGCCGCGGCGCGGGGAGCCGCGCTCGGGGCCAGCTCGCAGCCGCTCTCGATCAGCGCGAACCTGCCGGCCTGGACCGACGCAATGGCGCCAGAGTCGGGCAGCGCGCCGCTGCAGACCTCGGCTCGAACCTCGAGTGTCGCGACGGCGACGAGCGCTGCAGCGGCGACGAGCAGGCGGTGGCAGGCCGCGCGTTGTCGATGGGAGGGGGCCATCAGGGCAACTCCGAGTTGGGAGCACTCCCAATCAGTTGCCCGGCCGCCCGGATCGGTTCAAGTTTCAGAAAAGGCCCCGAGTGGAACGAAAACATCTGCCCCTAGTCTCCGGGCGTCAGCTCCAGCGAGGCGTGGGCAAACACCCCGTCGGTCGCATCCTGCAGCGCACTGCGGACCTCACTCAAGGCAGCGAACGGCTGCGGCGCGAAGCTGTCCGCCCCCGGCGCCGCCGGCAAGCGCGCCAGCACGTCGCGCTCGGTTGCGAAGCAGGCGACGGTCTCTGAAACTCCCCGCGAGTTGAGCGCGATCTCGAACGGCATCGTGCCGGGCAATTTGAGGCCACTTGCCGTCCCTACCCGCGCCTCGCGCTGAAAGTGGTTCGGGAAGAAGCGGACCACATGGCGGTCCTCGTCAAGCAGGAAGCAGTAGACGTACGCGTCGCGGCTCGGTCGCACCAGCAGCCGCACCGTGTCTCCGCGCCGCAAGCGGCGGGCGTCGTCCTCGGTCGTGAGCCGCAGCGCGAGCGATGGGGCCGGCGTGGGCGGCGTCAGCGCCGCGGCAGGCGGGGGATCAACCGGGGCAGGCGCGGCGGCCGCAACCCGCGTCGCCACGCGACGATGATCCGCGCTCAGGTACGCGTTGAAGAAGTCGAGCGTGACCTTCGCCTCGCGCGTGAGGCCGAGCGCTTCTCGGTATTGCGCCAGTGCGTCCTTCAGTTGCAAATTGACGGCGCCGTCCACGGGGCCGGCGTAGACGTTGCGCGTGCGCAGCTGCTCCTGGACGTAGCGGATCATCTCGGCCGGATGCGCGGCGAGCGCGTCGTACCAGTCCTTGATCTCGGCGGCGACCGCTTCCTGGGTCGGCGGTGCCCCGAGGCAGCTCCAGTACGGAACGTGCGCCAGCCGTCCGACCTGCTCGATCGCGGCGAGTTCTGCGAGCGCGCGCGACGTCTGTTGCAGTGCCTCGGAAGGCGCCGAGGCCAGCTCGAACGCGATGCCGAACTGGCGGATCTCGGCGTTGCCGGTGTAGTCGCCGCCTTTGCGCGCCAGTGTCGCGGAATGGCGCGCGGCCGACCCGGCAACGATGTTCGCGTCCGATCCGAGCAGGGACGCGTCGAGGCTGAGGGTCGTGCTCGAGCTGCCGTCGTCGGCGAGGCTGAGGGCGCCGCGCAGCGAATTGCCGGATCGCGATGCGTCGTTCGCACCCGGCGCAACGAGGCGGATCGCGCGGCTGCTGCGCGTCATATCCGAGACTGCAAGGGTCAGAAGGTCCGCCGACCCGGTGCCGAGGCGGTGCGTCGGGTCGGCGACCGGTTCGACCGCGAGCGGTACGTCGTGGATGCCGTAGTCCAGCAGCAGCCCGTCCATGCATCGCAGCTCCGAAGCGAAGCTGGTGATCGCACGGGTCGGAACCGCGTACGGCCGCGGCTCGGTCATTCGGCTGGCTCGGGGCGAGGCGCAGCCGGCGAGCAGCGCGAGCAGCGCAACGCCGAGCGCGACGAGCGGCGCAACGGAGTCTGTCGGTCGCGGGCGCAACGAGGCCGATGTGGTCATCTTTGGACCAGGCTGCGGATCGGAGTGGCTGGCGAGGTGCGGTGGCAGTCGAGCACCTTGAATTCGACGCGCTGGTCGATCGCGTCACGGCCATCCTCGGTACCCAGTCCGGACAGGTTCTCGTGAAAGCCCTTGCCGACGGCGAGCGTTCGCGATGCGATCTCCGGATCGATCGCGTCGATCCGGTCCTTGACCGTCTGTGCCCGCAGCAGCGACAGCCTCCCGCTCGCCGACTCGTCACCCTTGCGACTGGTATGGCCTGCGATCTGCAGGCAGCCGCGGTGGATCTGCGCGCGCTGCGCGACCAGGGCGAGCCACAATTCATACGCTGGCCTTGCCTGCGCATCGTCGAGGAACTGCGTGGCGCCGGGACGGAAGTGGAACCGCACCCCCAGGCGGCCTCGGGCCAGGCCGAGGTCCACGATGCGGGCGAACGCCTGCTGCGCATCGCTCACGCGGTCCAGGCGCGCCGCGGCCAGATACAGGCCGCTTTCGATGCGAAGTTGCGGATCGCCGCCTTGCCGTCGCGCCTTCGTGAAGCCCGTGAGCGCCTCGCGCAGGCGTCCAGTCTCATACGCTTCGATCGCCGCGCTCACGAGGGCGGAGACGGCGAGACCGTCCCGGTAAGCCGGATCGATCGGCGCGCCCGCAATCGCATCGTTGCATGCGCGCGTGTACGCCTCGATCGACCCATCGGGCGCCCAGGCCGGCATGTCGCCATAGAAACGCGTCGGTGTCGCGTCCACACCCCCCAGCCGCGAACGCGCCGAAGCGGCCGATACCACGATGCCGCGCTGAAGATCCAGCAGCGCCAGGCGGATCGCATAGACGAAACGCGCGCCGGTCGTGTGGCCTTCGCGATCAAGTGGCGTCACCGTACCGATCACGACCAGCGGTCGCCGCGCCACGCTCTCGGGGGAGAAATCCACCGTCTGCAGACGCGGAAGTCGATCGTGCACCGCACTCACCAGTCGCTGCTCGACCGCCTTGGTCGCGCCGGTGTGGAAACCCGTCGACGCGTCGATCAGGGGATCGACCACCAGCGACGCAGACGGTGCTCCCTGACCCGCAGCAACCGCCAGGTCAAGATCGGCTCGCTCGAGCAGCTTGGTGACGGCTGCTTTCAGTGCTTCGTCGAATGGTTGTGGTGGCTCGGTTTCCTTGGGCGCTGCCGACGGCGCCGGCTCGTCGCGGCTCGCCGGCGCGGGCGAAGGGCCGTCAACCGGCGTTGCTGAATCCCGCATCGGCGGGTTCTGCGCGGCCTGCCGAAGCGCGGCGGGAAGACAGTTTCGCTGCAGGTAAGCCGCATCCGGGGCGGATATCGAGTCACCGATTCGCAGACGCCGAGCCAATTCGGCACAATGGTCCATTGCAAGCATCGCTTGCGACGCTGTCGGCAGGGCGTCCGGCCGCGCGGCGGCCAGGACCGGCAAGCCCGCGAACAGCGCCTGCGCTCCCTGCTGCGCCTGGCGCGCCTCGCCCCGCACGGACGAGGTGTCGGCGACGGCGCGAGGGGTCGGATTGAAGCTGAAATCGACCGTCAGCGAACTGTTGACCCAGGGTACCTGTTGCTCGTTCGTTTCGCGCAGCACATCGACCAGGACGTTCTTGAACATTTTCTCGACTTGGACGTCCTCGGCGAGCATCTCCTTCGCCAGGCTGCGCGTGTAGATGCTGTCGCTATCGGGTGGTCCGTCTTGCGATGCCTGGCCCGGCGCGGATGAGTAGGCGATCAGAGCTCCCGACGCCGACATCTCGGCGAGGCCTCCTGCTCGAATCAATCCGCGGCGCGCGCGGCTCGAGGCATAGGGGTCGTCGCGGCA
This sequence comes from Burkholderiaceae bacterium, assembly GCA_035511515.1. Taxonomy (GTDB): domain Bacteria; phylum Pseudomonadota; class Gammaproteobacteria; order Burkholderiales; family Burkholderiaceae_F; genus VBCK01. Next base: position 26,095 of record DATKFG010000111.1, on the reverse strand, counting down.
GGCATCCAGGATGACGATGCGGACGCGGGCCCTGGCATGTTCGATTCGCCTGACGAGCTGTTCGTCGATCTCGACCGCGTCGTCGCGAACTTCGTCCTCGTCGCGCAGATTGATGTCCACCGGCAGCAGGTAGTTGCGGCCAGCGATCTGGACCGCGTGACCGGCGTAGTAGAACAGGGCTGCCCCATCCTCATCCTGCAGGCGCCGCACGTAGTCGCGCAGGACGCGTCGGAATTCCATGATGCCGAGGTTTTCACGCTCGGTGACTTCGAAGCCGAGGCGCCTCAACGTACTGGCGATCAGGCGGGCATCGTTCTCCGGATTGTTCAGAGGCGCCTCCGGATACCGCGCATTGCCGATCACGAGTGCGACTCCGCGCTCGGCCGCCACCGTGGCGGCGACGGGGCCCAAGGCGCCCAGCACGCAAAGCGCGAGCCCGCCGATCAAGCGCGCCTGCCACCGGTCAGTTGTTCGCACAATCATTCGCTGGCTGCTCTTGCCCTGGAGACGGATCGCGGGTGCTCAAACGGCCCGACGGCGCCCATTCTGTCCGAGCCGGACCTGCGCAGTCCTTTCGTGGGCCTGAAAGAACCTTGAAAAATCGATGACGAAAGTCACCGACGGATTGAGCTGCGAACGCGTAAATTGGTTCGATCTAACGCGTGGCATCCGGCCGCAAATCACCGCGAAGAACGCAATCACGCCGGGGCCAAATTGGAGTAGGGAACAAGGCGATGCGTCTTGGAAGCCTGCCGGCCATGCTGCTCGCAATCCCGGCGCTGGCGCTCGGGGCCGAAAGCGTCGCGACGATCACAATTCTCGAGGGCAATGCGGCCATTTTGCGCGCAGGGTCGCGGCTGGCCGCCGACGAGGGCGTCGGATTGCAGGTCGACGACGTCCTGGAAACCGCTTCGGGGGCGTTCCTTCGGCTCGAATACACCCCCGGACCGATCCTCGACCTGGGCGCGGGCACGCGGCTGATGCTTGGATCCTATGCATCGACAGGCACCGCCCGCCCGGCCCTGTATCTGCTTGCTGGCTGGTTGAAACTGACCAGTCGTGGGGAAGCAGCAAGTCAGGCTGTCAGTGCCGCCTCACCGCGGATGGACCTGGCCGACTTGAAGGGTGTCGCTGTGATGCACGTTGGTGTCCGTACGTCGACGGCCTTTATTGAATCCGGACACGCCTGGGTGCTCGACCGCCGGTCGCGCTTTGCCGAGTCGATGCAACTTCGAGGCGGCGACTACATCGAGTTCGAGGGGCCGAAGGTGCCAGTGCGCGCATCCGGGCCATCGGCGGCATTTCTTGCCGCGGTGCCGGTCCCGTTTCGCGACTCGCTGCCCGCCCGCCTGCCGGTTTTCGCCGAGCGAAACGTCGCCCCGCGCGATGCCGGAACGTTCAGTTACAAGGACGTCGAAGCCTGGTTGAAGGTTGACCGCACCCTGGGCCGCCGCCTCGTGCGCGTGTGGGGAGCGAAGGCCGACGATCCCGCGTTCCGCGCCGGCCTGATCGCGAACCTGGCGGAGCATCCGGAGTGGTTTCCCGTCCTGTATCCCGACTGCTGCGATACGACCCCGGCGGATAGCGGCAGCTCCCGGCCGGTCAGGTCTCCTCCCGGACCCGCCGCCCCTTTGATTGCGGCTCCGCTGCAGCCGAGGTCCCTTCCGACCAATTCACGCCCGGACTAGCCGGATCACAATGTCTGTCGCCGCCCATTCTGCAACGCACTATCGTTTCGGGCCGTTCGAGCTCATTCCGCGCGAACGACTGCTGATCGTCGACGGTGTCTCGTGCGCGATTACTCCGAAGGCCTTCGACGTTCTGAAGGCGCTCCTCGAGCGGGCAGGGCACCTCGTGACAAAGAACGAGCTGTTCGACGCCGTCTGGCCGCAGGTCGTCGTCGAAGAGAACAACCTCCAGGTCCAGATTTCCGCGCTTCGGCGGATCCTCGGCCAGGGAGCGATTGCCACCGTGCCCGGGCGTGGCTATCGCCTCATGCTCGAATTGCAGGGCCGGGAAGTACGCGACCAGGAGCCGCAGGGCGCCCACGCGGCGCGCCGTGCGCCGGAATTGACGTCCAACGTTCCGGAGCTGGCCACCCCGCTGATCGGGCGCGATGACGACGTCGCGGCTTTGACTCACCTGCTGCAGACGCTCAGGCTCGTCACGATCGCGGGTCCGGGCGGCATTGGCAAGACACGACTCGCGCAGGCGGTCGCCCTGGCGGTCGTCCGTGATGGCCGGGACCGCTTCCAGCACGGCGCGGTGTGGGTCGAGCTTGCCGCCGTCTCGGACCCCACGCTCGTGGCCAACTCGATTGCGGCCGCGGCGCACCTGCCGGCAGGCCACGGCGCTGATCCTGTCGCCGGGGTGGCTGCCGCGTTGCGCCCCTTATCGCTGCTGCTCGTGATCGACAACGCGGAGCACCTCGGCGACGCGGTGCGTGACGTGGTCCAGGCCGTGCTCGCGACGGCCCCGCACGTCACGCTGCTGGTTACGAGCCAGTCTGCGTTGAAGTCAACCCATGAGCGCGTCTACCGGCTCGCGTCACTGCAGGTTCCAGAAGCGCCCGTCGACGAACGCGAGGCCCTGGAGTTCGGCGCCGTCGCCCTGTTCTGCGAGCGCGCCGCCGCCGCCGATCGCAGCTTCGTGCTGGGCCGCGCAACCGTCGCGACCGTCGTGGAGATCTGCCGTCGACTGGACGGCGTCGCGCTTGCCATCGAGCTCGCGGCAGCTCGAGTACCCCTGCTCGGCGTGGCCGGCGTGGCCGAACGCCTGGATCAGAGGTTTCGGCTTCTTGTCTCGGGCGATCGTGCAGCTGCCTCGCGTCAGCAGACCCTGCTCGCGGCCCTCGACTGGAGCCACGAGCTGCTCACGCAGCCGCAAAGGCTCGTCTTCCGACGACTTGCCGTATTCACCGGGAGCTTCTCGCTCGACGCCGCGCGTACCGTTGTCGCCGACGATCGAATCGACGAGTGGACCGTCGTGGACGTGATCGGCGAGCTCATCGATCGTTCGATGGTCGTTGCGACCGGCGGCGACAATCCACGTTACGTCCTGCTCGAGACGGGTCGCAGCTACGCACAGATGCGTCTGGCCGAGGCTGGCGAAGAAGCGCAGTTTCGCGCGAAGCACGCGCAGGCCATGCAGGCGCTGTTCGACCGCGCCTTCGATGACCGCTGGCAGTTGTCGGACGCGGCGTACCGCGACCGCTACGAGCCGGAGCTCGACAACCTGCGTGCCGCGATCGCCTGGTCGTCGGATCACCGGCCTGCAGTCGGGGTTGCGCTCGTGGCCGCGTCGGCACACCTGTTGCTGCTGGTTTCATCGCTCGTCGAGGCGCGCCTGCTGTCGGACCGGGTGCTGGACCTTACCTCGATCGACGGCGCCGGATCCGTTGACGCGCGCTACTGGAATTCGCGCGCCGCAGTCTTTGCGGATCGACCCGACAAGGTTTCGCGGACCGCCGCGCTGCGGGCACTCGAATTGAGCCGCAACATCGGCGACCCACGCGAGGCCTACATCGCGCTTCATCACCTCGCCCATAGCCACAGCGGTATGGAACAGAAGGCATCCGCGCTGGCGCAAATGCGGCTGCTCGAGCACCCCGCATGGCCGCCGCGGCTGCTCCTGCTGCGGCGCACCGGTGAGATCATGGTGTCGAGGGCTGGCGGCCGGCTCGACGAGGCGCGGCGCCTGCTCGAGGAACAGATTCAGCTGGCGATCGCCACAGGCGCCGACGACCTTGTCTCGTCGTGCCTCGACCAGCTCGCCGCATTGTCCCTTGCCTCCGGGGATCTGGACGCCGCCTTGTCGGCTGCGCAGGAGCTGGTGTCGCGGTTCCGCAGCCGACGCAACCTGCGTCGGCTGTCGGCGGCCTACGCGGTTTACCTGAATGCCGCGCTGCTCGGCGGTTCGACCGCGCAAGGACGCGCCGCCGCGGGGGAATTCATCGCGATCGATCGCCGCCTTGGGTGGTCGTACCTTCATCGCGCACTGGACGCCCTGGCGCTGCTCGCCGCGCTCGAGGAGCGCCTTTCTGCGGCCGCCTTGCTGGCCGGCTATGCAGACGCGGCGCATGCCGCGCAGACGAATTTTCGAGTGCGCGAGCCCGGCGTCCACATGACCCGTATGCGCGTATGGGAAATCCTGCGCCGACGCCTCGGCGCCGAGAACCTTCAGGCCGCGATGGAAGCGGGCGCCCGCCTGGGTCCCGAGCAGGCGTGCACGATGGCGCTCGCCCACGACGAATCGCTCCACACCACAGCTGCTGTGCCGGGAGGCGGTTGCTCGAGTGCGCCCGTGCCTTTCGAAAACCTGAAAGAAGACTGAACCGCTGGCGGCCAGGCCGCAACTTATGGACGACGCGAAAGCAAAGGAGCTTCTGGGTCGAATTGCCCGCCAGGACGAGGCGGCGTTCGAGACGATTTACAAAGCGTTCAGCCGTCGCGTTTTTGCGTACGCCTTGAACATGGTGAAGGAGCCGTACCGGGCCGAGGAAGTTCTGATGGACACGATGCACGAGGTCTGGCGCAGCGCGGCACGATTCCGCGGTGATTCACTCTTCAGCACCTGGCTGATCGGGATCGCCCGCAACAAGGCGCTGCTCGTCCACCGCGGCCGGCGTGCCGATGAATCGCACGACGACCTCGACGACGTTGCGGAGACCGAGGTCGACGAACTCGCGCCCGAGGGCTTCGCCGAACTTGCCGCCAAGCAGCATCGCGAAGGCGTCCAGGCCTGCATGCGAAAACTATCGCAAGAGCATAGGGAATGCCTGCTCCTTGTCTTCTATGAGGGGTGCTCGCTGGCCGACGTCGCGCACCTCCAGGGCGTTCCCGAGAACACCGTCAAGACGCGCCTGTATCACGCACGCCACCGCATCAGGAACTGCCTTCGCCTGCTGATCGAGCGCGAGGGTGCCGACTGCGGAGCGTGTTTATGAACCGGCAACTTTCCGAACTGATGCCGTGGTACGCGAACGGCACGCTGAAGGCCGAAGACCGTGAATGGGTCGATCGTTGCCTCGCCGCCGACGGCGACGCGCGGGCCGAGCTCGAGTGGTATCGCGCATTACAGTCGACTATCGCGCAGTCGGTGAGCGGCGTCCCGCCGGATCTGGGCCTGGCGCGAACGCTGCAGCGCATACGGGCCGATCGCCCGGCGCTTCGCGAACGAATCCGCGGCTGGCTGGGCGCCGCCGCTCTTGGATCGGTCGCAGCCCTGGCGCGGCCGATTGCAGCCATTGCAGCGGTCGGCCTCATCGCCGTGCAAGGCGGCGTCATCTACTCGCTCGTGCGCCACGGGCAGGACGATGCGCAACAGATCCGCGCCTTGCGCGCCCTGCCCACCGACGAACGCCCCCTGTTGCGCGTGAATTTCGCGCCGGATGCCAAGGAGGCCGACATCCGACTGCTGCTCAGCGCTGTGGAAGGCAGCCTTGCGGGTGGACCGGGACAGCTCGGCGACTACTACGTGCGGGTACCGGCCGGTGCCGAGAACGCCGCGCTGAACCGCTTGAAGCACGACCGTATCGTCGCGGCGGTCCAGATCGTCGCCGGCCTGCCGACCGCCTATTGAACCGAACAGGATCGCTGCGTGACATCCGGATCGTCATGGCCCAGGCAAGTCGACCCCGGCCGGCGGCGCGTCATTCGCGTCCTCGTCGCCGCCGCCGGCGCTGCCGGATGGCCCCTTGTGCCGGCCACTGCATCGGCCGCGCTCGCCTCCGAGGTGCGCAGGTCGGCACTTGTCATCGGCAACGGCACGTACAGGATGGCTCCCTTGAGAAATCCGGTCATCGATGCTCGTGCCGTCGCGGCAGCCCTCGCCGACCTCGGATTCGCGGTGGATCTGAAGATCGACACGTCGCGGCGCGAGCTCATCGAGGGCTTGCGGCAGTTCGCGCTCGCCGCGGATCGGAGCGACGTGCGCGTGCTGTTCTATGCCGGCCATGGCGTTCAAGCCAAGGGGCGCAACTACCTGCTGCCGGTCGACGCCGAGCCGACGAGCGAATCCGACATTGCGCAAACCGCCGCCGATGCGGGTGAATTCATCGACCGCCTGGGCGAAGCGAAGCACGGCATCAACATCGCGATCCTGGATGCCTGCCGGATCAATCCTTTCGCGGGCGGCGTCGTAGTCGGGCCTGACGGACGACGCCTGACGTTCCGCGGCCTGACCCCATCGGGCCTCGCTCCGCTGGAGGCTCCGGTCGGAACGCTCGTGGCGTTCTCGACGTCCCCGGGGGGCGTTGCCCTCGACGGACCGAGTGGCGACCACAGTATCTATGCGAAGCATCTGCTGCAGCACCTGGCGGCGCCCGGCCTCGCCATCGAGTACCTGTTCAAGCGCGTCCGGATCGAGGTCGCACAGGAGACCGGGCGCGTCCAGGTTCCGTGGGAATCGTCGAGCCTGACGGCGGATTTCTGCTTCCGACCTGGCCGCGGCGGGGGATGCGACGACACCGCAGGCTGACCCGCGGGCAACGACGCGGCGTCGGCGCGTTCTGCCGGATTTCCAGTACTAGCCGCCGCGAAACTGGACGCGCCGATTCTCGGCGGCCTCGGGTCGCGTTCCGGACAAAGGCCTGCGCCGTCCGAACCCGGCCTCCCTGAGGCGCACCGGGTCGATGCCCTGTGCGCGGACGAGATAGTTCTTGACTGCCGTTGCCCGGCGCAGCGACAGAGCCAGGTTGTAGTCGTCGGTGCCGATGGCGTCCGTGTGCCCCTCGATGGTCACGAGCCGCGATGCGGGCAGGCGGCGGATGCCCTCCGCGATCGCATCGAGTTGCCGCCTGGCGACCGGGAGGACTTGCGACGAGTCGAATTCAAAGCGGATCGGAATCGACAGGGCTTGGGCTCTGTGCTGCGCGGCTTGCTCCGGCGTGCCCGCGGAACCGTCGACGAGTTCTCTGATCGACCGCGTCAGGCCAGGCGCAGCTGTCTTGTCGGGCGAAAGGATGCGAGCCACTTCGGCCGGATCGATGACGTCGCCGTCGTGATAAGCCGTGACGTCTTCGGCGCGCGCAGCGGGCAGAAAGGCCGCCAGTACCATCGTCGCGAGAAGGGCCCTGCGCTTCATCGTGAATTCCTCGGGAGGGTTGACCGGTGTCGATGGGTTGCACACTGCGCGCTTCCGGTTCAATGGGTGTGTGACAGATTGCCCAATGGTCTTCACCGAGGCCTGCCGGGTTGGCCCTAGCTGGGCACAGTCCCGACTGGCGCGGCGACAAAGCCGCCCTTAAGGTGAGCTCGTCTCGTCCCGTCGAGCGCCTGGAGTCCGCGATGATCCTTGACAGAGTTACCCAGATGTCTTCTTTCCCGGCTTACGGCGACCCGTGGCCGGACGATGGGCCGGAAGACGCAGCGGCGGCCGCGGCCGCGGCGGAGGCCGCGCGGGTTGCAGCGCAGCCCCTTGACCCCGTGCGACGTGCCGTGGAGGGGTTTAGGATCGCTGCCGTCGAACCCGACGCGCACGCCTCGCCGGAGATCGCCGATGCGGGTGCGAATGCGCGCGCTGCGATGAGCCGCACCGACCTGGCGCCGGAGTTGGCGAAAGAGTTGCGCACCGTGCTCGAGCGCCTTGGCAACGCGGTGGTGGACGGCAAGATCGATCCGCACATGAACACCAAGTTCCGGGAGTTGCTTCACAGCCTGGCCACGGACCACCCCGACTCGGCCATCCCGAAGTCGATGGGCGATTTCCGCGGAGCGCTGGCGCACATGACGCGCGCCGCTCAGGTACTGGATCGCCTCGAACTCGCACACGGGACCCGTCTCGCTTTCGAGGGCCGTGCCGGCGCCGCGATGGCGCGCGCGGGGCTGCCGTTGCTCGACGTGCCGAAACTCGACGCAGATCTGTATTTCAAGTCGCGCGATGGAACGCTGAGGATCGAAAGCGCCCAGTACAGCGCGAAGACGTTTGCCGACAAGGTCAAGGCTCAGGGCCAGGGCGAGAGCGATCAGCTGCGCCTCCAAAGCAAGTGGGAAGCCGCAGGCAGCGCCGCCCATCCGCGCGCGATGGGCTACTACATGCTGGAGAAGAACGAAGGCTTTCTCGCTCTGATGAACGATAAGAATCTGGGGCAGCTGGAGCGTCTGATCGGCGATCCGGCGGTCCGCAACATCGTCATTGGCGACCGAGCGTATTCGTTGAATGAGCTCAAGGCGCTGGATGCCGCGGGCAAACCTCACGCGGATGCGTATGCCAAGGCGATGCTTGATGCGCATGTCGCGGCACGCAAGCCGGCAGAGGAGTTCGACGGCGGCGCGGCCTACAAGGCTTTCTACCGCAAGACGATGGCTTCTCCCGATGCCGCGATGCGCGCCTACGGCGTCGTGGTCGGCGAGGCTGCACCGGCGTTGAAGCCGCTGGCGCGCCCCGAAGTCGGCAACTTGGGACAGGGTACCGCGGCCGGCGCTGCCGGAGCGGGCGTGATCGCGTTGATTCAGCTCGGCGCCAAGGGCGAAGTGAATCTGCAGGACCTGAAGGCCGCCGCGGTCGAAACCGCCAAGGGCGGTATCGTGGGCACGGTGTCTGCCAAGGCGGAGCAGTATGTGATACCCGCGATCGAGCGAAGACTCAGCGCGAGTGCGGCATCCAGGGTTGCCGCGGTCGCTGCGCCACGGCTGGCGGCGAGCGGCGTCACGGCCACCGGTATCGGCATCGCCGAACGCACGATCGCCTCACGCGTCATCGGCTCGACGGCGATCGGCACGGCGGTGACCACAGCGATGTCGGCTTACGACAACCGCGAAGGTCTGGCCAAGGGTGATTCACGAGCGATCGGCAACGTGACCGCCGATACCGTCGTCGGCGTCGTTGCCGTCGGTGCTTCCTCCATCGCCGGTGCGGCGGCGACGGGCGCGCTCGCGGGTTCCGTTGTACCGGGAGTCGGGACCGCCATCGGGTTCGGCGTCGGTCTGGCAGTCGGGGTCGGTCTGGCCTATGGTGCGCATATCAGCGGCGCCCGCGACGCTATCGCCGCAGGTATGGGCAAGGCCGTCGATTGGGCGAAAAGCTGGTTTTGATGAGTTCCATGAGCCGTCCAGACCCGGCCGCCGCGGCTTTCCAGACCTGGTTCGAGTCTCTGAGCGCATTCGATCCCAGGCGGGGGTCCGCTCCGTTGCGCGGACCGCTGCCGCGCGCCGTTTCCGAAGCGACGCCAGAACAGTTCGCGGCCGCCGGTTTCCGGTTCTCCCCGGATAACCCGCACTATGGATCCACCTACCCGCACGATCAGGTCACGAAAGTGAAGTTTTCGCCGGATTTTTCGCACCGCGCCGTCACGCACACCTACGAGGAGTGGGATGGCGCCTTGTTGTGGATCGATGGCGATTGCGTCGAAGTGCCGAGCGACAAGCTGGACTACCCGCTGACCGACAACTTCGGCCGCTGGATCGACAACCACACGTTCGCGATCGAGTTTGGCGGCCTCGCACACCCGCTCGCCGATCCGCGCATCAACGACCCGCTCGGAACGATTCGTGGTTTGTTGATCTATGACGCTGCGCAAAAAGTGCGCGTGCTCGCACTTCCAGGCCCTGCCGACGCATGGGATGCGCCGGTCGCCGTGCGTGATCAGGAGACGGTGCTGGTCTATGCAAACGCCGATGCTCGCGATCACCAACGCGCCGCACGCAAGATCACGCTTGCGCCCACGCGGAACCCTTCCTAGCCGCCCAGGCGGCCTATGACATGCTCGCTTCGCCCTCTTTCACTTCGGTGGCGGGGTGGTGCTCCCACCTGAGCCCTTTTTGCCCTTTTCCCGGATTGCTTTTTTACCTGCTGTACTAGAGGGGCTCTTCATCTGACTGCTGTCTAACTTGATCTGACTGCTGCTCGCCTTGAGCTGATTGCTGCCCATCTTGATCTGACTGCTGCTCGACTTGAGCTGATTGCTGCCCATCTTGATCTGACTGCTGCTCGACTTGAGCTGATTGCTGCCCACCTTGATCTGACTGCTGCCCACCTTGAGCTGATTGCTGCTTGCCTTGAGCTGATTGCTGGTCGTCGTGCCCTTCTCGGGGCTCGCGTTTACGGCCTGGGCATGTGCCGCACCGACCGACAGGCCCATCAGGGATACGGCGGCGAGCAGCGCGCGGACCTGGATCGCGTTGGAGGAGAATACTTCGGACTTGATGTGGCTCTTCAGGGGCGGCTTCGGGCGGTTCGACTTCACGGTTCTCCTCCAGTTGCCCATTGGGCGAGTAAGTTGTCAAGGATCTGAAGATGCAGCCGGCGCCGCGCCTCGATGTCCTGCGGAGCGGATGTTCCATGCTGCGCGCAGTGCTCGGCGATCGCGGTGTCCATGTCCAGGTACTGTTGGGCGAGCTCGACAGCATTGTCGGACTGCGCCGTTGGATGCGGTGGCGCTGCCCTCTCTGCGACCTGCTGCGCGCGGCACAGCCAGAAAAAGTACTCGTCTGCGGCACTCATGTACGGCGCGGCACCCTGGGCGGACAGAAAGTCCGCGATCGTACCTTTGCCGGTGTATTCACCGGCCGTCTGTGGGTGCGGCTGCACGTGCGAGAAGCGCTCGCTGCCGTCGGCGGATACGTGTCTGCCCAGGGGATAGAGGCGGCACACGAGCGGCCGATCGGCGTGGATCGTGCAGCCTTCGGTGCCGAGGAACACGCAGGCGCCCGAGTCCGCCTGCTTGAGTACCGTGCCCTGTCCGTCAACCGTCCAACGCTCGCGGCATTCGCCCGTGCTCATGCCTCGATTGCGGGCAATGCGTGCGACCTCGTAGGGATTGACCTGGATATGCTTGTCATGGCAACAGCGCAAGCACCGGTTGCACGTGTAGCCAAAAGCCTCTGTCCGCGCCGGAAATTGCCCACCGGCGCCGGTGGCGACTTCCATGGTGACTCAGATTGGAGGTGAAATCCGAGTCTACGCCAGGGGCAGGGCGTTCCAACGGTTAATTTCAGTGCTGCAGTGCGTCAGCGGCGCCTGAGGTCCTACTCAAGGAGGCGGCAGTACGGCAAGTGCGTGAGCTCCCCACGTAATGAGGCCGCACAACACCAGCGCCAAATACGGCCAGACGCCTGCACGACGCTCGATTTGAGTGCCTCTGCGCAAATCCATGTCTTGAAGCATAACGTCTGGAAATTTGCCCTTGTCTTGCACGTAGTGCCGAAACAGGAACACCGGGATGATCAGGAAGACAGTGATCAAACCGTTTCGCAACGTATGCGGACCCCATAGGTCCGCCCCAGCGCCTACAAATGCCATATTAATAAACCCGAAGACGCTTCCCACCACCAGAAGCCACGTGGGACACCTGAACGGACGCTCCCAGTTGGTTCTATCCATGCGGTGGATCCAGCCCGCTTGAAGGTCCAGAAAAGTAAAGAAGAAATAACACACCCCTGAAACGGCAATTATTACCAGGTAATCCGACATCAATAGCAGGACGAGATTGAAGCCCAAGTCGGTCCACATGGCACGGGTGGGAGCTCCGTGCTTGTTGACATGACAAAGATAGCGCGGGAGCCACCCATCAACTGCGGCCTGGTAGAGGGTTCGAGAAGAACCCATCATCGCGGTCGTGACCATGAGCACCAGCGAGAGGATCAGCACCACGACGATGAGATTCGTAATAATCACACCGCCGCCGACGATTTTGGCCATGGCCAGCCCGACGCCCGAACCGTCGTAAATGCTTTTGTCGAGGAGCCCGTTCAGGCCAATGGCCCCTTGAAAGGTGAACGGCACCAGGCTGAAAATCAGCAAACAGAGCAGCCCCGAGTAGAAAATCGCCTTGAACGTATCGCGTTTTGGATCCTTGAATTCGCGCGTGTAGCAAACCGCCCCTTCGAAACCGTACGTAGACCAGCCGGCAAAGAACATGCCCCCCATCGCCAGAGACCAGCCCGCCGCGTTCCACGAGCCAAAAGTAACGTTACCCTGGGCATCGTGCGCCAACGGAAGAAGCGGAAGAAAGTGGCTGGTGGGCATGTCTCCCGTAAAGATGGGGACGACGCCAATGATAAGGAGCGTCAGCACCGAAATGATGCCCAGGATCTTTTGCAACCTCGCTGCCCGCGCCACCCCAAAGTGCTGCATCGCAAAGGTGATGAGCAGAAGGATCGTTCCCAATATGAATTGGGAGTTGATCCGCAACGTTAAATCTTTTTGGACCGAGCCGAGATCAACCAGGTTCAGGGACCAGGTGTTGATCACCGCGTCTGCCGGGAACAGCGCATACAGCGCATAGGCCGCTGCGAGGCTGCTGCCGAGCGCAAGCAACGGGGACCAGCCAAGCCAGTTACACCAGACCGAAATCGGCGCAATGAACTTGCTGTAGCGTACCCAGGCAACGGCCCCGTAAACGGAGGCGCCACCCGACTTGTGCGGAAACAGCCCGGAGATTTCCGCATAGGTAAACGACTGAACAAAGCCCATCAAAATAGAAAGAATCCAGATCAACCACGCAGGCTGGCCGATGGTCGCAGCAACGGCGCCGACCGTGAACAGCACAAACACCGGAACCCCGGTTGCGATCCAGAACGCGCCGGTCCAATCGAGATGGCGTTTAAGCGTTCCTTCGCCGGTTACAGCGCCCTTGTGGGAATCCAGTACTTCAGTATTCACAAGCACGGTTTCATCCTTCGTGGCCACGCTCGCCGTCGCCGCTCGCCAGGTAGCGAACGGATTCGTGCCATCGGTATCGCTTCCCGACGTCACCGTGCTCAATCCAGGCGATCTGCTGATTGTGCGCGCGGCCGTGTCGCACGGTGCGGCACGGCCTAGCGATAGAGCCGCCCTTTCGTCGGACTTATCGCCAATGCACGCTCATTGAAACGAGTCCTCCTACCGCGACACCGAAAAAGCTCTCGTTCCCTGCTTCGCTGAGAACAATGCACTGAATCGGGCGACACACGGAGCTCCCGGATCGCTCTCTAATGGCTGCTATCAGTATCCTGCGGAACTTGTGGATATAGCCATGCCTTCGTTGAAGGAGAGGTATGCCGTAGAAGCATAGTTGCCGAGTCAGCCCTTGGCAGTCTGTCCGAGGTTCGGCAGCGTTGATGTCGCCGGATCGTTGGTGCGAAGCAGCGCGGCTACGTTGTGCAAAGCAGCAGACGCGCTCCATGCGCGCCGTCGCCTGGGAGACGGTCTTACGGCGGGCAGGCTGGCGTATCACTGAACGCGAATCGGGTGGCCTGAGCGTTCTTCGCGCGCATCGACCTGCGGCGCACGATCAGGCATGCCACCGGCACCACGAACATCGAGAGGACCAGCGCTGTAACCATGCCGCCGATCATCGGGGCGGCAATGCGGCGCATGAGCTCGGATCCCGTGCCGCTGCTCCACATGATGGGCAGCAAACCCGCAATGACGACGGAGGCGGTCATCACGATCGGTCGCACGCGCAGCGAAGCGCCGTCGATGATCGCCTCGGCCAGTGCATGCCCATCCGCAAGCGTGCCGGCCGCCCTGCGCGTGTCGATCGCCGAGTTGATGTACACGAGCATCACGACACCGATCTCGGATGCGACGCCGGCGAGCGCGATGAAGCCGACCGCCGACGCGATCGACAGTTCGTAGCCAAGCAGATGCATGAGCCACAGACCGCCGACCAGCGCTAACGGCAACGTCGCCATGATGATCAGGGGATCGCTCGCACGACGGAACAGGACGACGAGCAAGCCGAACACGGTAGCGAGCACCGCCGGCACGACGAGCTTCAGGCGGCGCGTCGCACGCTCGAGATACTCGAACTGGCCCGACCAGGAGATCGAATAACCGGACGGCGTCTTGACCTGATCCGCGACGGCGTGCTGCAGGTCGCGCACGGCAGAGCGCAGGTCCCGCCCGCGGAAATCGACATAGACCCAACCGGACGGGCGGCCATTCTCGCTCTTGAGCATCGAGGGCCCGTCGGTCACGGCAATGCTCGCGACGTCGCCCAGGCGAAGCTGCGCGCCGCGCTCGGTCAGGATGGGCAGCCGCCGGAGCGCCTCGAGCGAATCGCGTGCGTCGCGGGGGTAGCGTACGTTGATCGGGAAGCGCTGCAGGCCTTCGACCGTTTCGCCGATGTTGTCTCCGCCCACGGCGGCCGTGACGACGCTTTGCACGTCGCTGACGTTCAAGCCGTAGCGCGCCGCGCTGGCACGGTCAATGCGCACATCGATGTAGCGCCCGCCGGTGAGGCGCTCGGCGAACGCCGAGCTCACGCCGGGAACGTCCCTCGCGGCGTGCTCGACGTCGGAGAGCACGCGGTCGATTTCGGCGGGATCGGGGCCCGCCACCTTTACTCCGACGGGACTCTTGATGCCGGTGGAGAGCATGTCGATGCGCGCGCGCACCGGGGGCACCCACACGTTGGACAGCCCGGGCACGCGCACGGTGCGGTCGAGCGCTTCGATGAGCTTCTCGGGCGTCATCCCGGGCCGCCATTCGTCGCGCGGCTTGAACTGAATGACCGTCTCGATCATCTCGAGCGGCGCCGGATCCGTTGCCGTATCGGCGCGTCCCGCCTTGGCGAACACGTGCGCGACCTCCGGCACCGAACGGATCAGGCGATCGGTCTGCTGCAGCAGCTCGCTCATCTTGCTCACCGAGATGTCCGGCAGGGCGGACGGCATGTACAGCAGATCGCCTTCGTTCAGCGCCGGCATGAATTCGCCGCCGATGCGGCTCGCCGGCCACAGCGCCGAGGCAGCGATCCCGAGCGCGAGCGCAAGGGTCACCATCGGTGCGCGCAGCGCGGCGCCCAGTGCGCGTCGATACCCTGCGACGAGCACGCGATTGACGGGATTTTCGAGCTCGCCCGGGACGCGCCCGCGGATGAAGTAACCCATCAGCACCGGGACCAGCGTCACCGAAAGCGCGGCGGCCACGGCCATCGCGTACGTCTTCGTGCAGGCGAGCGGCGAGAAAAGGCGGCCCTCCTGCGCCTCGAGCGTGAAAATCGGAACGAACGAAAGCGTGATGATGAGGAGCGAGAGGAACAGGGCCGGGCCGACTTCTACCGACGCCTTCGCGATCAGCTGCCATCGCGTCCGCGGGTCCGGGCTCGCACCGTCGTGGGCCTGCTGCCACGCCTCGATATGCTTGTGGGCGTTCTCGATCATCACGACCGCGGCGTCCACCATGGCGCCGATCGCTATGGCGATGCCGCCGAGCGACATGATGTTCGCGTTGATGCCCTGATGCCGCATGACGATGAACGCGATGGCGACGCCGACCGGCAGCGACACAATGGCCACGAACGCGGAGCGAAGGTGAAGCAGGAACAGGAAGCACACCAGCGCCACCACGGCGAACTCCTCCGCGAGCGTGTTGCCGAGGTTGTCGACCGCGCGGCGGATCAGGCTCGAGCGGTCGTACGTGGTCACCACGTCCACACCGGGCGGCAGCGCGCTCCTTAGCGAGGCGAGCTTCGCCTTGACCGCATCGATCGTCTCGAGTGCGTTGGCACCCGAGCGCATGACGATGATGCCGCCGGCGACCTCGCCTTCGCCGTCGAGCTCCGCGACGCCGCGGCGCATCGCGGGGCCGACCTGCACACGCGCGACGTCCGCCAGCGTGACGGGCACGCCGGCTTCGGTGACGGCGAGCGGAATGCGCCGGAAATCGTCCAGCGACTGCAGGTAGCCCGATGCCCGGACCATGTACTCCGCTTCGCCCAGCTCGATGACGGAGCCGCCCGTTTCCTGGTTGGCGCGCTGAACGGCATCGATCACCTTGCCATGCGGAATGTTGTAGGCGCGCAATCGATCCGGATCGAGAACAATCTGGTATTGGCGGACCATGCCGCCGACGCTGGCCACTTCGGCCACATTCGGCACCGTCTTGAGCTCGTACTTCAAAAACCAGTCCTGCAGCGCACGAAGCTGCGACAGATCCGCGCGTCCGGTGCGATCGACGAGTGCATATTCGTAGATCCAGCCGACGCCCGTCGCATCCGGACCGAGCCATGTCTTCGCCTGCGCAGGAAGCTCCACCTGGTTCAGGTACTCGAGCACGCGCGAGCGCGCCCAGTACAGATCCGTGCCGTCGTCGAAAAGAACGTACACGAACGAGTCGCCGAACATCGAGTATCCGCGCACCGCCTTCGCGCCGGGTACCGAGAGCATGGTCGTCGCCAGCGGATACGTCACCTGGTGCTCGACAATCTGCGGCGCCTGGCCCGGAAACGTCGTGCGGATCGTCACCTGAACGTCGGAGAGGTCAGGGATCGCGTCGAGCGGCGTGTGCAGCAGCGAGACCACGCCCCACGCGGTCAGCAGCACGGTGGTGAGCAGCACGAGCAGCCGATTGTCGATCGACCACCGGATCAGCCGCGAAATCACGCGTTCACTCGGCGGGCTGTGACCCGCCGTGCACCCCATCGCGGTGCGCGTCGGCCGCGCCATCGAAGTTGTGATCAGCGCTCATCGTTGCGCCGTAGGGTCCGTAGCGCTCGCGGGCATCTGGCTCATGCGCTCTATCGCAGCCTTCAGATTCGCTTCCGAGTCGATCAGGAACTGGCCGGAGACGACGACGCGGTCGCCGTCGCGAACGCCCTTGCGAATCTCGGTCTGGCCGTTGCCTTCGATGCCCGTATCCACGTCGACGGGCGCGAAGTGCCCTTGCCCCTGGGCGACGATGACGACGGTACGCTGGCCGGTGCGGATCACCGCTTCGCTCGGCACGAGCACCGCATCGGTTCGACGCGTCGGCGCGAAGTCGATGGTCGCGAACATGCCCGGGATGAGACGGCCGCCGGAGTTCGCAAGTTCGATGCGCGCCTTGAGCGTTCGCGTGGTCGGGTTGACCTCGGGCAGAATGGCGCTCACCCGTCCCTGGAACACCGATCCGGGCAGCGCGGGCGTGCGCGCGTGAACGGCGTTGCCGGGCTGCACCTGCGCGGCCGCGCTCTCCGGTACCTCGGCGTTGACCCACACCGTCGCGAGCCCGTTCAGACGAAACAGGGGCGCGCCCGGGGCAACCGTCATTCCTTCGCGTGCCGAGAGCTCGCCGACCACGCCGTCGATCGGCGACGTGATCGTGAACCGCGGCTGCACGGCAGCCCGGGCGTCGACCGCGCGAATCTGCTCTTCGCTCATGCCGGCGAGCCGCATCCGTTGCGCGGCGGCGTCCGCGAGCCCGCCGAGCGCGAGCGCGTCGACGTCGGTACGGAGCCGCTTGGCCGACAGATACTCCTCCTGCACCGCGATCCATTCCGGCACGTAAAGCTCGGCGAGCGGCTGGCCCTTGCGCACGGGATCGAGCGCGGCGCGGACGAAGAGCTTTTCGACGAAGCCGTTGCTGCGCGCCTGCACCAGCACGACGTCGCGCTCGTTGTACGCGACGTTGCCGACCGCCGAGATTCCGCTCGAAAGCGACCCGGCCACCGCCTTCGCGGTTCGTACGCCGAGGTTCTGCTGCAGCCGCGGGTCAATGGCGACAGCGCCTGCGTCGAGCGCGTCGTCGGCATAGACCGGGACGAGCTGCATGTCCATGAAGGGAGACTTGCCGGGCCTGTCGAACTTTGTCTGCGGCACCATGGGATCGTGCCAGTAAAGCACGCGCTTGCCGGTTGACGGATCGACGTCCCCTGCCTTGAGCGGCGGCCGGCTCGCTGCAGCCGAAGCCGCAGCGCGCATCGAATGGGCGGTCTCGGCGAGGCCGGACGGCTTCGAGCGACCGCGCTCGATACCCACTTCGAACGCTGCGTAGGCGACGAGCGCGACAACGACCGTCGCGGTGCCGCCGACGGCGACCGCGCGCGGGCTCATCGCACGCTCTCCTGGCGCGAAGATCCGCCTGGCGCGGTCGGCGATGTCTCCGGGAGCGCGAACTCGAGCCGCGCCCATAGATGGGCGGCTTCGCGCTCCATCTCGACACTCTGCATTTGCGCTTCGCTCTCCGCGCGGTGAGCGGCGAGCACGTCGGTGAGGCCCGCCTTGCCACCGCGGTACGCGACCAGCGTGGCCAGTGTGCGCTCGCGCGCGAGCGGCACCAGCTCGTTGGCGTAACGATTGCGGCGGTCGCGCGCGTGCTGCCACTCGTCGATCATGATGCGGGTTTCCGCCACTTTCGCGCGAAGCTTCTCGTCTCGCGCCGCGCGGGCTTCGTCGCGCCTGGCGAGCAGCAGCGCTATTTCGCGCTCCGATTGTCGGTTGGCTTGCGCGAGGCGCACATCGCTTGCCGCGAGGTCCTCCTGCCTCTCGAGGAGGACGACCTCGGGATGCCGTGCGAGGTCCCCTTCGAGCGCCGCGGACCTGAGCCGAATCCGATCGATGTTGGGCAGCGCGGCCAGCGGGGCATCGCCCGCGTCGCCCACCCAGCGCTTGAGCGCAATCCGCGCAGCGAGCACGCGGTGCTCGAAGCCGCTCGATTTGTCCTCGAGCACGACGAGCGTGCTGCGCGCGCCGTAGAACTCGGCCTGGCTCAACCGTCCGGCCCAATACATGCTCTCGGCGCCTTCGAGCTCGCGCTGGGCGGCCTTCAGGCCTTCGCCGGCGATGCGCGTCATCTGCTCGACGTAATAGCACTCCAGCCAGGCGAGAGCGGTCTCGCGCGCAATGTCAACGCTCATGGCCGTCTTCTGGGCGGCGGCGCGATCGGCTTCGCGCGCGTAGCGCTCGGTGAGCGCCTCGCGCTGCTCGGAACTGGTGACCTCATGGGCGACGCCGATGCGGCGCACCGGATTGGCGTCTCGCCCGAAGCTCAAGGCGTCGGCGTCTTCGACGGGCAGGGGAGCGATGCCCATCGGGCGCGTCGCGTCGGGCAACCGGGCGGGCGCGACCGCCAGGTCGCGCGCCGCAGCGATGGCCGCGTCGTACGCGGCCATCTGCGGCGAGCGCTCGATGGCGAGCTGTTGCGCATCGGTCAGCGAGAGCGACGCCGGCGCGGCCACGGCCGCACCCATTAGCGCGGCCGATGCGCACGACGCAAACGCCTGCGCGAGCGCGCTCCGGACGGCGGACAGCATGGGCCTGTGGCGGTGGTTTTGAAATATTATGCACGCAACGGGCGATCGCAGCGCCAGCTCGTCCCGATTGCGGCGCCTTCCAAAAAAAGCAGCGGCCGAAGCCGCCGCCTTCGCATCCCCGCGCCGGGCGGGACGATCACCCGGCGCGGGATGCCGTAGATCCCGTACGTTTGGGCGCCCGCTCAGTCTCCGGCGGACTCGGCCGGGTGCGCCTCTAAGAAGCAGTTTCGCGAGTCCTCCTTGCACGCCTTGTCGAAGGCGACGAGGGCCTTGCGACGAGCGGCCATCTGAACCGGCGACTTGAATGGCGCGATGATCTCGTCGAGGGTGTACACGACCCCGTTCTTCACGACGTAGTGCACCGCCGCCGCGTACTTGAGGTCCTGGAGCGGGTTGCCATCGACGATCGTCAGGTCGGCGAGCTTACCCACCTCGACGCTGCCCAGATCCTTGTCCTTGTAAGCAATCCTGGCGGCGTTGATCGTGATGCCCTGCATTGCCTGGTAGTTCGACATGCTCAAGCCGTCCGCCATCAGGTTTGCATGGTTGGTGACACCTGGGGGATTGAGCGGCACGTCCGTCCCTTGCGCGAACAATGCACCCGCGGCGATCGCTCGCGCGTCGTCATCGGTCGCAACCTTGATGGCGGCGATCTGCGCCGGCGTCGCCGGCGTCAGCGCCAGCAGGTTGCTCACGTACGGAATCGGCATCAGCACGTTGAAGCGATCGCCGCCCAGCAGGATCGGGCTCTGCGCGGCGAGCTGGTTCGCCGCAAGCGTCTCGGTCAGGTGGACCTCGCCCAGACCGACCAGGGCATTGACATCCTGGTATGCGACGCCCGTCGGCGATTTCGCCCAGCCATAGCCCATCCGCTGCGTGGCCTGCAGGTGCGTGATGCCCCGGATGCCCGTCGAGTAGCCGGGATACAACAGGTGCGTGCCGCTCGGAATGCCCATCCTCTGCGCGGCCGCCGCGAACACGTTCATCGCCGGGATCGGATCGCGCACGTACGTCTTGATCCAGTCGATGTCAACCGAGGCAAAGCGGGTCACTTCCAGCTCCGCGACCTGCGCGTTGCGGACCCCGCGCGACATGTCGTACGACATGCGATTTCCTTCGAGCAGCGGTGTCGATGTGAACAGGCGCGGACCGACCAGGTTGCCGGCGTCGAGCGCTTCCCGGATCTCGGTGCTCGCGTAGATCGGGCCGGCCACCGACTGCACCGACGTGAACCCGTACGCGAACATCGCCGCCCAGACCAGGTTGAACTGGCTGCCCTGGTAGACGTTCAGCGGATGGAAGTGCGGATCCCACAGGCCCGGCAGCACCGTCTGTTGCGAGGCATCGACGAAGGTAGTTCCCGGCGTCGCCGGACGATTGAAGTTGTGCGGCTCGATCGAGGCGATCCGGTTGCCCTTGATGATGATGTCGACATTACTCTTCAGGTCAGGCGAGGTACCCGTCCAGAGCTGGCCCGCGTGGATGATCGTGGTACCGGTCGTTGCCGCCGGCGTGTAAGTCATGCTGAGGGCGACATCCTGCCGGCCCGTTCCGTCGACCTTGATCTTCTTGAGCCTGTCCGCCGACATGTAGAGAAGCGTCTGCGAGTCGGCCTGCCACGACGGCAGGTCCGCCACCTCGTCGGTGAGCTGCACGGAGGGACCGGAGGGCGAGCCATCCGCGTTAGTCGGCATCACCTTGAGCACCGAGTCGCTGACGAAAGCGACTTTCGTGCCGTCGGGCGACCACACCGCTGCACCTTCCGTGCGGTCGGAGATCGCCGCCGGCTCCGGCCCGACGGCATACCACGTGGCCGTCTTGGTCGCGATATCGATGATTCGCAGCTTGTTATAACCCTCCCGGAACCGCGGATTCACGCGGTCGTTGTCGGTGATCATGATCTTGGTGCCGTCGCGCGACCACGAAGGCCGGCCCACCTGAGGTTGCGGCGAAAGATGGTCCACGAGCTGTGTGCGCGTTTGCGTCGCGAGGTCCATCACTTCGACAAATCCCGACCCGGTCGAATAGGCGAAACGATCCTCGGTCGGCGACAGCGTCGGCTGGATCATCGAGACGCCCTGGATCGCGGCAACGCGCGTGCGCTTCAGCGTACCGACGTCGATTTTGTCGACAGCCAGGTTGCCCGCGTTGTTCTTGTCGGTCGACCAGTAGATGAAGCGGCCGTCCGCTGTCCACCGCGGATCGACGTCGCGATCCGTGTCGTTGGTGAGTCGCACCGGCGCTTCGCCGATCTTCATCATCCAGAGGTCGTTCAGCGCGATGAACGCGATGCTCTTACCATCGGGCGAGATGACCGGGCCGTTGATGCCCTTCACCGGCTGCGGCGTCGTGGCGCCCAGGCTCGGTCGCGTGGACAGAGGCGTGATGATCGGGCGTTTAAGGACCTGCGTCGCACTGAACGCGATGTCCTGCAGGTTGCCACCGTTCGCGTCACGCGTGCGGATCTTGCCGCTCGCGGTATACACGAACCCGTTCGCGCCCATGTAGTGCACGGGGAACGGGAACATGTCTTCGCCCTTTGTCACTTCGTTGCCGTTCACGACGAGGTTGCCCGCCGTGTCCTGGTACACCAGGCTCTGGCTGTTCGGCGTCCACTGGGGATAATTGCCGCTACCGTACTGCGTCGGCGCAGCGCTCAGGTTCGCCGGCATCGTGTAGATGGTGTTGGCGTTGTTGACGAACGCGATTTTCGTGCCGTCCGGCGACACGACCGGATAGCTCTCCGCCCCGGTCCCCGTCGTGAGTTGCTGCAGTGCGCCGCCGAGCGTAACCGACCAGATCTTGTACTGCTTGTCGTTGCTGCGGTCCGACGAAAAGATCACTTTGCTCGAGTCCGGATACCACGCCGGCTCGCGGTCGTCGAAAGGACCGCTGGTCAGCGCGTGACGTTGCGAACCGTCCGCCTTCACCACCCAGATCGCGTAGTTGGCGGCGGTCGAATAGTTCTGGAACGCGATCCACTCGCCGTCGGGCGACCATACGGGCTGCGTCGATTCGACGCTCCACGGCGTGATCTTCGTCGCCGTGCCACCGTTCGCGGGGACGATCCATAAACCGCCCTGGAGCGACAGGACCATTTTTCTGCCGTCGGGCGAGGGCACGGCTGACATGTTCGTGCCCTCGTGCATCTCGACGGTGATATGTTTGGTGGGACCCTGCAGCTCGTTCTGGTTTTCCGTTCCCCCGAACTGGTGCTCGTTCTGGTCGTCCGCTGCCTCCAGATTCTGTGCGAGCGTTTCGCCGGCGCGCGAGTACGCCGCGCCGCCGACCAGCGCCGCGCATGCGAGCAGCGACATCAAGCGAACCGGGATGGACGACGTGGTGCGCCTCGGTCGATGAGCAATGTGCGTCGCCTCATGCGAACCTTCAATTTGTTTCATGAATCCTCCTTTTGCGGGCTGACATGATTGGTCAGGGAGAAAGCAGTGTCAATTCGACCTACGTCGCAGCGCTGCGTCCAGCGAGAGCCTGTGGCCTTCTTCGATCCGACGTTGGATGATTTCGAGCAGCAAATTCGCGCAGGCTTAAGCCAGCTTGCACTCGGCCGCACTCAAATTCACCTGGATAGCAAAGTCTGTGCAACGAGTTAGCCTTTCGCGGGTCGAATCGGCGGCCGATCGGACAAATACGGACGGACAAACACCGACGGACAAACACGACGGACAAACACGACCGTCAAGGAAACATGTGCAGCGGGACCCTGGTGCCTTACGAACTTCGGGGGACACCAACGTTATTTAGGCTTTCACGCGAACCTAGCACCAGCCGGCTTTCGCATCAAGCGACGAACCGAATCACGCGACTGCCTGCGCAAGATCCTGCTGATTTCGGCGCATTTTCTGACGGGCGCTCAGGCAGCAACGACGCAGGGGCGCGTCACTAAGGCATTGATTGTTCGCAGGTCGTTCGTCGCCGGCTGGCCGCGCTGAGATCCGTCGACGCGGGTGGGGTTGATTCGGCGGCGATCTTGTGGTCACCCGTAGGAGGGAGCGGGCCGAAGTGGGGGCAAAGCCGAGCGATCCCCGTTCGCCGTGAGGCGTGGATCTGGACACTCCATGGCGACGCCGACGTTATGCGACTTAAGGAGGCGTTCGTTCGGCGCTTCACTTGGGCGAGGTCACGCCCTGGCTGCTGTTCGCAGGAGAGGTGGTCTGCTTCAATTGGTCGCTTGTGATCTTCTGCTGAGCGCTCGTGGCCGGCTGCTTCAATGTGCCAGGTGATAGTGCTTTGGACTGATTGCCGTTTGGCTTTTGACCAGAAGGCAGCTTCCACTGGTTGCTGTTGAGCTTGTATTGACTGCTGACCCCTTTGTGTTGATTACTATCCAGCTTGTATTGCTTGCTGCTCGATGGCATGGGGTTGGAATTGGATTTCAACTGATTGCCGGTTGTCGTGGTCTGTTGGGGGCCTGGGTTCGCCTGCTGGGCATCCGCTCTGACCCGGGCGTGCCGTGGCGACGTTCATGGCTGCTGACATTGGGGCTCAATTGCTTTGCTTCAGTGTACGCCGGCATCGGGCGTGTTCCTGCGTTTGTCAGGTTTGGACAGGACGCGATAACAGCCCACTCATATGCCGGCCATCCTGTGCGATGTCGGGTTTGACTGCCGCGGGACGTCTGTATCGGTAAGGGCAAGGCCCGCCCGGCCGGTCAGGCCTATGGGCCCCGGGACCTGGAGGAAACGATGAATGCGATTTTTTTGAACGCTGCAGCTGCGGCCGTCGCGTCCGTGCTTGTCAGCCGCATTGCGATTGCACAGAACGTCGAGGAGGTAACGGTGCAAGGGAAGCGGGACCTGACCACCGAAGTCGTGGGCCGCACGTCCAGCGGCATCCCGCTTGTCAACATATCGCTCAGCGATAGCGCGAGTGCTGCGGGCCTGGATCTCGCCTCAAGTGCCGGGGCTGCCGAGCTCGCAAGACGCGTCAACGCCGCCGCCCGAGCCGCCTGCAGGGAAATTGGTCGTCGGTACCCGGATGCGGAGCCCGGCGATGCGCAGTGCGCCGAGGCAGCTGCGAACGAGGCGATGGTCAAGGCCCGCAAGCTCATCGCGGCGGCACAGGGCAAGTGAGGCTGCCGGCGCGTCGTTAGCCAATGCCCGATCCCATGGCCGATGAGGCCGGGCTTACGTTGTACCGACGCCGTCCGGACAGTGCAGCAGTCCGGCTTCAAGGGCCTTCAGAACCGCACGCGTGCGATCGCGCACGCCGAACTTGGCCAGGATGCTGGAGACGTGGTTCTTGACGGTGCCTTCGGCGGTTCCGAGGGCGCGCGCGATCTCCTTGTTGCTGTAGCCGCCGGCCATCAGGCGCACCACCTGCGCTTCGCGATCGGTCAGGGCCTCGTGCGGGGCTTCGGCGGCGACACGGGCGGGCGTGCCCGCGCGCAGCAGCCGCTCCGTCACGGCCGGCTGGAATACCGTGGCCCCGCTGGCAACCGCGCGGATCGCCGCGATCAACTGCTGATATGACACGTCCTTGAGCATGAAGCCGCGCGCCCCGGCGCGGATCCCATCGAGCACCACGTCGGCGTCGTCGAAGGTGGTCAGTATCAACGTCGGCGGCAGCTTGGCGGCGGCGGCCAGGGCCCGCAGCACCTCGAGGCCGTCCTTGCCAGGCATGCGGATGTCGAGCAGCAGCACGTCCACCCGCATGGACGGCAGCACGGCGATGGCTTCGGCGCCGTCGGCCGCTTCACCGACAACGGCGATGCCGGGGTCCATCTCGAGCAGCGTACGGATGCCCTGGCGGATCAGTAGCTGGTCGTCGGCGACAAACACCCGGATGGGCGCCTTGACCGCGTCCTTGGTTGCGGCGGCCGTCACGTGGCGCCGCCGCGCACCGGCAGCAGCGCCGTGACATCGAAGCCCCGGCCCGGCTGCGTGGCGATGTGGACCTGGCCACCGGCCTTTTCCACACGCTCGCGCATGCCCACGATGCCGAAGCCGCCGGCCGCGCTGGCGCTGCCACGTCCATCGTCGTGGGCCTGGATGCTGAAGGCCTCGCCGTCGCTCTTGATCGAGATCCACAGGTTCTCGGCCCCGGAGTGGCGCGCCGCGTTGGTGACGATCTCTTGCGCGCACCGCAGAAGAATGTGGGCCCGCTCCGGGTCGGCAATGCGCAAGCCTTCGGCGACGTCCAGATGGATGCGCGGCCGCGGCACCGCGCCGACCAGCTCATGCAGGGCCTCGGCCAGGTCCACGCCGTCGCGCGCGCGGGACTGCGCAACGATGTCGCGCACGTCGCCCAGAAGCTGTCTCGCCAGGGCCTGCGCCGTCTCCACGCTGGCGTGCGCCGGACCCTCGGTGCGCTGCAGGGCGACCTCCAGGTTCAGCGACAGCGCGGTCAGACGATGCCCGAGCGCGTCGTGCAGCTCCTGCGCGATGCGCAGCCGCTCGGCCATGCGGCTGCTGTCGGCCAGGATGCGCTGGACCGCGCGCAGCTCGGCGTTGGCGGCGGTGAGCGCCGCGCGTGCGGCCACTTCGCGCGCCATTACGTTGAATACAAAAAACGCCACCAGCTGGAACCCCAGGTAAGGCGGCGTCAGCAGCCACGCGGAGCGGGTGCTGAAAACCGCCGCATTCGCCGCCCACAGCAGCGCGGTCTGCACGCAGATCCAGACAATTCCGGGCGTGCGCTCGACCCGGGCTCCCAGCTGCATCGCGACGATGGCGAGCAGCGCGCCCTCGTAGCCGCTGCAGCGAAGCAGCACCAGCGCGATGGCCAGGGCCGCTTCGACCAGCAACCACCCCAGCCGTGGACGCCGCTGGTCGGCCGCAAACGCGGCGCCGAACAGCAGGTAGACGACGCCCCAGCGCCAGTCCGACGGCCCCATCTGCGTGTGATAGAGCAGGGCGGGCAGCCCCACCATCAGCCAGGTGACCAGGCCGCTGACGCCGATGAGCCGCGACTCGCGCATGCGGGATCCTCCTGCGTCAGCATGGCATGCCTTCCGGGGCGTGGCCAATAGGCCGGAAGTCATGGGGCGCCGCGTGGGTTGTCCGGCACATGCGCCGCGCGCCGCTGCCGCGTAGCTTGCAACGGGACTGGCGAAGCGCGCCGGCCGCCACCAAAGGATCTCACCATGAACCGAACCGCTCCGCCCGCACTGGGCCTGTGCCTGCTGCTCATTTTTGGCGGCAG
>DATKFG010000110.1:0-7604 GCA_035511515.1 Burkholderiaceae bacterium | reverse complement strand
AAGTTCCGCCAAAGGAGTGCGAGCGACGGGACGCACGACCGCACCGAGCCCGCCGAACAATCACGCCGTACGCTTTTCGCTTGATGTATGGGACGTAATGTCAAGGCGGGACAAAACGGAAATGGACTTTCAAAGAAGTGATCCTCCCGGCTTCGCCTGAACCCCGGTCTTTACCGTAATTGAACATTCGTTTAATATAGGTGCGCACTCCCCCAGGAGAACGCCGATGCAGCCGCTGTACACCGCCAGGGACGATTGCGCCGCGCCACCGGGGCCGGACACGCTGCGGGCGGCGCTGGCCGCGATCCGCCCCGGGCACGCGCTGCCGCAGATCTTCTACAAGGACCCGGGGATCTTCCGCCAGGACATGCGCCACTTCGTGATGGCGCACTGGCACTGCGTGGGCCACGCCAGCATGGTCGCCGCGTCCGGCGACTGGTTCACGACGGAGGTGGCCGGCGAATCGATCATCATCGTGCGCGGGCAGGACGACCGGATCCGCGCCCTGCTCAACGTGTGCCGTCATCGCGGCTCGCGCATATGCACCGAGGCGCACGGCAGCGCCAAGAGCGGGACGTTCACCTGCCCCTATCACGCCTGGACCTACGACTCGCAAGGGCGGCTGATGAGCGCGCGGGTCAGCGCCGAAGGCTTCAACAAGGCCGACTACGGCCTGAAGCAAGTGCCGCTGCGGGTCTGCGAGGGGGTGATCTTCATCACGTTCAGCGAGCAGCCTCTGGGCTTCGAGCACGTGGAGCAGTCCTTCGCCCGCACCGCCCGCATCTACAGCTGGGCCAGCGCCAGGGTGGCTGCGCGAAGGATGTATTCGATCGACGCCAACTGGAAGCTGGTGATCGAGAACTACCACGAGTGCTACCACTGCGGGCCGGCCCACCGCGAGTATTCGCGCCGCCATGTCTTCTCGCGCCCGCAGCCTCAGCGCGAGGGCCCGGACCGGGCCCTGTACGAGCGGGACGGCGCGCTGGGCATCCCGCTAGGCGAGGCCGATTTCTACGCGGAGGACGCAGCCCCGGGCCAGGAGTGCGCCGATTGCGGCCGCTCCGCGCTGTTCGAGGGCTTCAAGACCGGCAGCCGCGACGGCCGCCCGCTGGCGCCCCTGATGGGCCTTTTCAAGGGCAAGGACTTCGACGGGGGTTTTTCGTTCCTGGACGTCGGCCCGACCTCCAACTTCGTCGCGTATCCGGACCATGGCGTGATGTATCGCACCGCCCCGCTGACGGTCGACAGGACCGCCTTCGAGCTGTTCTGGCTGGTGGACGGCGACGCGGTCGAGGGGCGCGATTACCAGGTCGACGAGCTGGTCTGGATGTGGGACTGGACCAGCACCGAGGACAAGAAGATCGTCGAGCTGAACCAGGCCGGCGTGAACTCGGCGTACTTCGAGCCCGGCCCGTACACGCCGATGGAAGAGGACACGCAGCGCTACGTCGACTGGTACGTCGACGCGATGAAGCGGGTCTGAGCGCCGGGAGGGCCGCCGCCCGGCGGCCGCGCACAGGGCCCTACCGGTCCAGCGCGGGCACGGCCTTGCGCCGGGCCGGCGCGTAGAACGGCCGCGCGACCGGCCAGGCGTGCGCCATCCGCCGCTCCCACGCCAGTTCGCGGTGCAGATAGATGTCCACCCAGCATTCCCGCAGGGACTGGAAATACGGCGCGTCGATCATCGCCAGCGCGATGTTGCGCTTGCAGGTGGGCGACCACAGCGCGGACTTGATCTCGCCGACCTGCCGCTCGCCCTTGCGGCTGTCGTAGATCAGCGAGCCGTGGGCGGGCTTCTTGCCGGCGATCTCCAGGCCGATCAAGCGGCGGCGCGACCCGCGCGCCTTCTCGGCCAGCAGCGCGCGGCGGCCGTTGAAATGGCCCTTGTCGAACGCGACCAGCGACTCCAAGCCCAGCTCCAGCGGCGTGGTCTCGCGGTTCAGCAGCACCGTCTGCGCCGCCGAGATGAAGTCCACGTTGGGCAAAATGAATCCGGCCTCGATGCGAGCCATGTCCAGCGCGCGGTAGCCGATCGCGCGGATGCCCCGCGTGCGCCCCGCCTCCATCAGCCGGTCCCAAAGGGGCAGCGCCTGCTGCGAGTCGATCCACAGCTCGTAGCCCAGGTCGCCGGTGAAGCCGGTGCGCGAGACCGTCAGCGGCGCCTCGCCCAGCCGGAACTGCCCGATTTCGAACGGCACGAGCTTCTCGACGCCGGCCAGGCCCATCGCCTTGAGCACCGAGCAGGACGTGGGCCCCTGCAGCGCCAGCGCCGCGACCTGCTCCGTGACCTCGCCGATGTCGACGTCGAAGCCGATGGCCGAGTCGATCAGCCAGTCGAGCTGGCGCTCCGCGGTGCACAGGCGGAATTCGTCGCTGCCGAAGCGGAAGATGGTGCCGTCGTCGATCACGTGGCCGGCCTCGTTGCACCAGACCGTGTAGGCGACCCGGCCGGGCTTGAGCCTGCCCACGTCGCGCGTGACCAGCCGGTTCAGGTAGCGCTGCGCATCGGGGCCGGCGATGCGGTACTTGACCATCGGCGTCAGGTCGAATACCGAGGCCGAGTTGCGGATCGCGAAGTACTCCTGCTCGACCGACGAGTACACGTCGGCCGTCGTGTAGCCGGCCCACGGGACGAACTCGTCGGTCTGGACCAGGTGCCGGCTGCGCTCGAAAAACGGCGAGGTCAGGCGCGGCCGCAGGTAGTGCGGGCGGCTTTCAGTGCGCGCGAGCACGATCGCCCTCCGTTCGGATTACGGCCCGGGCGGCGTTGCGCCCGGCCAGGCCGCTGACGTTGCCACCGGGGTGGCTGCCGGCCCCGCACAGGTACAGCCCCGGCACCGGCGTCGCGTAGCGGGCCGCGCCGGGCACGGGGCGCATGAAGAAGAACTGGTCGAGGCTCAGTGCGCAGTGATGCCAGTGGCCGCCGGCCATGCCGAAGTGGCGCTCCAGGTCCGACGGGGTCAGCAGCTCGGAGTGCACCACCTTCTGCCGGATGCCGGGGGCGTGCCGCTCCAGCACCGACAGCACGCCGTCCGAGAGGCGGCCGCGAGCCGCGTCCGCATCGCTTCCAAGGTCGTACGGCACGAACATCACGTTGATCGACATCACGTGCCGGCCCGCGGGCGCCAGCTGCGGGTCCTTGACGCTCGGGACGGTGATCTCCAGCACCGGCTCGGCCGGAACGTCGCGGTACTTGCTCGGATTGGAGGCGAGCTCCAGGTATTCCAGGTCGGGCGAGACCAGCAGGCGGCCGCCCAGCGCACCCGCGGGCAGGACGGTGAACGAAGGCGGGCCGTCCAGCGCCAGGTGCATCTTGGCGACCAAGCCGCGCACCCGCAGGTGATCGATGCGGCGCACGAAGTCGGTATCGAGGTGCTCGGGCCCGAGCAGTTTCAGGAAGGTTGTTTTCGGATCAGCGTTGGAGACGACCGACCCGGCCTCGATCGTCTCGCCCGATTCGAGCCGCACGCCGCACGCACGGTCGCCCCGCACCAGGATGCGCTCCACGCGCGCCGAGGTGCGGATCTGCGCGCCGCACTCGCCGGCGGCGCGCGCCATTGCCTGCGTGACGGTCCCCATGCCGCCGGCGGGCTGCGCGATGCCCAGCGTACCGGCGCTCGCTTGCCCCGCCCAGCGGTGCAGCAGCGTCAGCACCGTGCCGGGCGAGCGCGCGCCCTGCTCGGCGCCGAGCGTGGCATCCAGTCCCAGCGCGCCGCGCAGCCGGGGCGACTCGAAGGTCTCGGTCAGCAGGTCGTAGGCGTTCATCCCGCCGATGCGCAGCAGCTCGCGCATCGACGGCCGGCCCAGCGAGCGGATGCTCCAGGCGAGCTGCAGAGCGTCGAGCCGCTCGCGCCAGCTCTTGAACGAAAGGCCGAACGGCTCCAGGTCGTTGATCCGGTCGAGCACGCGCGCGAACACGGACATCCGGTCGCTGAAGGCGGCGTAGGCCGCCGCGTCCTTGGGATCGACGCCGCTGACGTTTCCGTTCGAAAGGACCAGCGGCGCGCCCGATGGGTCCAGCGCATACGTGCTGACTGCCTGCGCCGCGAAGCGCAGGCCGTGTCTGGCCAGGTCGAGCTCGCGGTGCAGCCGCTGCGGCAGCGCGTGCAGCAGGTGCGCCCCGCCGGACACCTTGAAGCCCGGCGCGAATTCGCGCGTGATCGCGGCTCCGCCGACCTGCTCCGACGCCTCCAGCAGCAGCACCGGGCCGCCGGCCCTGGCCAGGTAGGCGGCGCACACCAGGCCGTTGTGCCCGCCTCCGATCACGATATGCCGGTAGCGCGGGCTCATGAAGCGCGCCGCCGGCCCAGGTCGCGCAGGATCGTGCGGGCCGCATTGGCCCCCGGGGCTCCCATCACGCCGCCGCCCGGGTGGGTGCTGGAGCCGCACATGTACAGGCCCCGGATGGGCGAGCGGTACTGCGCATAGCCGGGAATCGGGCGGTTGAACAGCAGCTGGTCCAGCGTGAGCTCGCCCTGGAAGATGTTGCCTTCGGTCAGGCCGACCTCGTTCTCGATGTCCCACGGCGTTCGGATCTCGGCGTGCAGGATCCGGTCCCTCAGGCCCGGGCTGTGCGCCGCGATGGCGTCGATCACCGTGTCGCCGAAGGCCTTGCGGCGCTCCGCGTTCCACTCGCCGTCGGCCAGCTTGTACGGCGCGTACTGGACGAACACCGACATGTAGTGCTTGCCGTCGGGCGCCATGGTCGGATCGATCAACGAAGGCAGCAGCATGTCGACGTAGGGCTGGCGCGACCAGCGGCCGGCCTTCCAGTCGTCGTAGGCGCGCTCGACCATGTCGATGGTGTCGGTGATGTGCATGTCACCCCGGATGCACGGGGCGTCGGCGGGAAACGCCGGGAACTCGGGCAGGCTGTCCAGCGCGATGTTCAGCTTGCCCGAGGAGCCCCGGATCTTGAAGTTGCGCACCGCCTGCACGAACTCGCCCGGCAGCTCGGCCGCGTCCACCGTGTCCAGGAACGTGCGCTTGACGTCCATGTTCGAGACGACGGTGCCGGCATGGATCTGCTCGCCGCCCGCCAGCACGACGCCCCGGGTCCTGCCGTCGCGCACCAGGATGCGGTCGACCTCGGCGTCGGTGCGCACGCTGCCGCCGCTGGCCTCGAGCGAGGCGCGCATCGCGCTGGACACCGATCCCATGCCGCCGCGCGCGAACCCCCAAGCGCCCACCGCATCGTCGATGTCGCCCATGTAATGGTGCAGCAGCACGTAAGCGGTGCCGGGCGAGCGCGGCCCCAGCCCGGTGCCGATGATCGAGGTGCCGGCCAGGTGTGCTTTGACGATCTCGCTCTCGAAGTACTCGTCCAGGAAGTCGGCCGCGCTCAGCGTGTAGAAGCGGATGGTGTCGAGCAGGCGCGACTCGCCCAGCCGGTGAAAGTGCCGACCCAGGTACACCAGCTCCATGATGTCGCGCGGCGCGAACGACGTCGGGTCGGGCGGCGTGCGCATCAACAGCGGCTTGATGAACTTGCACTGGCGCAGCACGTCGCGCGAGTAGCGATCGTAGGCCTCGGCGTCGCGCCTGGAGTGGCGCGCGATCTCGCGCCGCATCGCGTCGTGGTCCGCATAGGTGGCGAAGTGGTCGCCGTTGCTCATCAGGGTGCCGCCGCCCTCGTACGGGATCACCTGCAGGCCGTGGCGCGGCAGCTCCAGGTCGCGCATGATCTCCGGCCGCAGCAGGCTGCACACGTACGAGCAGTTGGAGTACGTGAAGTCCTTGTACAGAGAGCGGCTCACGGCGGCGCCGCCGACCCAGGGCTTGCGCTCGAGCACCTGCACGCGCAGTCCGGCGCGCGCCATGTAGCACGCGGTCACCAGGCCGTTGTGACCGGCTCCCACCACGATGGCATCCCATGCTGTCGTCACGGCTCACCCCCTGCGCGGCCCATGCTTTTGCGCCGCCCGCCCCTCGGGTTGGACGCTATTGTACAATCGTTTAACAGGACTGCCAACCGCTTGATCGCCGCAGATTGCGGCAACATTCTTTTTGTATTATCGTTCAACAAAGCGTGCCGCTCGCAGGCGCTGCGCCGCTTCCAGCGCGAGCCCACTCCCATGGCCTACCCGCTTTCACCCGCAACGCTCCAATGGCAGCGCACGGCGCGCGAATACGCCGAGCGCGAACTCATCCCCCACGAGGAATACGCCGAGCTGCACGACGGCCTGGTGCCGCCCGAAGTGGCGGCGCACCAGAAGGCGCGCGCGCTGGAGCTCGGGTTCAGCCGGATGGACGCGCCGGTCGAGCACGGCGGGCTGGGCCTGCCCAGCCTGGATCAGGTGGTGATCTGGGAGCAGTTGGGCCGCGTCACCAATGCGCTGTGCTGGGCCGTGTCGGAGGTGCACGCCTGGATGTTCGAGGCGTGCACGCCCCAGCAGCTGGAGGGCTACGTCAAGCCGATGATGAGCGGCAAGCGCACCGAGTGCTACGCCATCACGGAGGCGCAGGCCGGCTCGGACCCTGGCGCCATCGCCACCACCGCGCGCGCGGAGCACGACCACTACGTTGTCAACGGCGAGAAGTGGTTCGTCACCAGCGCCAACAAGGCCGACTTCTTCATCCTGCAGGCGGTCGTGACGCCCGAGGCCGGCGAACGCCAGCATGCGCTGTTCTTCGTCGACATCGACTCGCCGGGCGTTCAGATGGCCGACAGCCCGCTGTTCGGGCACACGTTCTCTTCGCACCATCCGACCTACCGTCTCAAGGACGTTCAGGTGCCGGCGGCCAACCGCATCGGCCGCGCCGGCGACGGGATGGGCTACACGCGCAGCTGGTTCCGGCGCGAGCGCCTGATGATCGCGGCCCGCTGCTGCGGCGCCGCGGCCCGCCTGATCGAGATGGGCACCGAGTTCGCCAAGACCCGGGTGGTCTCGGGCCACCCGATCGCCGAGTACCAGCTGATCCAGGCGATGCTGGCCGACAGCCTGACCGACCTGTGGGGCGCGCGCCTGATGACCTACGAGGCCGCCGCGATGCAGGACCGCGGCGAGGACCTGTCGGTGGTGCACACCCACTGCTCGATGGCCAAGCTGGTGGCCTCGGAGATGGCCAACCGGGTGGCTGACCGCGTGGTGCAGATCTTCGGCGGGCGCGGCTACATGCGCAGCAACGCGGCGCAGCGCTTCTACCGGGAGCTGCGCGTGGACCGGATCTGGGAGGGCACCAGCGAGATCCAGCGGCTGATCGTCGCGCGCAGCCTGCTGAAGCGGGGAGTCGACGGCTTGATCGGCTGATCCGGGCCCGGGGGCATGCGATGACCAACGAAGCCGCCCGTTCGCCCAAGCCCGCGCTGGCCGACCAGCGCCCGGATTTCGTCCAGATCGTCGACGTGGTGAAGCGCTTCGGCGCCTCCACCGCGGTCGATCACGTCAGCCTGTCGATCGGCAAGACCGAGCTGTTCGCGCTGCTGGGCAGCTCCGGCTGCGGCAAGTCGACGCTGCTGCGAATGATCGCGGGCCTGGAGCTGCCCGACTCGGGCCGCATCCTGGTCGACGGGCAGGACATCACGCAGCTGCCGCCGTACCAGCGGCCGGTGAACATGATGTTCCAGTCGTACGCGCTGTTTCCGCACATGACGGTGCAGGACA
>DATKFG010000109.1:0-3162 GCA_035511515.1 Burkholderiaceae bacterium | reverse complement strand
CTGGTGGTTCCGCGTGCATGGCAAAGGATGCTCTGGGAGGACATTCCTCGCAACTCGCCACCAGGGGAAGGCCATTGGGACCGTTGGACGGCGGCAGCCGCACCGATGCGCTCCGAGTGACCGCTATAGAGGATGGGCGCGAAGGACCCCTCGTGGCCGATAGCGCTAGAACAGTCCCGCGAGCACCGCCCAGCGCACCGGCACCCGGTTGCGCCTGACGGAGCCTGCGGCGGCCGGCAACGCCCTCGGGCGGGAACGGGCCTCGGATCGCTAGGACTCCCGCGCCAGGTCCCCGAGAGCTGCGCGCAATTCGCCCAGGAACGGGTCGAAATCCCTCCACTGATCGACTCCGTCCCGGAAAATCGGGCGGCGCACCTGTTCCGAGCTGGCGGTCTGGATCGCGCGCTCCGTTTCCCAGAAGCGCAGGCAGCCGGGCTCGAACGGCAGGCCCAGAGATTGCAGCAGCGCGCGTACCTGGGTATCCGTGTCCGCGACCATGTCCTCGTGGTTCACCCGATGGACCGCGCCGGGCAGCACGCGATCGATGTGTGCCATAAAGCGGACATAGGCTGTGTAGTAGCGGGCCAGGTGGTCCAGGCGATAGCTGAAAGCCTGCCCCCGAGCGAAATGCTGCTTGAAGTTCGAGAAGCAGCAGGCCATCGCTCCGCGTCGCGCATCGACGATCTTCGCGTTCGGCAGGATCAGCCGGATCATCGGCACGAAGACCCAGTTGTTGGGCATTTTGTCGATGAAGAGCGGCCGGCCCGTCTTGCGGTAGACGCGCGTTGCGCTCAAGTATTGAGCGCCGAGCATCGCCAGCTGGCGCGGCTCGCAGCGGGCCAACGCGTCGACGAAACCGACCTTGAGGTAGCCGGAGTCGCCGGGCCCGAGGCTGTGCGCCACTGTCTCCAGGTCCGGCAGCTCGTGCGTTCCTTCCACCATCGAATGGCTGGCCAGGATCTGCTCCACGAGCGTCGAGCCCGAGCGCGGCATGCCAATGACGAAGATCGGGTCCGGCGCCGGGTCGCCCTGGTGGCTTCGGGCGGCGAAGAAAGCGGCATCGAATCTTTCGATCGCGGCGGCCACCAGCGCTTCCACCTGCCTGGGGTCATAGGGCAGCTGTCTCGCGCGGATCGCGTTGCCCGCCGCATAGTGGTCGAACGCGAACTGCGGCGCCTTCGCGTCTTCATGCGCCTTGCCCAGCGCGAAATGCAGATGCAGGCGATCGTCGTCGGACATCCGCTCGCCGGCTTGCAAGGCCCGTTCCATCGCTTCGATGTCGGAAGCGCCGAATCGGATCGACTTCAGGTTGGCAAGGCTCCACCAGGCCTCGCCCAGCGTCGGCTGCAGCTCGATCGCATGCCGGTACGCATCCACGCTGCCGTGGGCGCGGCCGATCGTCTTCAAGGAATGCCCGTAGCTCAGCCAGATGCGTGCATTCTTCGGCCGCCGCTTCAGGACGGCTTCGAACCGAAGCGTGGCATCCGCGTAGTCGCCGAGCTTCGACAGCGCCACGCCCTCCAGGTTGATGAAGGCCGGATTGTCGGGCTCGGCCTCCAGCAGCTTCTGGGCTTCGGCCAGCGCCTCGGGAACCCGGTGAGTGCGCAGCATCAGCATCACCATGTTCTGGCGTGCGGCCAGGAATCCCGGCGCGAGCTCGATCGCCCGCGTCAGCAGCGCTTCGGCGTCTTCGAGGCGGCCGATCCGGGCAGCCAGCTCGGCCAGCATGCGTATCGCCGCGACGTCGGTCGGGTGGGCTTTAAGATAGGGCTTGATCAGGCGCTCGGCAACGTCGAGCCGGTTGGTCGCGAGCGCCAACGCTGCCTCGCGCAGCACGGGATCATTTACCGACACCAGCGTCGCGCGCTGGTAGGCTGCATCGGCTTCCACGGATAGACCCGCGCGGAAACACGCGTCCGCCAGCGCGCGCCACCGACGCGGGTCGGCGGGGTTGTGCCGGGTAGCCGCCCGCAGCGTCTCGATCAACTCGCCGGGGTTGGAGGAATCCTCGCCGGCGGCCTCGATGCCCATGGCCCCGATAATACTGCCCGCTTCTAACGCGGAGCGGGACCGGTTCTTGCTTCGAATTACTGCCGCGACGCCGCGCGCCGTTGTGCGGGCCCGACAAAGGCCGAGCCGACTGTTGAAACCGTTCCCGCCGCAACCTAAACTGCTTATAACCGCCCGCCAAGTAAGGCATTCGAACGGCGGATAACAACAGAAACGTCCAGCGAGGGGGGTCGATGTACAAGCACCTAGCTGACGCTCGGCGCCGGGAGCGCATCGAGCGAATCGCGCGCCGTATCGCCGCGGCGGTGATCGCGGTGCCGGCAGCGCCCTATGCCATTTCGGCGGCGCTGGCCCAGGAGGCACCGCCGGAGGCTCGCACCCCAGAGACGATCGTCGTCACGGCGAGCAAGCGTGAAGAGAACCTGCAGAACGTACCGATCAGCGTGACCGCGATCACGGGCGACCAGCTGACCGAGCACCAGGTCACGTCGCTCGACGACTACGTCAAGTTGCTGCCGTCGGTCAGCTACCAGTCGTTCGGCCCAAGCCAGTCGCAGATCAGTTTCCGCGGCATCACCACCGGCGGCGATGGCGTTGCCGTCGGGCCGGTGCCGCCTGCGGGGGTGTACGTCGACGAGACGCCGGTCACAACGATCTTCCAATCGCTCGACATCCACACCTACGACATGGCGCGGATTGAGGCCCTGTCCGGACCGCAGGGCACGCTGTATGGCGCCAGCTCGCTGTCCGGAACGCTGCGCCTGATCACCAACAAGCCGGTGATCGGCAAATGGGAAGGCGGTGTCGACGTCGGCGGCAGCAAATTCGGTCCGGGCGATCCTGGCGGCAGCTTCGAGGGTTTCCTGAACGTCCCGATCAACGACCGGATGGCGGCGCGCGTGGTGACCTTCGTCGAGCACGACGGCGGCTACATCAATAACACAGCGGTCAACCGAACGTACCAGCGACCCTTCTACCCGGCGAATACCCCCGTCGACCCGGTCACCGGACTCCCGACCGTCCCGATCAGTACCGCGCCGCTTACCGTCAACAACAACCGGTTCGCGGAGAACAACTTCAATTCGGTCGACTCGTACGGCGGGCGAGCCGCGCTCAAAGTCAATCTCGACGAG
This sequence comes from Burkholderiaceae bacterium, assembly GCA_035511515.1. Lineage (GTDB taxonomy): Bacteria > Pseudomonadota > Gammaproteobacteria > Burkholderiales > Burkholderiaceae_F > VBCK01. The sequence continues at coordinate 19 of DATKFG010000109.1, read as the reverse complement.
AACTGGACGCTGACGCCGA
>DATKFG010000108.1:0-15017 GCA_035511515.1 Burkholderiaceae bacterium | reverse complement strand
ACCACGACCGCCGAAGACACGCTGAAGGCGAAGAGCCGGCAGGCCGGAGTGGTGTCGGGGGGGCACCTGGTGGCCAAGGCGCTCAAGAGCGAGGGGGTCGACACGATCTTCACGCTGTGCGGCGGGCACATCATCGACATTTATGACGGCTGCATCGACGAGGGCATCAAGATCGTGGACGTGCGCCACGAGCAGGTGGCGGCGCACGCGGCCGACGGCTATGCGCGCCAGAGCGGGCGGCTGGGGTGCGTGGTGACCACGGCCGGGCCGGGCTGCACCAATGCGGTCACGGGGATTGCCACGGCGTTTCGCTCGGAAAGCCCGGTGCTGCACATCGGGGGGCAAAGCGCGCTGGTGCAGTGGAAGATGGGCGGGCTGCAGGATCTGCCGCACGTGGACATGATGCGGCCGATCACCAAGTTTGCCTCCACCGTGATGAGCACGGAGCGGGTGGCCGACATGGTGGCGATGGCGGCGCGGGAGGCCTTTGCGGGGGCGTACGGGCCGGTGTACCTGGAGATCCCGCGCGACGTGCTGGACCGGGAGATCGACCTGACCAAGGCGGTGCTGCCGCAGCCGGGGCAGTACCGGGCCTCCACGCGGGCGGTGGGCGATCTGCGCGCGATCGAGCGGTTGGCCGATCTGCTGGTCAATGCGGAGCGGCCGGCGATTCTGTACGGCCAGCAGGTGTGGGCGGCGCGCGGGCACGAGGAGGCGGTGGCGCTGCTCAAGGGGCTGGACATACCGGGGTACTTCAACGGGGCCAGCCGGGGGCTGCTGGCGCCGGGCGATCCGCACCATTTTGACCGAACCCGCAGCCAGGCCTTTGCCAAGGCCGATGTGATTGTGATTGTGGGCACGCCGTTTGATTTCCGGATGGGCTATGGCAAGCGCATCTCGGCGCCGGCGCTGGTGCAGATCGACATGGACTACCGCACGGTGGGCAAGAACCGGGACGTGACGCTGGGGATCGTGGGCGATCCGGGGGCGGTGCTGGAGGCGGTGCTCAATGCGGCCAATTCGAGGCTGAAAAACGACAAGCGGCAGGCGCGCCGCAGCTGGATGAAGGAGCTGGCGGCGGCCGAGGATGCGGCCACCGAGAAGCTGATGCCGCTGTTCAAGTCGGACAGCCGCCCGATTCACCCGTACCGGGTGGCCTGGGAGCTGAACGAGTTTCTGGGCGAGGACACCGTGTACATCGGCGATGGGGGCGATGTGGTGACCATCTCGGCGCAGGCGGTGCGGCCGCGCCGGCCGGGCCAGTGGATGGACCCGGGGGCGCTGGGCTCGCTGGGGGTGGGAACCGGCTTTGCGCTGGCCGCCAAGCTGGTGCACCCGCACAAGGAGGTGCTGTGCTACTACGGGGACGGCTCCTTCGGCATGACCGCTTTCGACATGGAGACGGCCAACCGGTTCGGGGCGCCGTACATCGCGGTCATTGGCAACAACTCGGCGATGAACCAGATCCGCTACGGGCAGCTGACCAAGTACGGCGAGAGCCGCGGCAACGTGGGCAATTTGCTGGGCGATGTGCCCTTTGGCAAGTTTGCCGAGATGCTGGGCGGCTACGGCGAGGAGGTGCGCGAGCCGGCGCAGATTGCCCCGGCGCTGAAGCGGGCGCGCGAGGCGGTGGCCAAATCGGGCCGCAGCGCGGTGATCAACATCTGGGTCGATCCGCGCGAGTACGCCCCGGGTACCAAAGCACAGACGATGTACAAGTGATGACGGTTGCTGCCCTCACCCGCGCCCGCACTTGCGCCGCCCGGGGGTGAGGGTGGTGAAAAAAGTTACGCACCAGACACGACGACGGAGATTACGACCATGAGCAAACCCTTAGACGGCATTCGCATCATCGATTTCACCCACGTGCAGGCGGGTCCGGCCTGCACGCAGCTGTTGGCCTGGTTCGGCGCCGACGTGATCAAGGTCGAGCGGCCCGGTTCGGGGGACGTCACACGAGGCCAGCTGCGGGATATTCCGGACACCGATGCGCTGTACTTCACGATGCTCAACAGCAACAAGAAGTCGCTCACGCTGGACACCAAGAAGCCCGAGGGCAAAAGGGTGCTCGAAAAGCTGATCAAGCGATCCGATGTGCTGGTCGAGAACTTCGGTCCGGGCGCGCTCGATCGGATGGGCTTTGCCTGGGAGCGCATCAAGGAACTCAATCCGAAGTTGATCGTCGCCTCCGTGAAGGGGTTCAGCGACGGCCATCACTACGACGACCTGAAGGTCTACGAAAACGTCGCCCAGTGTGCGGGCGGCGCGGCGTCGACCACGGGCTTCTGGGATGGCCCGCCCACGGTCAGTGCCGCCGCGCTGGGCGACTCCAACACCGGCATGCACCTCGCCATCGGTATCCTCACCGCGCTCATCGGCCGCGCCAAGACCGGCAAGGGCCAGAAGGTGGCCGTGTCGATGCAGGACAGCGTGCTGAACCTGTGCCGTGTGAAGCTGCGCGACCAGCAGCGCCTCGAAAGGGTGGGATACCTGGAAGAGTATCCGCAATATCCCCACGGCACCTTCAGCGACGTCGTGCCGCGCGGCGGCAACGCCGGCGGCGGAGGCCAGCCGGGCTGGGTCTTGAAGTGCAAGGGCTGGCAGACCGACCCGAACGCCTACATTTACTTCACGATCCAGGGGCACGCGTGGGAACCGATCTGCCGCGCCATCGGCAAGCCCGAATGGATCGACGATCCCGCCTACAACACGGCCCAGGCGCGTCAGCCTCACATCAACGAGATCTTTGCCACGATCGAGCAATGGCTCGCGGACAAGACCAAGTTCGAGGCGGTCGATATACTGCGCGAGTTCGACATTCCCTGCGCGCCCGTGCTGACGATGAAGGAACTCGCGAACGATCCTTCGCTGCGCGCAAGCGGCACCATCGTCGAGGTCGATCACAAGGCACGGGGCAAATACCTGACCGTTGGCAGCCCGATCAAGTTCTCGGACCTGAAGCCCGAAATCACCGCGTCGCCCTTGCTCGGAGAACACACCGAGGAGGTGCTCGCTGCCCTGGGCTACAGCCGGGACGAGATCGCCTCGTTGCGGTCCGCCCAGGCGGTCTGAAACGGCGCCCCATCGACGCAACAAGCCGTGCCCGCGCCCATCGACCTGAACCAGCTGGTGGCCGCCGTGGCCGACGCCATCGTCGTCACCGACGCCAGCGGCGCCATCACGCTGTGGAATGCCGCGGCCGAGCGCATGTTCGGCTTCCCCGCCTCCGAGGCCCTGGGCCAGTCGCTCGATTTGATCATTCCCGAGCGGCTGCGCCATCGGCATTGGGAGGGTTTTCGCAAGACCATGCTGACCGGGCAGACGAAGTACGGCACCGACCTGCTGCGCGTGCCGGCGCTGGACAAGGCGGGACGGACCTTGTCCATCGCATTCACGGTGGCCCTGCTGCAGCCGGCGGACGGCAAGCCGGCCGCCATCGCGGCGGTGATTCGGGACGAGACCGCCCGCTTCAACGAAGAGCGCAGCCTGCGCAAGCGCCTGGCCGAACTGGAAGCTCAACTGAAGGAGCGCAGCGCGGCGTCCTGAGCCCTCACCCCCTCCCCTCTCCCGCTGCGCGGGCGAGGGGCGATGGCGCGTGCCCTTGCGGACAGCCAACGCACTTGCGCCGCCCGATCGCCCCTCGCCCGCGCAGCGGGAGAGGGGAGGGGGTGAGGGCTGTTAACCCGGCCGCCGGCGCCGGACCAGGCTGCCGAGCCTTTCAAGCCACGGCGAGCGGGATCTTCCCGATCCGGGCCCTCCATTCGCGTGGCCCGGTGTCGTGCACCGACGTACCGCGACTGTCCACTGCGACCGTGACCGGCATGTCCTGTACTTCGAATTCGTAGATCGCTTCCATGCCCAGGTCCTCGAACGCGACCACGCGCGCCGACCGGATCGCCTTGGCCACCAGGTAGGCCGCGCCGCCCACCGCCATCAGGTAGGCCGAGCGGTGCCGGCGGATCGCCTCGATCGCGGCCGGGCCGCGCTCGGCCTTCCCGATCATCGCCAGCAGCCCCGTGCGCGACAGCATCATCTCGGTGAACGAATCCATCCGGGTCGACGTGGTGGGTCCGGCCGGGCCGACCGCTTCATCGCGCACCGGATCGACCGGGCCGACGTAGTAGATCACGCGCTTGCGGAAATCCACCGGCAGCGTCTCGCCGCGCGCCAGCAGTTCCTGGATCCGCTTGTGGGCGGCATCGCGGCCGGTCAGCATGCGTCCCGACAGCAGCAGCGTCTGGCCCGGCTTCCACGAAGCCACCTCGTCCAGGTTGAGCGCGTCCAGATCGACGCGGCGCGACTGCTCCGTGTCCGGCGCCCAGTGCACGTCCGGCCACTCGGACAACGAGGGTGGCTGCAGGTAAGCCGGACCGGAACCGTCCAGCACGAAGTGCGCGTGCCGGGTGGCCGCGCAGTTCGGGATCATCGCCACCGGCTTGCCGGCCGCGTGGGTCGGGTGCATCCGTATCTTCACATCCAGCACCGTGGTGAGCCCGCCCAGGCCCTGCGCGCCGATGCCCAGCGCGTTGACCTTCTGGTACAGCTCCACGCGCAGTTTCTCGACCTCGCTGCGCGGTCCGCGGGCGAGCAGCTCGGCCATGTCGATCGGCTCCATCAGCGACTGCTTGGCCAGCAGTGCGGCCTTTTCCGCGGTTCCGCCGATGCCGATCCCGAGCAGGCCCGGCGGGCACCAGCCGGCACCCATGGTCGGAACCGTTTCGAGCACCCACTCGACGATCGAATCGCCCGGATTGAGCATCGCCAGCTTCGATTTGTTTTCCGAGCCGCCGCCCTTGGCGGCCACGGTGACCTCGACCTCGTGGCCCGGCACCAGCTCGACCTGGATCACGGCCGGCGTGTTGTCGCGCGTGTTGCGGCGCGCCCCCTCGGGAGGATCGACGATCGATGCGCGCAGCTTGTTGTCGGGGTCCAGGTAGGCGCGCCGCACGCCTTCGTTGACCGCATCGTCCAGTCCGCCCTGGAAGCCGTCCCAGCGCACGTCCATGCCGACTTTCAGGAACACGTTCACGATCCCGGTGTCCTGGCAGATCGGGCGCCGGCCCTCGGCGCACATGCGCGAGTTGGTCAGGATCTGCGCGATCGCGTCCCTCGCCGCGGCCGACGCCTCGATCTCGTAGGCGCGTCCCAGCGAGCGGATGTAATCGACCGGGTGGAAATAGCTGATGTACTGCAGCGCTGCTGCGACGCTTTCAACCAGGTCGTCCCTGCGTATCGTGGTCATGGCGATCGGCTCCGTTCGAAGGGCATTCTAGCGAGCCGGCAATCGGGCCCGTGCACCGCTTGAAACGCCCCGTTTCGCCCCCATTTGCAGTCGGTCGCGGGGTCTTTGTGCCGTCCGCGGCGCGGACATGCGATGCGTCGCGGCATGTCACGAGGCTGAAGTAGACTGCGGCGTGTTTTCCATAGAACCACACAGGTGAAATCACTATGAAACGTGTCGCTCTGTTCGTCATCACGAACCTTGCGATTGTGATCATGCTGGGGGCGGTCACCAGCGCGCTGGGAGTCGATCGCTTCCTGACCGCGCAGGGCCTGAATCTGGGAACGTTGCTGGCCTTTTCCGCCGTGATCGGCTTCGGCGGCGCGTTCCTGTCGCTGCTGATCAGCAAGCCGATCGCCAAGTTCAGCACCGGCGCGCGCACGATCGACCAGCCCGCCAACGCGATGGAGGCCTGGCTGCTCGATACGGTGCGGCATCACGCGGAAAAAGTCGGGCTGGCGATGCCCGAGGTGGCCATTTACGAGGGCGAGCCCAACGCGTTCGCGACCGGGGCCTTCCGCAACAGCGCGCTGGTGGCGGTATCGACCGGATTGCTGCAGTCGATGAACAAGGAAGAAGTCGAGGGGGTGCTCGGCCACGAGATCACGCACGTCGCCAACGGCGACATGGTGACGATGACGCTGCTGCAGGGGGTGCTGAACACGTTCGTCGTCTTCCTGTCCAGAGCCCTGGCGTATGTGATCGATCGGATGATCCTGCGCAACGAGGGCGAGGGGCCGGGCATCGGCTACTTTGCCACCTCTTTGATCCTGAATATCGTGTTCGGCCTGCTGGCCGGAATCATCGTGGCCTGGTTCTCGCGGCGCCGGGAATTCCGCGCGGACGCCGGCTCGGTGCAGATCCTGGGCTCGCCCCGTCCGATGATCAGCGCGCTGCAGCGCCTCGCCGGGATGGAGCCGGGCGAGCTGCCGCGCCAGCTCAGCGCGTTCGGAATCAACGGCGGGCCGGGCGGTCTGGGTCAGCTGTTCGCCAGCCACCCGCCGATCGAAGAGCGCATCGCGGCGCTGCGGGCGGTGGGCCGCTGATCAGGGCGGACGCGGCCAGTCCGCGTCCGCGTGCCGTCGCGACACGTACAGCGTCAGCAGCACCAGGCAGGTGCCGGCCACGGTCAGGCCCGTGAGCGCGCCCGTCCACATTCCGGCCGCGCCCAGCGGCGGCACCGATGCAAATCCCCGATAGGCCAGCCGGAAGCCGCCCGCCAGTCCGATCCCCCACAGACTCAATGCGTAGATCAGCATCGGGGCCAGCGTCACCTTGTAGCCGCGCAGCACGGACACGCTGACGCCTTGCAGGGCGTCGAAGGTATGGAAGGCAAGCGCCAGTGCGATCAGCCGGTGTGCCGCGGCGGCAACCTGGGGATCGGACGTGTAGGCGGCGATGATCGGTCCACGCGCCAGCCAGGTGAGCAATGCCAGCGCGGCGCCGAAGGCCGCGGCCATCTGCACGGCGTGCACGCTGAGCGTGCGCGCCCGGCGCGCGTCGCGCGCGCCCAGCGCCTGCGCCACCAGCGCGCCGGAAGCGAATCCCATCGACAGCGGCAGCATGTACAGGATGGCGGCGATGTTGCCGACGATCTGGTGGCCGGACAGCGTGGCCGCACCCAGGCGGGCCAGCAGCACCGCCATCAGTGTGAACGAGGTCACCTCGAACAACAGCGACAGCCCTGCCGGCACGCCGATCCTGAGCAGCTCCTTCTGAAGCTGCCATTGCGGAAGCTCCAGGCGCCGCCCGCCGTTGCGGCGAAACGGCTCGAAGTAAGGATGCAGGCGCCAGAATGCCAGCGCGAGCGCGAAGGTCAGCCAGGACTGGCAGACCGTTGCTACGGCGCACCCCGCGCCGCCCAGCGCAGGCACAGGACCCGCGCCCCAGATGAACAGCGCGTTCAAAGGGATCTTGAGCAGCAGCGCGGTCAGGTTGATCGTCATCGTGAACTTCGGTCGCGACAGCGCCGAGTTCAAGTTCACGAACACCCGTGTTCCGAGCGCGCCGGGAAGTCCGAAGGCGGCCGCGGTCAGGTACGCGCTGGTGACCTCGGCCACATCGGGGCTCGGCTGTGCCATCCGGATCCAGGGTCCGTGCCACAGCAGCGCCGCGCAGGCCGGCACCGACAGGAAGGCCGCCAGCCAGATCGCCTGGTGCACGTCGCGGCCGACCTCGCCGGTGCGGCCTGCGCCGAAGTGATGCGCCGCGATCGGTCCCAGAGCGGACAGCACTCCGATCATCGCGATCGCGATCGACACGTACAGGTTCAGCCCCAGCGACACGCCGGCCAGCTGTACGGCCGACAGCCGCCCCGCCATCGCGGTGTCGATCGTGAAATTCAGCACGAAGGCGAGTTGCGCCACGAACATCGGCCAGGCCTGCGCCAGGATCGCGCGGCGTAAGGCCGGTGTCTGCGAGGCCGCTGAGATCGCCCCGGTCATGCTCCCGCTACCCTCACCCTTTCCGGCCTTCGGCCGAAAAGGGCAGAGGAAGAGAACGAGGGGGCTGGGCTGGCCCCCTCGTGCTCCCCCAGCCAATGTAAAGGGGCGGACGAGGGGTGACACCGCGCGCCCACGGGGATAGACCGCGCGCTTGCGGCGCCCGATCGCCCCTCGCCCGCGAAGCGGGAGAGGGGAGGGGGTGAGGGTAGCGATGTGAGCGAAGATGAGCGCATTGGCCGACCGATTCTTCGCGCGCTCAGTTGCCTCGCCGCGTCGTCCGCCACAGGCGCCACGTTTCGTCCGCGCGCACGGGCCTGCGGCCTTCCCACACCAGGTCCCACGATCCGCCCGGATCCACCGGCAGCGCGGCTGCGCCGGAGCGGCGGTACAGGGGCTGCAGCGCCATCCGGCAGGCACCGGGGGCACCGTCGGGCGCGAAATGCACGTGCCCGTAGTACGCGACCACCGCGCGCAGCTGCGCGGACAGACCTACCGCGACCACGCACTCGCCGGGCGGTACGCGGCGCCCGATCTGCTGCGACAACACCCGGTAACTGCGGTTGTAGTCGGCCGCCGGCAGGAAAAGAGCCACCGCGATCAACCACAGCGAGGTCATCCCGGCGGCTGACAGCAGGGCGCCGCGCCACAACACGCGCGGGTGACGCCGCACGCGCCAGATGATCAGCGCGACCCACAGGCCCGTGACCGTCAGCGCGAGCGCGAGCGGGGCCAGGCTGGTTCCTGGATTGTGGCCCGGGATCAACCGTAGCACCGAAGCGGCCATCGCACGCGGCGTGCCGGTGACGAGCGCGAGGAAATAGACCCACACGAACAGGATGAACAGCGTGTAGACGGTCAGTGCGAACCAATCGAACCACTGCTCCAGCGAGCGCCGCAGCGTCGGGAACCCGAACGCCGCCAGCACGGCCAGCGGCGGGATGGCCGTCACCAGCTTGGCTTCGTCCAGCGGAGCGGAGAAAACCAGCGCCAGCGCGAGCCCCGCCAGCACCGAAGCGGGCAGCACGATGTGCGCGGCGCGCAGGTGGTGCCGCCACGCGTACAAAGCCCACGCCGCCAGCGGCCACAGCGGCCACACGTACCAGCTGGCGTTGCGCAGCAGCCATACGCCGTCGCTGCGGGTGAACAGGCCGGCCGCCGAGTCGATCGCGCCCAGCCAGCGCGAGATCAGCGGGCCGGATCCTTCCGGCAGCTGCAGCGCGGCCACTGCCGCAACGGCCAGCGCGCCCAGGGTGCACGCCAGCACGGTCAACCAGCGGCGGCGCCAATTCACGCAAAGTGCCAGGCCCAGGATGCACCCGGCCAGCAGCCCGGCCGCCAGCAGCGGACCGCGGCTCAGTGCCAGCGCAGCCACGCACACGCCGGCCAGCGCGGGTCCGATGACGGGGCGCTCCGGCGCAATCGAAAGTCCATACAGTGCCGCCGCCACGATCGCGATCGACACGGTGTCGCCGCTGGTCACGTGCAGCGTGACCAGAATGCCCAGCGTGCTGATGAACATCAGCACCGCGATGTCGGCCAGCAGCCGCGCATAGTCGCGGGCGTTGGTTTCGCGAAGGAAGGCGGGTGCGACCGGTTGGGCCTGCTCGCTGACGGCCAGGCGCCGCGTTGCGGCCCACATCGACAGCGCTGCCGCCGAGAACCAGAACAGCGCCGACAGGCGACTCGCGGCGGCCTCGCCGAGCCAGCTCCCGAGTGCGCGGATGGCGACGGCGCCCAGCCAGAACGGAAACGGCCCGTCCTGGGGCGTTGCCATGCCGGCCACGTTGGTGAACCACCAGTCGGCGGCGGTGCCGTGCGCCATCGTCCACATGCGGCCGAACGCAGAGGCGTCCTCGGGCCACAGGTCGCGGCCGAATACGCCCGGCAGCACGAAGGCGAGCAGCAGGGCGAGCAGCGCCGCGCGCGGCAGCGGCACGGCCGCCTCGGCCGAAAGGTGCGAGGGCGTCGGGCGGTCGCGGTCGAAATTCATCGAAGGTAAAAAAAAGAGGCAGCCGCGGCCGCCCCTGTCTTCCGGATCCGCAGCAACTGCGGCAGCGGCCTACCGGCGTTTGCTCTTGGCGGCCGAGGCCTGCGCCGCGGCGGCGTTGACGGCCTCGGTCTTGGCCGCGAATTTCTGGCGGAACTTCTCCACCCGCCCCGCCTCCACGATCCGCGTCTGCGCCCCGGTGTAGAACGGGTGCGACTCGGAGGACGTATCCAGCTTGTACAGCGGGTACTCCTTGCCGTCCTTCCAGGTGACCTTCTCGCGCGTCTGCACCGTGGACCGGGTCACGAACGAGAAGTCGTTGGACACGTCCAGGAACACGACTTCGCGGTAATCGGGGTGTATGCCGGATTTCATGAGTTTGGCCCGAGAATTCGTTCTAACGTTATCCGAAAAGTTTACCACCCCCGCCCTGCGTAGCCGCCGGAGGCGGCGAAGGCAGGGCTAACCGCCTCGCCTCATCATGTCGAAGAATTCGGCGTTGTTCTTGGTCTGCTTCATCTTGTCGAGCAGGAACTCCATCGCCTCGATCTCGTCCATTCCGAACAGCAGCTTGCGCAGGATCCAGACCTTCTGCAGCACATCGGGCTTCAGCAGCAGCTCTTCGCGGCGCGTGCCCGACCGGTTCACGTTGAGCGCCGGGTACACGCGCTTTTCGGCCAGGCGCCGTTCCATGTGGATTTCCATGTTGCCGGTGCCCTTGAACTCCTCGTAGATCACGTCGTCCATGCGCGAGCCGGTGTCGATCAGCGCCGTGGCGATGATCGTGAGCGAGCCGCCTTCCTCGATGTTGCGCGCCGCGCCGAAGAAACGCTTGGGACGCTGCAGCGCGTTGGCATCGACGCCGCCGGTGAGCACCTTGCCCGAGGCGGGCACCACCGTGTTGTAGGCGCGCGCCAGCCGCGTGATCGAGTCGAGCAGGATCACCACGTCGTTTTTGGACTCGGTCAGGCGCTTGGCTTTTTCGATCACCATTTCGGCCACCTGCACGTGGCGCGCGGCCGGCTCGTCGAAGGTCGAGGCCACGACCTCGCCGCGCACCGAGCGCTGCATCTCGGTGACCTCCTCGGGGCGCTCGTCGATCAGCAGCACGATGAGTATTACGTCCGGATGGTTGGCCGCGATCGCATGCGCCAGGTGCTGCAGCATCACGGTCTTGCCGGATTTCGGGCTGGACACCAGCAGTCCGCGCTGTCCCTTGCCGATCGGCGCGATGATGTCGATCAGGCGTCCGGTGATGTTTTCGTCGCCGCGCAAGTCCCGTTCCAGCTGCAGCGGCTTGTCGGGAAACAGCGGCGTGAGGTTCTCGAACAGGATCCGGTGCTTGGTCGAGTCCGGGGTCTGTCCGTTGACCTTGTCGACCTTGACCAGCGCGAAATAGCGCTCCCCGTCCTTGGGCGTGCGCACCTCGCCCTCGATCGAGTCGCCGGTATGCAGCGTGAAGCGGCGGATCTGCGACGGCGAGATGTAGATGTCGTCGGTGCTGGCCAGGTAGGAGGTCTCGGGCGAGCGCAGGAAGCCGAAGCCGTCCGGCAGCACCTCCAGCGTGCCGTCGCCGAAGATCGGCTCGCCCGATTTGGCGCGCTTTTTCAGGATCGCAAACATCAGCTCCTGCTTGCGCATCCGGTTGGCATTGTCGATTTCCAGGCCGGCGGCCATTTCGAGCAGCGCGGAGACGTGCAGCGCCTTGAGTTCGGAAAGTTGCATGGAGGGGTCTACCAGGGAAGAGTGCGGGGAGGAGTGCGGGGAAGGGTGCGATGGGATGGGGCGCAGCAGACTTGCGCCACTGGATTGCGGCGGACCCGACGACCGGCAGGGCCCGCCAGAATGCGGCAAGCAGGCCTTTGCCCGCCTGCCGCGACCGACATCTAAAGATTGCTGTCGATAAAGGCGACCAGCTCCGGTTTCTTCAGTTGACCAACCCGTGTTCCAACCACGGTTCCGTTCTTGAACAGCATCAAGGTCGGGATGCCGCGAATGCCGTATTTGGCCGGCGTGGCCTGGTTCTCGTCGACGTTGACCTTGGCCACCGTCAGCCGCCCGTCGTAGTCGTTCGCGATCTCCGCCACCAGCGGCGCGATGGCGCGGCACGGCCCGCACCACTCGGCCCAGTAGTCGACCAGAACCGGCCCGGAGGCTTTCAGTACGTCCAGTTCGAACGATGCGTCACTGACGAGCTTGATATCACTCATTGGAAATCCACGGTAAAGCGAATCGCTGGAACGCTACAGTTTCCCGGCTACGGGATGCACACGGAATGGGCCGATTTCAGGGGCGCGCCGGGACAACAACACCGGCGGCATCTTCCGCTGACTTCGCCCGCCGCACTTCGCCTGTCACGACCGGTGTGCTGAACGCGTATGGTAACACTTTGGCGGTCCAATCCGGAAGACCGATCGTAGTGAACCTGGAGACGGTCAGCGCACCGCTGGACGGGCGCTGGTGGGACGTTGCGGCCGCGCGGCTGCTCGAATTCGCCGCCCGTTGCGGCCTGCCCGATCGCGATCTGCGCACGCTGACGGTGCTGGCGCCGCGTCTGTCGGACGCGCCGTGGCTGCGCGGCGCGCTGCACCGGGCCCTGGGCGGGGCCGCAGTCTGGGTGGCACCGCGCATCACCACGCTGGAGCGCTGGGCTGCGGCGCCGTCGGGTCCGCAGACACAGCGGCTGGTGGAGCTGTACGAGGCGCTGCGCGACAGCAACTGGGCCCGCGAGGCCTTCGGCGATCGGCCGGCGGCGCTGTGGGCGCTGGCCGCCGAGCTGGCCGGGCTGGCTGACGAACTCACGCTGGCCGCGGTCGGCAGCGATGAGGCATTCGAGGGTCGCTGGCGAGACAGCGTGGCGCGCCATTTTCAGCGCCGCGCCGCGCGGGCCGCGACCGTTCAGGCGCAGCTTGTGCTGCAGTTGTGGAAGGCGCACTCCAGCGCGCAGTTCGGCGCCGGCGCGCTTTTAAGGAACTGGGCGCGCCGGGCGCGCCGCCCCGAGGGGGCGATCGCATGTCTGGCGCCCTTCGGGTTGCTGCGGTGGCAGCAGGTGCTGCTGCGCGATCAGGCGCGCGCACAACCGCTCTGTGCCGTGGTGGGCGACCTGCGCGCCGCGCTGTCCGCGCACCGCTGGCTCGAGCTCACGTGGCCGGAGCTGGCCGAGCCGGACCAGCCGCCGGCCCCGATGGCCGGGCGCTGCGAGGCGGCGCGCGCGCAAGCGGCACCGCACCTGCGCATCCTGGCGGCCCGCTCGCTCGAAGAGGAGGCGAGCGCGGCTGCTTACCAGGTCGTAAGCTGGCTGCGCGACGGGGCCGGGCGCATCGCCCTGGTCGCGCTGGACCGGCTCACGGCCCGCCGCGTGCGCGCACTGCTGGAGCGGGCCCGGGTCTTGGTGGCCGATCAGGCCGGCTGGAAGCTGTCTACCACCAGCGCCGCGGCGGCCGTGATGCGCTGGCTCGAGTTGGCCGGCTCCGATTTCCGGATCCGCGATCTGCTGGACTGGCTGCGTTCGCCGTTCGTGTTGTGCGATCGGCCGGAGCGGCTGGCCGCGGCGCGACGGATCGATCGCGTGGCGCGCTGCGGCGCGCTCGGCGGCTTGCGGGCGATCGATCGGGCGTTGAGCCGGCATGACGGCGAGCAGGACGATCAGGCCGAAGCGAGCGCGGCGCGTGCCGTGCTGGCACAGCTGGCCGCCCAGGCCCGCCATCTGCGATCGGCCGACACGCTCGATGCGCTCAGCGGCTGCTTGAATGCGTCGCTCGATGCGCTGGGCATGCGGCAGGCCCTGGCGCGTGACCCGGTCGGCGCCGACGTGTTGCGCGAGCTCGGGCGCCTGCGCGACAGCATGGCCGCAAGCCGCGTGCGGATGTCGCTGCCGGCTTTCCGCGAGCTGCTGGCTCAGCACTTCGAAAGCACCAACGCGAGCGGGGCCGGCGCGGACAGTGCGGTCGTGATGACGTCGCTGGCGGGCGCCTGCCTGCGCGGATTCGATTGCGCGATCCTGATCGGCGTGGGCGCCGAGCACCTGCCCTCGGGCACCGAGCCGGGCGTGCTGATCTCCGCGGGCGTGCGGCGCGACCTGGGTCTGACCACGCTGGCCGATGCTCATCACGCGCAGGCGGTCGAACTGGCCACGCTGCTTTGCTCGGTGCCAAAGGCCGTGGCCACCTGGCGCGTGCGCGAGCGCGACGAGCCGCGTGCACTGTCGGCCTGGATGGATCGGCTGCGCGTGATGGCCGCGCGGGCCGGCTGGCCCGATCCGGTGGTCGAATTCCAGGCCCCGAGCCGCAGCGTGCCGGCCCGGCCGTCGCAGCGGCCCGCTCCGAGCGCGGCAGACCGGCTTCCGGACCGCTTGAGCGTCGGCGCCTGCCAGAGCCTGGTCGACTGCCCGTACCAGTTCTACGCGCGGCATCTGCTCGGCCTGCGCCGGCGCCCGCTCGCTTCCGACATTCCGGACAAGCGCGACCTGGGCACTGCACTGCACGCGGTCCTGTATCGGCTGCACCGCGACTTCGATCCGGATCGGCTGGAGCGGATGACCGAACTGCAGGTGCAGCAGACGCTGGAGGGCATCGTACGGGAGGTGTTCGATGCCGAGCTGCGGGAGCGTCCCGCGCTGATTGCGTACCGGCGCCGCGTGCTCGATCTGATACCGGGTTACGTGGGCTGGCTGCGGCGGCGCGCAGCCGCGGGCTGGCGCCCGCGATCGGTCGAAACCGCGTTCCGGGTGCCGTTGCGCCTCGATCTGTTCCGCACCGTCGAACTGTCCGGGCGGATCGACCGGATCGATGTGCGCGGGCCGGACGAGCTCGAACTGATCGACTACAAGGCGCGCTCGCACGCCGCCGTGCGCAGCGCCGCGGCCGATCCCGGCGAAGATGTCCAGCTACCGCTGTATGCGGCCTCCTTCGCCGAGGCTTCGGCCTCCTTCGCCGAGGCTTCGGCCTCCTTCGCCCAGGCTTCGGAGGCCGAGGCCTCCTTCGCCGAGGCTACGCAAGCCAAGGCTGCCTTCGCCCGGGCCAGTTACCTGAGCTTCGAGCGGCCGAGCGAACCGGAGCGGCGCTCGGCCGCCAGCGTGAAGCAGTTTGCCGCGGCCGAGCCGTTCGACCGCTGGGTCGCCCTGGTGCGGCAGCGCCTGCTCGGCGACCTGGCACGGATCGCGGCCGGCGCCGGCCTGGAAGCGCTCGGCGCCGAGCCGACCTGCTCGCGTTGTGAAATGCACGGCTTGTGCCGGCGCGCCGAATGGGGCCCCGAGTGAGGGTGCGATGAGCGAGTACCTGTGGGACGGGCAGCCCGTATCGCACCA
>DATKFG010000107.1:0-30901 GCA_035511515.1 Burkholderiaceae bacterium | reverse complement strand
GGTCTGCTTAATAAATGCAAGCGACGATGGAAGGTCTCGAATGAACGAAGGCATCGCGCCGGCGCGTAGCGGCGTGCGCCTGAAAGACAGCCGGATGGCGGTTCCCAGCGCGGCTGAACCGCCGGCCTGGCCGGTCGCTTGATATGCTGGCCTCCATGTTCATCGTGCTGCGCCGCCCGATCGCGCCATGCGTCTGTTGCTGATAGAAGACGACTTGATGCTCGGCCGCCCGCTGCTTACCGGCCTGCGCCAGGATGGCCACGCGACGGATTGGGTCCGATCTGCCGCTGATGCGCACAGCGCCTGGCTGGCTCCGAAGCCATCGATCGTGCCCTATGAGGTCATTGTGCTCGATCTCGGCCTGCCCGACGGCAGCGGCCTCGACTTGCTGCGCTCGGCGCGCGCACGCGGGCTTCGAACGCCAGTGTTGATCGTCACAGCGCGCGACCGGATCGCGGATCGCGTTGCCGGACTCGATGCCGGCGCCGACGACTACATGGTCAAGCCGATCGACCTGGACGAACTCGCGGCGCGGCTGCGTGCGCTCGATCGACGCAGCGGCGGGCGCCTCGAAAACCGCATCGTCCTCGGCGACCTCGCGATCGACCCGGTGGCACGGAGTGCGATACTGGCCGACAAGCCCGTCGATCTGACCGCCCGCGAGTTCGCGCTGCTGATTGCGCTGGCGCGGCGTCCGGGCGCGACGGTCTCGCGAGAGCAGCTCGAGGAGGCGCTCTACGGCTGGGACGATGCAGCCGACAGCAATACGATCGAGGTCTACATCCACCATCTGCGGCGCAAGCTGGGCGCTTCGGCCATCGAAACCCTGCGCGGGCTCGGCTATCGCCTCGTCGAGCAGGCCGCGCGATGAGCGCTGGCGGATGGTCGCTGCGGCGGCGCCTGCTCGTTGCCATCGGCGGGGCGGCGCTGCTGGGCTGGTGCGCGAGCAGCTTCTGGCTGTATAGCGAAGCCATCGCCGAAACGGACCGCGGATTCGATGTGGCGCTCGACCATGCCGCGCACGCCGTGCTCGCACTCGTCGCGAACGAGACCCGTGAACTGCGCGATGCCGAGTCGGGCAAGGGTATTGAGCTGGCGCAGATCGATCACCTGCATGGCGACCCGATCGTCTACCAGGTGCGGGGACCCGGGGGCGGGATCGCATACCGATCGCCCGGCGCCCCCGTCGAACCACTCGCCCACCGCGATGATCGCGGATTCGCGTTCGCCCGCGCGGACGACCGCGGGTTCCGGGTCGATACGCTCGCCACGGAGGACGGTGCTGCGACGATCCATGTCGCGCAACCGCTCGATGAGCGCGACGCTGTCGCGAATGCCGTCGCGCTGAAGCTGCTTGCGCCCGGTGCCGCACTGCTGGTCGTGCTGGCGTTGACGATCGGCTGGACCGTACGCGCTGCAGCCGAGCCGCTTATCCGCTATTCGCGCGATCTGGATCGGCTTGCGCCGGCGCAGTCGAAACCCGTCGACTCCACTGGACTGCCCGACGAGCTGCAGCCAGTCGCGCGCGCGATCGACCGGCTGCTCGTGCGCGTCAGCGATGCCTTGCTGCACGAGCGCACGCTGACGGCGGATGCGGCGCACGAGTTGCGCACGCCGTTGGCGGCGCTGCGCCTGCAGGCGCAGGTGGCCCGACGATCCACCGATGCGCGCGAGCGCGACGACGCGCTCAATGAGCTGCTGGCCGGGACAGACCGCGCCGCGCGCTTGGTTGATTCCGTGTTGACACTGGCGCGATACGATGCGGGACGGGATCTCACGCTCGATGGAGAGCCGATCGAGATCGCACAGCTCGCGCATCATGTCGCGCTCGAGTTCAAGGCGCGGGCTGCCCAGCGTGGACTGACGCTCGAGCTCGCAGCCGCCGCAAACACCTGGCTCACCGGCGATCAGGATGCGCTCGGCGTCGCGCTGCGCAACCTGATCGACAATGCGCTTCGCTTTGCCAGGTCACGGATTCGGATCGAGGCCGATGCACACGGGGCCGGCATCCACTTGGCGGTGCTGGACGATGGACCGGGCATGCCTCCACAGGTCGCTGGGCGGGCCTTCGACCGCTTCTTTCGCGGCGAGGAGCAGAACTCCCAACGAGGCCCGGGTGCAGGACTGGGGCTCGCCCTTGTGCGTCGCGTCGCGGAGCTGCACTGGGGAGAAGTGCTGCTGGTCGACGGCATCGACGGCGGATGCGGCGTCAAACTGCAACTTCCGGTAATGCTGCGGACTCAGCAAAGCAAGGTCACTGCAAGATAGACCACATACAACACGCCGTTCAGTAGCAGCGCCCAAACTGCCAGCCCGCGCCCCTGCGTGTTGACCCGGAGCCATCCGGCGGCCAGAAGCGTCACGAGCACGCCGGTGAGCACCTCGACTCGCGGCTGCCAGGGGGTCAACAGGATGCCGATCGCCGGCAGCAGGGTACCCTGGAACACCATCGCCCCGGTAATGTTCCCGAAGGCCAGGGTGTCCTTACCGCGGCGGACCCAGAAAACGCTGTTGACCTTCTCGGGCAACTCCGTTGCGATCGGGATCACTATCAGCGACAACAGCAGGGCGGAGACACCCAGCTGAGAGGCCGCGCCTTCGACCCCGTGTATGAAGCCCTTGGCTCCAGCGACGAGCAGCGCCAGCCCGAGCCCGAGTTGCAGGAGGATCGTGGCCCAGCTCGTCGGCAGACCCAGCCTCGCAAGGAACATCCGCTCGACTGCCTCGGTGCCATGACCCTGTTCGACCAGTCGTCCAGAGGCCCGCAGCGTGATGCCGACGTACGCGACATAGATCAGGACGAGCACGATACTTAGCGCGCTTCGCAGCGGGCGCGCGTCCGTCGGCGCGTACATCGCCGCGGCGGTGATTGCAAACGCAAACAGAAAGAAGTGCAAGTCCCGCACCAATCCGCTGCGCTCGGGCGTCACACGACCCCGCAAGCCGCGGCCGCCGACCACCGCCAGTGCCATTACCGCCGTCGACAGCGTCGACAGCATCAACGGTGCCCCGAGAATCGCGCCGACCCCGATTTCCTCGTTCACCGTCGCGTTGGCCGTACCGCCGAGCAGCGCGAGGAGCGGAACCAGGGTCTCCGGAAGGGCCGTGCCCACGGCGGCGAACACAGAACCCGTGACGCCTTCCGAGATCCCGAGTTTCTCGCCGAGATGTTCGAGCGCATTGGTGAAGAGCTCGGACGCGACCAGGATCACGAGCAGCGTCGCAGCCATCAGCAGTAACGTGCCGATCATCTATTCGCCTCGCCGGTTAAGTCTCAATTAATGTCCGGGCCGTATGGTGAGAATCATTCGCTCTGAAGATGAAATGCTCCCATGACCGACGAGTTCGA
Organism: Burkholderiaceae bacterium; assembly: GCA_035511515.1. Taxonomy (GTDB): domain Bacteria; phylum Pseudomonadota; class Gammaproteobacteria; order Burkholderiales; family Burkholderiaceae_F; genus VBCK01. Next base: position 27,552 of record DATKFG010000107.1, on the reverse strand, counting down.
GCACGCTTTTGATCGAATGACGGCGACCGCCGATCGGCGGCCGCGTCTGATGGCCGGGGGCGAGGCGACGCACGGCATTCCCGAGCTGGTTTCCGCAGTCTACGAGAAGGCCCCTGCGCACCTGCGCACCAAGCTGCTCGAGTACCTGCTTCGACCGATTGGACCCCTCGCACTCGTTGCGATCGCTGCCGGAGCTTTCGGCCACCTGCTGTATCGGCTTCGACGCGACGCGATGCCCATTTCGCTCGAGGACGTGGCCCGCATCACGTCGAGCCACGTGCTCGAGCTCGCACGCTATCTCGAGCAGTGCAGTCCGCACGCTCTGCTGCGGATCGGCTCGGTGATCGCCGCAAGCCCGATGGTGGCCACGATTGGCGGCTCGGCGTTGCTGGTTGCCCTCAGTGCCTGGAGGCGGCGCGCGGCCAGCTTGCATGCGTGAGCTCGTGTTCGCTCAGCCGGAGTAATCCACAACGCCATTGGCAGTGCAATTTCATTGATCAGTCGACTGGGAGAAATGTGCCGATGAAGGTCAGCGACATTTTGCGGGTCAAAGTCAACGTGCTGTATACCCTGAGCCCTGAGCAAACGGCGTGGGCCGCGGTTCAGACCATGGCGTTGCACGATATCGACTCGGTCGTCGTGATGAACCATGGCCGCTTGGTTGGAATCCTGACGCTTCGTGAGGTGGTCAACACCTTGCAAACCAACAGCGGATATATCGGCACCGGCATCGTCAGAAGCATCATGAAGCGCGGGCCGCAGACGGTGTCCCCCAGCACGGACCTCGATGAGCTACGGCGCTTGACGCTCGAGTCGCATGTTCGTTACCTGCCGGTGCTCGACGGTCAGACCCTGGCCGGGGTGATTTCCTTCTACGACGTTGCCAAGGCGGTGCTGGAAGAGCAGGGCCTCGAAAATCAGATGCTGAAGGCCTATATCCAGGATTGCCCGCACGAGCGTGTCAGCGCCTGAACCTCCTTCGGCAACGGATGTGGTGGGACGCAGCCAGCGCGCCGCGCCCCACGGAGCCACTGTCGCAAAATAGGGAAACCCCGGAGCGTGCTCTCATGTGCTCTGACAAATCCTAACGATCCTCTTCCCGACTCACGAAAACGGCAACCGGAGCAGAGGGGATGCCGTTGGCCACGACAACCAGTTCGCTCGCGCCCGGCTCCTGGCCGGCCGGTACATCGAAATGAGTCGATACGACAGCGTGCGATGCAACGGCCATGCTGCTGTGGTCGTGCGTCCGGCTGTAAAAGACGTGGCCGGTCTCGTTGTTGGTGATGCGCACGAGCGGGTAGTTGGTCGCGCCTTGGAAATCGTCGCCGTAAGCGGCCCCTTGCGACATGCCGTTGAACAATTCACCGGAGATGACGTAGGAAGCCCCGGGTCTGACCCGCTCGGGAGCGGAGCGGATCTGCGGCGCCCAATCCGGATCGTAGGATCCCTCCGGCGTATAGACCGAGACGGAGAAGAAATCGGTCAGTAGAATCTGCCCGGTGGGAAGGATGATGAAGTTTCCGTAGAACGACGCGTCCATCGATGCGTTGGGAGCCGGAGCGATCTGGGTCAGATCTTCGCCATCCCACTCGAAGAAACTGGAGGGCGCGGGTCCGAACCCGGGGCTGGCCATCAACAAGACCTTTCCGTTCGGCTCGAGCACCGCTGGGCCATCGGCGACGTTGAGCGAGTCCGGCAGATCCGGACCCCGCCCCCACCTTTCCCTGTGGGAGTCGTAGATCGCGGTGCCGGCGCCGTGGCCACACGTGTTTGATCCCAGGTAGAACACCTGCCCATCCGGGCGCAAGACACCCGGGCCCAACTCGAACGTGGGACCCGCCTTGGGCTCCTGCGACAACTCACCACAGGTTAACCAGGAGTCCCACAGTTGCACGACCGTGTCGCCTGCGCTGTGCCACGCACCCGATTGCGGATCGTAGAGCTCCGAGTTCATCCCCATCGGTTCATACGGAATGTTGATCGGAACGTAGGCATCGACCGTCAGCACCTGCCCGTTGGGCAGCAACGTCCATCCTTCTTCATTATTCGTATCGAACTTGCCGGTGCCCGTCGGCGTCCACGTCAGGGTCCTGGGGTTCAACACAGCCGCCTGCGTGGTGCAGCAGTTGCCCAGCATGAACGTGCCATCGAACAAGACGACGCCGGGTGCGTCGCCAATTCTGGTCCAACCCGCCGGCGGCGCCACCATCGTCCATGTGTTGGCCACCGGGTCGTAGATGGCGCCCTGATTGGTCCGGACGGGAAGGAGCTGGTTATATTCGCCGCCCTCGATGATGACCCGCCCGTCGGGCAGCACGGCGGTGGCATGGTACAGCGGGCTATATCCGGGTGGCGTCGAAGCCAACTGGGTCCAGGTCCCATTCACGTAGCTTCCGAACGCGTCCGGCGTCAGCTTCCACCAATCCTGGCAGCCGTCATCGGCCAGCATGACCGTCCCATCGGTCAGCAGGATCGGGTTGCCGGTTCCGCAGTCGAAATAGTCAAGAAGCGGCGGTTGGTTCGTCAGCGTTTGCCAAGGCGATGGCGTCGAAGAGCTCGCCTTGGCGGCTGCGGCGGCGATAGCGGCGGCGAATGTCGTCGGGTCCTTCTTGGGCGGCAGCTGTTTCAGCGGGAGGAACGACGGTGCAGACTGTGCCCCGGCAAGTCCCGGCCAGGCCAACCAAGCGATAAGCGCGACTGCGAGCACTCGCCAAGTTTTCATTGTCTTCTCCCCCCGCAGGACGCAGAAACGCTACGCGCGCCTTGCGGCGGGTGTCAATCTTCTATTGGCGCGAGCCTCGCATGATGCCCGTCAAGTACCCGCGGCACCGACTCAGCTTCGGTACCGGCGCCTGCAGCCCCATGCGCCGTTACGTCCGTAACGCTGAGCGAGCGGCCGGTAAGCGGTGTGCAATGACACGCATGCAAGTTTCGGCATGTGGGAGGTTTTACGGCCGACGCCATGGGAGATCGCATCATGATGCTTGACTGGAATGACTACCAACAGCAGCTGCTCGCGACGATCGGCAAGATCGCCGAGCTGAGTCCCGATACGGTCAGAGGCTACCGCGCGCTAAGCGATGCAGGCAGCAAGACGGGCAGGCTGAACGCCAAGATCCGTGAACTGATCGCCCTGGCGGTTGCGGTGAGCCTGCGCTGCGACGGTTGCATTACGACGCACACGAGCGCCGCGATCAAGGCGGGTGCCAGCAAGGAAGAAATAGCCGAAGCTCTGGGTGTTGCGATCTCCGTCAATGCCGGAGCGGCCCTGGTCTATTCGGCCCGCGTCATGGACGCGTACGGCGCCAAGACCACTTAAACAGGGTTGGACAGGCGGGACTCCAGACTGCGTTTCACCCCGGCCCAATCGACATCGGTAATGGAGAACAGAACGCTGTCGCGGATGTGCCCGGTCCAGGTAATGCGGTCCCTTCGCAACACCCCCTCCCTTACTGCGCCCAGTTTTGCGATGGCGGCCTGGCTTCGCAGGTTGCGTAGATCCGTGAGCAGTTCCACCCGGCGCACGCCATGGTCGAACGCAAACTGGAGCATGAGCAGTTTGGACTCCGGGTTGGCATACCGCTGGCGCGCGGACGGATGCAGGAACGTTGCTCCAATTTCGACGCATTGACGTTCGGGCTTGATGTTCAGAAAGCTGCTCGTTCCGACGACGAGGCCGTCCGACAGATCACGAATGGCGTAAGCGAGCCATCGGCCGGCGCGCGCCTCCCGGTCGATGTTGGTCCACCACGTTTCGAAGTGCTTGCCCTGTCCGCTCGTCGCGAACAGGTTCCAGGCCTCCGCGTCGCAGTCCAGGGCTCGACGCACCTCTTCCTTGATGGCTTCCTCGTACGGTTCCAGGCGCACGAAATTGCCCATCAGAGCTACCCGTTCCAGATTCAAGCCGTCACTCCCCATGTTGTATTCGCGTTCGGCTCCGTTACTGGGGTTCGCATCCGTCGAGGCGGACATGTCGTGTTTCGGCTTCGGAAGGCGTTTTTTGTACCAGGGAGCGCCTCGGCCGCGAGGTCAAGCGAAACTGGAAAGCGGCAACCACCGTCAATGAGTCGGAGGACATCATGATGCTACGTGCGATCGGCGCAACAACGGTGGTGAGCTTCCTGGGCGCGTTATCGTTCCCGGCCGCGGCGGAAACGACGATATGCACCCCGATCACCTCGATACCCTGGACGATCAGCGCACCAGGGGTCTACTGCCTGAACTCCGATTTCAATGTAACGCTGCCGAGCGGAGCTGCGATCAGTATCGACTCCAGCAACGTCACTCTCGACCTGAACCGACACTCGCTCAATTATCTACCCACCGCTGCAAGCGCCTACGTGTCCGGAATCACACTGACTCAACAGAAAAACGTCGTCATCAAGAACGGCTCCATTCAGGGTTTTTACATTGCGATCGCGCTGTTTGATAGTCTGCCCTACACGACCACGCAGGGCAACGTGATCGAGGACATCGCCGCCGAAGGCAGCACGTTGTTCGGCCTGTATGTAGAAGGACAGGGCAACCTGGTGTCTGGCAACCGGGTGGCCCGGACCGGGGGCTCCTCGTCGGCGGTCGGGATCCTTGTGGTCGGACCCGACAACGTTGTCCGGAACAACGAAGTGATCGCAACCGGCAGCCCCACGCAATCCGCCTTTGCGATCTACGGCTACGGCTGCACGGGCCTGATCGTCGACGAGAACCGTGTCAGCGGGGTGATGTCGCAGGGATCGGCCTCCTTCGGCATCTACTTCTTCGCTTCGAGCCACGGGATCGTTCACAACAACAGCGTGGACAAGGCCGATGCGTCCGGCGCAACCTCGCCGCGGTCCTACGGAATTGCCTTCGATTCGTCGACCGACAACGCGGTGGTCGGCAACCGGATAACGGCGTTTTACTGGGGAATTTACGCTTCGAGCGGATCCTCGGCCCAGACGAGCGGCAACATCGTGATAGGGGGCTCGGTGCCGGTGGCGGGGACGACCACGGCGACGACTTACTAGCCGCGTTCGCCCGGATTTGACGCGCTCGCCTGCGCATCGAGCCGGGCCAGGCTTGCGCGCAGCGCCTGCAGCTCGCGGCGGAATGCCTCGGCATCACCGTAATCGACAAATGCGTTGTAGTAGGGGTGCGGCTGCAGCACGCGGCGGGCGTGCTTGATCGGGCACCAGTACTGCTCGGTGCGGCCGACGACCTCTTTGACGTACGCGATCAAGCCGTTTGCGTACGAACAGTAGACGCAGTTGATCTTCTCGATCAGATTCAGATAAGCCAGGTGGCCGCGGTCGTACACCAGATAGTCGCCGCGGCGCACGCGCGCAACCCGATAGAGCGGGAAACACAGCCTCTGATAAACGGTGACGAACAGGTCCAGCAGCAGCAGGGGAACGATCACCGAGTAAATGACCGGCGCCGTCACGACATTGCGCAGCTCGGCGTTGCGCAGGTATTTCAGAAGCCCGGTCTTGAGGCGGCGATGCTGGGCCACCACTTCCTGCTCGAACCGGATGCGCCGATGTTCGAAGTCGACGCGCAGCTCCGTGCGGCGCAGCCGCAGTTCCTGCTCGATCTCCTCTTCGATCTGGCGGACGCGATCGAGCAGTTCGGCGATTTTCGGATTCATCGTGCACCTCGGGTGGGTACGGCGGAAAGCCTAAACGCCTTCGCCACGCCCGGCCGGCGCTGCCGCTGGGCGACCTGAACCTGACCCTGTTTGGGGTCGCCACCCGATAGATGGGTGGAAGCACCCCCATAATCCGGTAAATGCATAGCGCCTACAGGATTCAGGTTTATAAGGAGGTCTGCCGAATAGTTCCGTTAATACGCTAGTGCTCCTGGATATATGCCTAATGAGTACCATGTTAGCGTGGTCCGATCGAATGGCCCTGCCTTGGGACGGGGGACCCGCATGAATGCCCGGCTCGAAGGCCGCGCGATGCGCCGTGCCTTCTACCATCGCTACGACCTGCTGCTGGCGAACTGGTACCTGCTCACCAATACGATCCAGCAGGAGATCGAGCAGGTGCGCGAGGACCTGCATGAGGAACTCGCCTGCTGGCAGCCGCACCAGCCGGAACCGGATTGGAATGCCTACGCAGATCGTGTCAATACGATCTGTCGCGCGGGAGGCTTCAGCTAGCGCAGCGAATCTGCCGCACGGAGGTCGGCCCGTTTACTATCGGGGGCCGCAACCCACCGTGCACGCATGAGCAGATCCGTCGCTAAGAAACGGACCAAGACTCCGGCCCCCGCCCCCCCGCTGCGCAAGCGGCGCGTGAAGCCATCCGCGACAGCGCCCAATGCTGCTGCCGCCGATCCGGCGCGGGCCGGCCCGGGGGCCGAAGGGCCTTGCATCGTCGCCATCGGCGCTTCGGCCGGCGGTTTCGAACCGATCAAGAAACTGCTGTCGATTGCGCCGGCCGACGGCAGCCTCGCCTTCGTGGTGATCCAGCACCTGGATCCGACCCAGAAAAGCCTCGCCACGGAGCTGTTCGCCAAGCGAACCCAGATGACCGTGACCGAGGCCGAGGACGGCGTGCGGGTGGCCGCCGGCCACGTCTATACGGTTCCAGCCGGGCAGGACATCACGATTCAGGGCGGCACGCTGCGCCTGGCCGCTGCCGAGCGGGCACGCGGGCAGCGGATGCCGATCGACCATTTCCTGCGCTCGCTCGGCGAGGATCAGCACCAGAAGGCGATCGGCATCATCCTGTCGGGCACCGGCGCCGACGGCGCGCTGGGCCTGAGGGCCATCGTCGCCAACGGCGGAATCGTGCTGGTGCAGCAGCCCAATACCGCGCAGTTCGAAGGCATGCCGCAGGCTGCCCTCGCCACGGGGCTGGTGACGCACACGCTCGCCGTGGAAGACATGCCGGCCGTTCTGATGGGCTACGCGCGCCATCCGTACGCGGCCCGGCCCGATCAACCGGCGCCGACGGCCGAGGCGCAGGAGCCGCTGCTGCGCGCCATCGTGGAACTGGTGCGTGCCAAGCGCGGCTACGACTTCACAGGCTACAAGCGCACGACCCTGCTGCGGCGCATTCACCGGCGCATGGGGCTGAACTACATCGAGCGGATGTCCGATTACGTCGCCAGGCTGCGGCAGGAGCCGCGCGAGATCGATGCGCTGTTCAAGGATCTGCTGATCAGCGCCACCGACTTTTTCCGTGATCCGGAAGCCTGGCAGACGCTCGAGGCGGAGGTGATCCGACCGCTGATCGCTGCCAAGGACGACAACGACCCGATCCGGGTCTGGGTGGCCGGCGCCTCCACCGGCGAGGAGGCTTACTCGCTTGCGATGCTGGTGCTGGAGCAGCTGGACAAGGCGGGCAAGCGCTGTCCGCTGCAGATCTTCGCGACCGATGCCAGCGAGGATGCTATGGCCGTGGCCCGGATGGGGATCTATCCGGCCGGCATTGCTGCTCGAGTGTCGGCGGCGCGACTGCACCGCTTCTTCATCGAGGTCGACGATGGCCGCCATTTCCAGGTGTCCGGCGAACTGCGTGGCCACGTGGTGTTCGGCCAGCAGAACCTGTTCAGCGACCCGCCGTTTTCCGGTGTCGATCTGGTCACGTGCCGCAATGTGCTGATCTACCTGGAACCCGAAGTGCAAAGGCGCGTGCTTCTGTTGCTGCACTTCGCATTGAAGCCCGACGGCTTCCTGTTCATGGGCAGCGCCGAGGCGCCCGGACAGCGCGAGGATCTGTTCAAGCTCGTCTCCAAGACCAGTCGCATCTATCGGCGCGTCGGTACGACGCCCCGCGACCAGCTCGAGTTCCGTATGGTGCAAACCGGACCGCGCGCGGCGCCGGCCGGGTTCCAGCCACGGCTGTCGGCGCCGCAACTGACGCAGGCGGCCCGACTGGCCCAGCAGATCATCTTCGACCGTTTTGCTCCGGCCGCGGTGCTGGTCGACGCCGACTTCGAGGCGCTGTACTTCTCCGGCCCGACCGACCGGTTCCTGGTTCAACCGCGCGGATCGCCCACGCACAACCTGCTCTCGCTGCTGCGGGAGAGCCTGCGCTCCCGGCTGCGCAGCGCGATGAGCGAGTCGGCGGCCACCAGCACCAGCGTCGTGGTCAGGGACGCGCAGGTCAAGCGCGGGCGCGCGTACGAGCCGGTCCGGCTGACGGTCATTCCGACATTCAGCGGGGAGGCGCAGCGGCTGTTCCTGGTCGTGTTCGAGGACGAAACCAACCCGCCGACCGCGCGGCGCGGTATCGCCGGCGAGAGCACGCTGGTGCGGCAACTGGAGGAGGAGCTGCACGTGACCCGGGCGGACCTGCACGCCACGGTGGAGTCGCTGGCAACCTCGAACGAGCAGTTGAAGGCCTCGAACGAGGAGGTCGTCTCGATCAACGAGGAGCTGCAGTCGAGCAATGAGGAGCTGCAAAGCTCCAAGGAAGAGTTGCAGTCGCTCAACGAGGAGCTCACCACCGTCAACCAGCAGTTGCAGGCCAAGGTGAGCGAGCTGGAGACGGCCAACAACGACCTGAGGAACGTGCTGGCGAGCAACGACGTGGCCACGTTGTGCCTGGACCGCGACCTGCTGATCAAATGGTTCAGCCCCGCCGCCCGCAAGGTGCTGGGGCTGATCGCGAGCGACGTCGGGCGGCCGATCGGGGTGTTTGGCGTGCCGGTGCTGGGCGAGACGCTGATCAGCGAAGCGCGGGCGGTGCTGGCGAGGCTGGCGCCGGTGCAGAGCGAAGTGCGGGGCGAGCGCGAGCGCTGGTACCTGCGACGGACGCTGCCCTACCAGTCCACGGAGGACCACGTCGAAGGCGTGATCGTCACGTTCACCGATATCACGGAGAGCAAGCGCAGCGTGGATGAACGTGCCAAGCAGTTGCGCACGTTCGCCTTCGAGCTGACGCGGGCCGAGGAAAACGAGCGCCAGGCGATCGCGCGGGACCTGCACGATGACCTCGGACAGCTGCTTTCGGTGATCAAGCTCAAGCTCACCAAAGTGCGCAGCGGGGTCGAGCCGCCCGAGGCCGAGCGAATCCTCGCCGAGGCATCCGAGCTGATCGGACGCGGCGAACGCAGCGTGCGCTCGCTCGCGGTCCAGCTCAGCCCTGCGGTGCTGTACGAACTGGGGCTGGTGCCGGCGCTGGAGTGGCTGGCCGAAGAGATGAGGAACAGCTACGGCCTTTCGGTCGAGCTCAGCGACGACGGGGTCGCCAAGCCGCTGAGCCAGGCGGCCCGCGCAATCCTGTACCGCGCCATTCGCGAACTGCTGATCAACGTGGCCAAGCATGCCGGCGCGGCCAAGGCACGCCTTGCCACGCGCAACGCCGGCAGCAACCTGGTCGCCACGGTCAGTGACGCCGGAGCCGGCTTCGATCCGACCGAGGTCGCCGGCCGGGCGCAACGCGGCCTGGGTCTGAACAGCATGCGCGAGCGGCTGTCCTTCATCGGCGGCAGCGTCGAGATCACGAGCGCGCCCGGCCATGGCACGCGGGTCACGCTGACCGCGCCGCTGCAGAAGCCGGAGCAGGCCACCGAGGAGACGGTCAAGTGAACCGGATAGACCGGCCGGGCCGGCCGCATTGACTCTGGATCCGGTCGCCAAACCGTCCGGCCGATTGGCACGCGACTTGGCATAAGCTGCGGCGCATGAGAGTCCCCGAGAAGCCCCTGGGCCGCTACCCGTGGTACCTGGGCCCGTTCTTCTGGAACCAGAAGCACAAATACGGCCAGGTGCTCAAACCAGGCCTGTTGTGGGGCCGCGTACCGAAGCTGTTCATGGCGGTGGCAGCCCTGTACGGCGTGCTGGACCGGCGCGGCAGCCCGCTCGACCCGGTGCTGCGGTCGCTGGTCACGGTGCGCGTGTCGCAGATGAACTGGTGCCGTTTCTGCGTCGACATCAATTCGGCCACGCTCGCCCAGCGCGCCGGCTCGCAGGCCAAAGTCGAGGCGCTCGATGGGTGGCGCGACAGCCCGCTGTTCGACGAGCGCGACAAGGCCGCGCTCGACTACGCCGAAGCGATGACCGATTCGACCCGGCACGTCAGCGACGACATGGTGCAGCGGCTGCGCCGTTTCTTCGACGACGATGCAATCGTCGAGCTCACGGGCCTGATCGCGTTCCAGAATCTTTCGAGCAAGTTCAACAGCGCGCTGGACGTGCCGGCGCAGGGTTTCTGCCGTCTGCCGGACGGTTCATACTGACAGCCGCGACTACACGCACAGGAGAGCGGTGATGGGCGTTGCCGAAACAGACCGGGCCCGGCCCGGCAACATCGATGCGGCCGAATCGGCGCTGCGCCAGCAGCTGGCGGCCTGCTATCAGCTGTTCGACTTTCTGGGCTGGAGCGAGTCGATCTTCAACCACATCTCGCTCAGGGTCCCCGGGCCGGAGCGCCATTTCCTGATGAACCCGTTCGGGCTGAACTACGATGAGGTCACGGCGGCCAACCTGGTCAAGGTCGATCTGGCCGGAGAGAATGTGCAGGCGGGTCCCTACCGCGGCAATCCGGCCGGCTTCGCGATCCACGGGGCGATTCACGAAGCGCGAGCGGACGCGCACTGCGTGATCCACACGCACACGACCGCGGGGATGGCGGTCGCGTGCAAGGCGGCGGGGCTGAGCCACGACAACTTCTACGGGGCGATGCTGCACGGGCGCGTCGCCTACCACGAGTTCGAGGGCATCACCGTGCGTCCGGACGAGCGCCCGCGCATCGTGGCGAGCCTGGGCGACAAGGAGGTGTTGATACTGCGCAACCACGGGCTGCTCGTTCTGGGCGCTGACCTGCCGTCGGCGTTCCTGCTGTACTGGACGCTGCAGCGCGCCTGCGAGGTTCAGGCCGCCGGTGGCGCCATCGGCGGCCCCGACCGGGTGCTCAGCGATGCGGTTCGCAGCCAGATGGGGCGGGACGCCCGCGTGTTCGATGCCGACAGACGCCTGGCGCAGCTGGTGTTCGACGCGATGGTGCGCAGGATGCGCGCGGCCTGATCACCGCCGCTCAGTGGGGCCGGATATCGCGCAGAAAGGCTTCGCGGTCGGATTGGCTCTCGATGCCTTCGAGCAGCAGCAGCAGGAACTGCTCGGGATCGTCGGTCTGATCGTGGGCGCGCTTGACCATCAGGCGCGCCAGCGGGCCGATGCGCCTGGCCAGCGCCGCCGTTGCCCGCTCGATCTCCTTGGAGCTCAGTCGCGCCTGGCCGTCGCCGATGCGGGAATTCGCGAAACCCGCGTGACGCAGGGCAACACCGGGTATGTGATCATGGCCCGGCAGCGGTGTGAACGAGCCGGTCGAAAGGCCCGAAAGAAAGGCCTGCCGCTCGTCCGCAGTTTCCAGCTCGCCGGCGATCAGATTCACCAGCGTGTCCACGTCTGCGCAGCGTTGCGCGGCCCGCTGCACCAGCACGCGCGCCATCGGGCCCACCACGGTCGCGAGCTGCGTCTGCACCGAGCCGAGCGTGGCCGGGTTCCATCCGTTCGGCCAGGGCGTGCGGCCCGAACCGTAGCCGGGCCTGCTGGGCGCTGATGCGCCGGCGTCACCGGAACGGCGCTTGGGTCCCGCCGCGGGCGCAATCAGGACGGTATCGGGCGACACCGCGGAGTTGACCGGTCCGGAGTAGGCTGCCAGGATCGCGTCGCGGAAGACCGACGCCGATTCGAAGCGCTCAGCCGGCGCCTTGGCCAGCGCCTTCATCACCACGGGCGCGTAGTGTGCGCAGCGGCGGCCCGGCTCGTCCGCGTGCAGCGATGCCGGATCGTGGTTCAAGACCCGGTACATCACGCTTTCGGGCGCGCCGTCGAACGGAGCCTTGCCGGCGAGCAGCTGATACATCACGGCGCCCGCGGCGAACAGATCGACCCGATGGTCGATCGACTCTCCCCGGTACACCTCCGGCGGGATGTAGCCGGGCGTTCCCATCATCGGAAAGGTCTGGGTGATCTCGGAGGCCTCGATGCGGGCGATACCGAAATCGGCGATCTTCAGCCTGCCGTCCTTCATGATGATCAGGTTGGCCGGTTTGATGTCGCGGTGCCAGACCTTGCGCTCGTGCGCGTGTCCCAGCGCATCGAGCAGCTGAACCATGATGCTGACGACGTCGGCCTCGCTGAACGCCGTCTTGCGCGAAAAATACTCGCGCAGGTTGCTCCCCTCCACGTATTCCATCGCGATATAGGCGCAATCGTCGCCCTGACCGAATTCGTACACGGCCACGATGCCGGGATGCGACAGGCGCCCGGCGGCCCGGGCCTCGTTGCGGAAGCGCCCCGCCAGCGAGCCGCCCGGGCCGGCTTCGCTCAGCAGGTCCCAGCGGATCGTCTTGATGGCGACCGTGCGCCGGATGTCCGGATCGAAGGCGCGGTACACGGCCCCCATGGCGCCGCGGCCGAGCAGTCCCGTGACCGGATACTTGCCGAAGCGCTCGGGAACGATCAGGCGGCTGATGCCGTCGTCACCGGCCGGAGGCGATTTCACATCGTCTCCTCAGGCGTCCAGCAGCTTCATCGCGTGATCGACGCTCTTGCGCATGCGGGCAAACGAGCCGGCCAGGTCGCCGATCTCGTCGCGCGAGGCGTACGCGAATTCGGGTGCCTGCAGATCGCCCGTGCTTACCCGGTTGGCGAGCGCGGACAGCTTCGAGACCGGGCGAATCACGATCTGCCACAGCATCAGGTTCAGCACGGCTCCGATCGCGACGAACACGGCTACCACGGCCGTCATGAATGCCCTGAAGGCCTCGTTCGCGCGACCGATCGGCACCTCGGTGGGAACCGAAATGACCTGGGCGCCGACCACATCGTTCAATCTCCAGCCAAACCCGTTGGCCGGCCCATAGCGCTCCACCAGCGTGGCGGGCGCCGCCTCCACCGAGCTGTGGCAGGTCAGGCACGCGGGGTCGTGGATGCGGATCGGCCGGGCCACGTAGAACGATGCGCCGGTGGATGTCACGCGCTCGCCGCTGATCTCGGTCTTCGTGCTGTCGTTGCGGAACAGCTCAACGATGTCGCTCTCCCATTCCACCGCGCGGTCGCGCGGGTTGGTCGGATTCAGCGTCGCCTCCTTGTAGGAGAACTCGGGAAACCGCTTGCGCAGATCGGCAAACACTTCGGTGGCCGAGTAGGCCGGCACCGTCTGCGGCAGGAACCCGTATCGCATCTGCGTATTGAGCAGGGGCTTGACCTGCGAGACCGTGTAGTTGCGCTGCGCGATCGCCGACTCCATCAGAAGGCGCGCATCCTGGGCGATCTCGGCGCGCGCGTTGCGCTGAAGCAGGTTCCACGACACGTAAGCGGTCGCGCCCATTCCCGCCAGGAACACCGCGCCGAACGCCAGATTGAACTTCAGCAGCAACCCCATTCGTCCCCCAGGGCAATCAGGATGGTGGTGATTTGGCGACCGCGGGCGCGCTCGGCGCGTGCGCGTCCGCATCGGCGGGCGGCGGCGGATACAGGATCGGCTGCCACTCCGGCAGGTCCCGCAGATTCGCCTCGAGCGCGCGCCTGAAGGCGGGGTCGCGTGCCTTGCTCTTCCAGCGGTCGGCCAGCTGGCGCCGGATCGTGCCGTCGGACTTCAGCCACGGCTCGACCTCGGAGTACGTGAAGTCGGGCGCGGGCCGGGCGGCGACCGCGCGGTTGCGGAATACGTCGAGTCGAGACGGCAGCGTTTCCAGAAACTGCGCGGGAAGCTGCTGAAGGAACTGCGGCGACGGCCGCGCCAGCACGGTTGCGGCCGCTTGCGACCGCCGCGAATAGAACTGGCCAACCTTCAGCGTCACCTCCGCGGGCGAGGCGCCGCGCCGGCGCTCGGCGATCCGGGCACCGCCGAGTTCGGCGAACACCGAGGCCTCTTCGCCATCGAGCCGGGTCACGCTGACGCCGTCGGCAACGCCCAGCTCGAAGCGCGACGTACGCAGCAGGTCCAATGCCGCCTGGGGCGCGGGCCCTGCCGCCACCTTGACCCAGCCGGCCAGCAGGTAGGCCGCGCGGCGCGGCGCCGATCCGGCTTCGGCGGGTAGCCACATCAGGCTGGTGTTGGGGCCCAGATCGACTCGCGTGCCGCCCTCGAGCTCCAACTGCAGCAGGGCATCGGCTCCGGTGGCGACGATGTCGCCACCGGTGAGCTTCACGCCGGGGGCCGCGACGAACCGCGAGTCGCCTCGGATGAACATCGCAGGCCCTTCCATGATCGTGACGGTGGCCTCGGGCCCCGAGCCCCTTGCCGCGGCTTCGGCCTGGGGCGGCGGCGTACGGGCGGGCGCGGCAGCGCTGGGGGGCGGCGCTGCGATTGGGGGCGCCGCTGCGGCCGCGCTCACCGGCGGCGCCGCGGGCGGGGCAACGGCCATCGCCGCGGTCGCGGGCGCCGCGGCCGAGGGCGCTTGAGCTGGCGCCGGCAACGGCGCGGCGGCAACCTGCGCAGCGCCCGGGCGCGCTGTCTCGGCGTTGTGCGCCTCGCGCCTGGCCGGCCAGTACTTGTCGGTTACCAGGTAGATGATCGCCAGCGACAGCACCACGATGATCGCGCGATCGATGCGCCGCCCGGTCTGCACCCGGATCGATTTTCCTGGATCGACCAGCACAGTCGCCTTGAGCCCGGACGGCGTGAGCTCGAACAGCCACGTAAAAATCAGCACGGCGGGCAAGCCCAGCGCCATCGCCACCAGCACCAGCTCGTTGACCCATTTGGGGACCTCGAGCATGTGGAAAATCACGTGCACCGGGTCCAGCACAAACCAGCAGAAGGTCAAGTAGAGCAGCGCAACCCGCACCACATTGCGGCGCATCAGCTCGGCGAGGAGCTTGCGGGCGAAAGACTGGCTGGCGGCAAACCGGGTGGCCGAAGTTGCGTCCAACGCGGGCTGCAATGGCGCCGCCGGCGCGACCCGCGGCTTCGCCGCGCGCGATTCCTCCCCCCGTTCTGAAGCTGTGACCGACATCGTGTTGTATTGGCCGGTACGCCACTCAGCCCGTGGCGCGCCCGCTTAATCAAGACGCAATCAGGACGCAATATGCGACCTACAACAATTCTCACACTGCCTGTAAGGGGTGTACAGAGCGGGCTTTGCCTACTTAACTTGTACCGCGAACCGGCTATCGAATCTTCTTCAGTGTCTTGAGCCGGCGAGCCAGCCAGGCGTGGATCAGCACATAAGCGGCGCCGACCAGCGGGGCGAGCCCCGTGAGCTCGATGGACTGGCGGCCGACCCAGGCCTTGATGGCCGGATCCGACACCGCGGTGTCGCCCGCCACCCAGCCCAGCAGGGCGCCACCGGCCAGGAATCCGCGCCAGCGTACACTGTGAACTGGATGGTTCCGGTGGACAGCAACTGCGGTTCGGCGCGCGCCTTGCGAGGCAGGGTGGCGGGCCGGTGCGCCTGCTGCGCCTGGCGGGCCGAGCACTGATGTCCGACTACTCGGACTTCGACCATTTCGGGCTGGACCCGCGCCTGGTCGAGGCGGTGCGTGCGATGGGCTATACGCGGCCCACGCCCATCCAGTCCAAGGCGATCCCGATCGTTCTGAAAGGCGGCGACGTGATGGGCGCGGCCCAGACCGGCACCGGCAAGACGGCCGGGTTCGCGCTGCCGATCCTGCACCGGCTGCTGCCGCGCGCCAGCGCCAGCATGTCGCCTGCGCGCCATCCGGTGCGCGCGCTGATCCTGGTGCCGACCCGCGAACTGGCGGACCAGGTGGGCGACAACGTGCGTCAGTACGCGGCCAAGACGCCGCTGCGGACCGCGGTCGTGTTTGGCGGGATGGACATGGATCCGCAAACCGATGCGCTGCGGGCCGGCGTCGAGGTGCTGGTGGCGACTCCGGGCCGCCTGCTTGATCACCTGCAACAGAAGAACACCTCGCTCGGACAGGTCGAGGTGGTCGTGCTGGACGAAGCCGATCGGATGCTCGACATGGGCTTCCTGCCGGACATCTCGCGCATCCTGAACCTGCTGCCGCGCGAGCGCCAGAGCCTGATGTTCTCGGCGACGTTTTCCGAGGAGATCAAGAAGCTGGCGGCCAACTTCCTGCACGATCCGGTGCTGGTCGAAGTGGCGCGCCGCAATTCGACCGCCGATACCGTGCGCCAGGAGCTGGTGCACGTGCACGAATCGGAGAAGTACGCCGCGCTGCTGACGCTGCTGGCCGATCCGAACATCCCGCAGGCCCTGGTGTTCCTCAACACCAAGATCGGCACGCGGCGCCTGGGGCGCCAGCTGCAGCGCGACGGCGTCAACGCCGACGCGATCCACGGCGACAAGACCCAGGAGGAGCGCATGAAGGCGCTGGAGGCCTTCAAGAACGGAACGGTGCGGGTGCTGGTGGCCACCGACGTTGCTGCCCGCGGGCTGGATATCTCGGAGCTGCCCGCGGTGATCAACTACGACGTGCCGTTCGCGCCGGAAGACTACATTCACCGGATCGGGCGCACCGGACGGGCGGGCTTGGAAGGGCGCGCGATCACGATCGCCACGGGCGCGGACGACAAGGCGGTGGCGGCGATCGAGAAGCTGATCAAGCGCACCATCGAGAAGTCCCGAGTCCAGCCGCAGGCGGCACCCCGGCGCGCCCGCAGGGATGAGGCCCCTCGCAAGGACGAGGGCCGCCCTCGAGGTGGCCGGCCAGCCGCCAGATCCCGGGCGCCGGCCCCGGTCGATGATTTCTTCCTGAAGCCCTATGAGCCATCTCCGGCTGCTCAGGCGGCCGAACCGCTGGCGGCGGCGCCAGGCGTCAAGCGGGCGCGCCTGCCTGCACTGCTGGGCGGAAGCAAGCGATAAAGCGTTTGCGAGGGGTGCCCGATCGGTGCACCAGCTTCGAGCGGCCGCGCGCGTTTCGGTGGTGCTCGACTTTGGCCCCGCTTCCTGATACGGGAGGAAGCGTCTTCATCCGATCAACGGATGCTGCGGGGCGTATTTAAGTGACTGTAGTGATGACGTCTGCCGGATTGTCAAGCGGCTGAGCGAGGAATTAAGTTGAGTGGGCGGCCCATGCAGTTGCGCCGAGGTCCGGCATGAGCGAACCGAACTCATGACCGCATTTCGAATCATCCAGGAACGTGCGGTTTACACGGCACAGCTAGCGTTCGACGGTGCACGGGATCGATTTCCACGCGGCCATTCGTGACCATACCGAATGGAGGAAACAATTCTGGGGCGCAATCTCAAAAAAGCAATCCATCGAGGCGGAATCGATTGCACGGGACAGTTCGTGCGCTCTTGGCAAATGGCTCGACGATGAAGCCGGGCAAGCCTACCGACACCTGGACAGCTACCGGGAGTGCCTCGTGGTGCACACCGAGTTTCACCTGGAGGCCGCCAAGGTCGCGCGAACCATCAACGAGGGGCGCCATTACGAAGCGCTGCAAATGCTTGGCCGCGGAACCGACTATTCGGAAGCGTCGATCGCGTTGGGCCTGGCCATCACGCGCTTGATGAAGGCTGTCAAGGCGACACGCAGCTCCTGAATCCCTGGCTCGTCCGATTGCGGGATGAGGTTGACCCTCCTCGCGCGAGCTCTGCACGACGGCTGTTCGAATGATTGCAGGCTTCGGTCGCACGGAATACCTTGCTGCCACTTCAAGCCGGCAGTCGGGCTGACCGACATTCGGCGAGTGACCGCAGTCAAGGAGGAGTCATGGGGATCTCGTGCATGCAATCGGCCTCGCACGCGCGCGTTGCCGGTTCGCTTCGGTGGGTTTTGGTGCTTGGACTCGTCTTCGGTTCCTTCGGTGTGCACGCGCAGGCCGTCGATCCCGGCGTACGCGCCGGGGCTGGCGCCAGCACGACGCCACTGCCGGGCCTGACCGCCGGACAGTTGGCAAACTTCACTCTCGGATTTAGCAATTTCATTACCGTCCGCTCGGTCCAGGGTAATGAGGTATTGGCCTCAGGTGCCCAGACGCAGGAAGGCCTGGGGCCGCGCTACAACTCGAGCAGCTGCGGCAGCTGTCACTCGCAGCCTGTCATCGGGGGCACCAGTCCCAGTACCACTGCGCCTCCGTTCGTCGGACCCAATCCGCAGGTCGCGGTGGCGACTGATTTCGGAGGCGCCAACGTGCTGCCCTACTTTGTCACGGCCAACGGCCCGGTGCGCGAGGCGCGCTTCAAGCACGTCGTGCAAAACGGAGTCGTGACCCGCGCAGCCGACGGCAGCGTGCACGACCTGTTCACGGTCACCGGACGCGCCGATGCAACCAACACGGCCGGCGCCACCGGCACACTTCAAACCTGTGTGCTGGCCCAACCCGACTTCATTGCGGCGCGCAATGCCAACAACATCTCGTTTCGCATTCCGACTCCGGTCTTCGGTATGGGATTGGTGGAGAGCATCTCCGACGCAACGATCCTGGCCAACATGGCCGCCAACGCCTCCGACAAGCAGGCATTCCGCATCCGCGGCACGCCGAATCGCAACGGCAACGACGGCACCATCACGAAATTCGGCTGGAAGGCCCAGAACGCCACGGCGCTCTTGTTTGCCGGCGAGGCCTACAACGTCGAGATGGGGGTGAGCAACGAGATATTTTCGGTCGAGCGGGCCAACCAGGGCGAAAACCTTCCAACGTCCTGCCTGTTCAATCCGACACCCGAGGACGCTACTGCTGCTGGAGACAACACCGGGTTATCGGACATCCAGCAGTTTGCGGCCTTCATGGAAGGTCTGGCTCCACCGACCCCATCGGCCACCGTGCCCGGAGGGTCGGCCTCGATCACGAACGGCGCGGCGCTGTTCAGCAACACAGTCAAATGTGCGCTGTGCCACACGCCGACCTTGATGGCGAGCCCCTCGAATTTCATCGGCGGGACCGCGACCGCGGTGAACCTGTTCTCGGATCTGTTGCTGCACAACATGGGAGATGAGCTGGCCGACGGCGTCAGCCAGGGACTGGCCGGGCCGAGCGAGTTCCGCACTGCGCCGCTGTGGGGGTTGGGCCAGCGTGTGTTCTTCCTGCACGATGGTCGCACCACGGACCTGGTTCAGGTCATACGGCTACACGGTGACTCAGAGTCCGAGGCACGCGTCTCGGTCGAGCAATTTGAACGCTTGAGCGTGCAGAGCAAGCAAGACTTGCTCAATTTCCTGCGCTCGCTGTAGTACGCGGGCATAACCCGAACGACACTAGCCCGCAAGCGCCGCCTGCGCCATCTCTTCGCGCGGCACCTTGACCACGGTGACGCTGCACGGGGCCTCGGCGACCACCCGGGTCGATACGCTGCCCAGGTAGCGCCGCAGCCCCGAGAGGCCCCGGCAGCCGACGATGATGTGATCGACGCGGTTGGCGCGCGCGTAGTCGATGATCGCCTCGGCCGGATCCGGCGCCTCTAGCACGTGGTACGTCACGCGCTGCGGCGCCAGCGCGAGCGGACGGGCCCAGTGCTGCAGTTGTACGAGCCGCTGCACGTGCACGTTGCGGCCGGCCTCGTCGGTGGGAGCTTCCGGCGCGATGCGGGAGGTCTTCAACACCGACACGCAAGCCAGGCGCGCCTGCGGCTCGCTTTGCAGCACGCGCCGCGCCGCGGCCCGCACCGCGTCGGCCAGGGCCTCCCATTCCTGCGACGCGTCCACCGCCACCACCACGATCGGAGCGCGCTGCAACTGCCGCGTCACCGTGCGCCGCTCGGGGGTCGCGCCCACCGAGCGCACCCAGCGGCGCAGGCGCTCGCCGATCGACAGGCGCCCGGTCCAGTTGGCCCGCGCCGTCAGCGCGACCGTCTGCGGGTGTGTCAGGTCGAACGCCACCTGCGCGGCCGAACCGTAGCGCTGCTCGGCGTCGACCTCGAGGCAGTGCAGGATGATTTCCTGAAGCCAGGGCGGGCAGTCGGGGTTGTGCGCGCGCGGCGGGGTCGGCGCCCGGTACAGGCGCTTGCGCAGGCCGCTGACGGTGGTCGGGTTGCCAAAGGCACGCTGTCCGGTTGCCAGGTGGTACAGCACCGCGCCCAGCGCGAACAGGTCGCTGCGCGGGTCGTCGCGCACCCGCAGCACCTGTTCGGGAGATATGTAGGGTCCGGTGCCCAGCGGCAGCCGGAATTCCTCCGCCAGAAGGTCGGGCAGCCGTTCGTGGCGCGCCAGGCCGTAGTCGACCAGCACGGCCGCTCCACCCGGGCGGAACAGGATGTTGCTTGGTTTAAGGTCCAGGTGAATCACGTGCTGCTGGTGCAGGTCGTGCAGCGCCTCGGCCACTTGCGCGCCGATCGACGCAACCTGCGAGGCCGGCAGCGGGGCCTGCTCCAGCTTCGGCCGCAGCGACTGGCCCTCGATGTACTCCATCACGATGTACGGCTGAGCCTCGAAGCCGCCGGCGGCGATGAAGCGGGGCACATGAGGCCCGCTCAGCAGCGGCAAGATCATCTGCTCGACCTCGAAGCCGACGATCGCGGTCGGGTCTTCCTGGATCGCCGGCACCTTCATCACCGCCGGCTGTGTCAGATCCGGGCGCGTCACGCGCCACAGAGTTCCCATGCCGCCGCGGTGCACGCGCTCTTGCAGCTCGAAGCCGTCGATCCGCTGGCCGGGCTCCAGCGGCGGCGGCCGACTCACACGGCGCCCCCGGTCAGCAGCAGGCTTGCCAGTTGAGGGGGCAGTCCCGCCTGAAGCACCTTTTGCGCGGCCTGCTGATGGTCGTACGGCACGCGCCAGAAGGTCAGCAAGCTGGTGAGCTCGTCGAACATCGCATAACAGGCCGCTGGATTGCCGTCGCGCGGCTGGCCCACCGATCCGGGCAGGGCGAGCCAGCGGCGCGCCGCCGACAGCGGGATCGGTGATCCCGGCACCGGCGCGAACGTTTCGACCCGCTGCGGCAGTCCCATGTGGTACAGCATCGGCTCGTGCATATGGCCGCAGAACGTGATGCGGGCGCGCGCCACCTGCATGCTGCGGCCCGCTTCCAACGGGCCGAATACATACTCGAAGCGGGCCGGGTCCCACCCGTTGGCGTGCACGTACAGGCACGGACCGTCCTGGGCCGACAGCGGCAGGTCCGACAGGAATTTCACGTGCGCTTCGCTCAAGCGCGGCCGTGTCCAGTCGATGCACTGGCGCGCGCTGGGGTTCAGGTGGGTGCTGAGCGCGCCGATCGCGGCGGCGTCATGGTTGCCCATCAACGCGGTCGCACCCCGCGCCACCAGGTCGATCAGCGTGTCGAGTACCCATTCCGGATCGGCGCCGTATCCGACGAAATCGCCCAGGAACACGAACTGATCGACACCGTGATCGCCCGCATGCGCCAGGCACGCCTCGAACGCTTCGCGGTTGGCGTGGATGTCCGTCATCAGCGCGATCGTCATGATCCCAGCGCCCGCTCCACGTCCCACAGGATATCCTCGATCGACTCCAGGCCGACCGAGATCCGGATCATGTCCGGGGTGACCCCGGCGCGCTGCTGCTCTTGCTCGGACAGCTGCCGGTGGGTGGTCGAGGCCGGATGGATCACCAGCGATTTGGCGTCGCCGATATTGGCCAGGTGCGACAGCAGGCTCAACTGCTCGATGAAGCGCTCGCCGGCCCGGCTTCCGCCCCGGATGCCGAACGTCAGCACGCCCGAGGCGCCGGGCTCCCCGTCGATCGGACGGAAGGTGCGGCGCGCCAGCTCGTAGTAGGGACTGGATCGCAGCCCGGGCCAGCTCACCCAGGCGACCTGCGGGTGCTGCTGCAGGCGCTGCGCCAGCGCTCGCGCGTTCTGACAATGCCGCTGCATCCGCAGCGCCAGCGTCTCCACGCCCTGCAGCAGCAGGAACGCGGACAGCGGTGCCAGCGTCGCCCCGTGCAGGCGCAGCACTTCCATCCTCGCCTTCATCGTGTAAGCAAAGTCGCCGAAGGTCTCCCAGAAGGTGACGCCGTGGTAGCCGCGCGACGGTGACACCATGTCGGGAAAGTTGCCGTTGGCGTAATCGAAGCGCCCGCTCTCGACGATCGCGCCGCCCAGCGTCGTTCCGTGGCCCCCCAGGTATTTGGTCAATGAATGCACCACGATGTCGGCGCCCAGCTCGATGGGCCGGCACAGGAAGGGCGACGCCATCGTGTTGTCCACCATCAGCGGCACGCGGTGCGCGTGCGCGATCCCGGCCACGGCCGCGATATCCAGCACGTTGATCTTCGGGTTGCCCAGCGTCTCGGCGAAGAAAAGCCGCGTGCGCGGCGTCACCGCGCGGCGGAAATTGTCGGGCTGGTCCGGATCGACGAAGGTCGTGTCGATCCCCATCTTGCGCAGCGTGACGTCCAGCTGCGCATAGGTGCCGCCGTACAGCAGGCTGCTGGCGACGATGTGGTCGCCGGCACCGAGCAGCGTCAGGATCGCGGTGAGCTGGGCGGCCATCCCGCTGGCGGTGGCCAGGCACGCGCGGCCGCCTTCCAGCGCGGCCAGGCGCTCCTCCAGCACGGCGACGGTCGGGTTGCTGATGCGCGAGTAGACGTTGCCGAATGTTTCCAGGTTAAACAGGCTCGCCGCGTGGTCGGCCGAGTCGAACACGTACGAGGTGGTCTGGTAGATCGGAGGGGCGCGGCTGCCGGTGACCGGATCGGGCTGCTGCCCGGCGTGCAGGCACAGCGTCTCGATGCCGTAGGTGCGGTCAGGCACGGATCGATCTCCTCCGCTTCCCCTGGTTGCCTTGGCTGGGGGAGCACGAGGGGGCCAGCCCAGCCCCCTCGTTCCCAATCCTCCCGCTTTTCTCTGGCAGGCCGCCACCTTGTCGAAGCACAGGTGCCACCTCTTGTGAAAACGCTCAGTATGGAAGTTGGCGCGGGCGTTTGGACGACACGATGCCGGTGTTGACGCCGGCCCAGCCCAACCCGCCGAACAGGCGCGCGTGCTCGATCTTCACGCAGCGGTCCATCACGACGTCGAGGCCCGCGGCCCGCGCCAGCGCGGCGGCCGCCTCGTTGACCACGCCCAGCTGCATCCACAGGCAGCGCGCGCCGATCGCTATCGCCTCACGCGCGATCGGCTCGATGTCCGAAGCGCGCCGGAAGCAGTCGACCAGGTCGATCGGTGCCTGCGCCCGGTGCGCCGAGGCCAGGTCCGGATAGCACGTCCGCCCGAGCACTTCGCGGTACTTCGGGTTCACCGGGATCATCGTGTAGCCATGCTCGATCAGGTACTTGGCGACGAAATGGCTGGGCCGATTCCAGTCGTAGGACAGGCCCACCACGGCGATGCGTCGACTCTGCTGCAGCAGGCGCAGCAAGGTGGGCACATCGGTGTGATCGCTCATCCGGGTCGAAAATCGAATCGAGGCCGCAGCGCGAAGCTCACGGCCCTGAAGCCGTGCCGATTGTATGCGTGCCGGCCGCTGCGCGGCACCAGCGCTTGCGCCAGGCCCGCACCGCGTGCGACAGAAACTCCCCCACCGTGGCGGCGCCGGTGGCGGCAAACCCCAGGTGGCGCCAGGCGAGTTCCAGTTGCCGCACCGGCTCCGACAGATCCAGCGGCGCCGCGCCGGTCTGCTTGGATAGCTTTTCGCCGGCGGCATTGCGCGCGACGGCAACGTGCAGGTAGCGCGGCGTGGGCAGATCCAGCAGACGCTGCAGCATGATCTGGCGCGGCGTGTTGTCCAGCAGGTCGGCGCCTCGAACCACGTCGGTGATCCGCTGCGCTCCGTCATCGACGACCACCGCAAGCTGGTAGGCCCACAGTGCGTCGGCGCGGCGCACCACGAAATCGCCCACCTCGGCTTCGAGCTGCTGCGAGAACGGCCCGACGGCGCGATCGACGAAACCCACGACCTCGGCGGGCACCCGCACCCGCAAACTGGCCGCTTCGCCGCTCACGCCCCGGGCGCGGCAGGTGCCCGGATAGACCGTGGGCGGCAGCCCCAGGCGGGAAGCCGCCTGCTCGACCTCGGTGCGCGAGCAGTCGCATCGATACACGTGTGCGGTGGCCTGCAGGCGCGCGACCGCCGCCACGTAACGATCGCCGTTGGCGCTCTGGAAAGTCGGCGGCTCATCGGGCGTCAGCCCCAGCGCGGTCAGCGCGGCCATCTGCGCCTGCGCCGCGCCAGGCTCTTCGCGCGGCGGATCGAGGTCCTCGATTCGCAGCAGCCATCGGCCGCGATGCGCTCGCGCATCCAGCCAGCTCGCCAGCGCAGCCACCAGCGACCCGAAGTGCAAGGGCCCGGTGGGCGAGGGGGCGAAGCGGCCGCGGTAGTGAGCGTTAAGACCAGAACTTGGTGTCAACTTTAAAAAGGACTGGTAACGTTAGGGACAACGAGGGGCGTTGGGTCATAAGAATCGCCTGGGGAATCACGTAGCGTACGTCTGGGCATGGGTAACCTTACCCATGTCAAGGTGAACGTCTGTCCAAACCTACCATAAGCATGGTATTTTGTTTTGTCGCTGCGGCGAGAAGGTGTCCGTCCCCGAACATAGTCCGGATCGTGGTTGGCGCTTCGCTCATCTGCAATGCATACGGATAGCCCCGTTGGGCCATCGATCGCGCTGGAAGAGGCGATCGTGTTGAAAGCCCGTCCGATGGCCCGCCCATCGAACTCGCAATGGGAGAGCATGGTATTCCTGCGCGAGCCGCCGGCGTTTTCAATCTGGTTGCTGATTTTCCTGTACGCCGGCGTCGGTGCCACGCTCGGTCCTGGCCATGGATGGCTGTGGATCGGCGCTTCGGCCGCAGTGGCTCTGGCCCGGGTCATGATCGCGGTCAGTGCCCTGGCGCCGCAGCGGTCCGCCCGCAGCGCATCGGTACTCGGCATCTTGTTCATCCTGACCCAGATCGGGCAGGCGGCCCTGTGGGTCGTACTGCTGCAGGCGCCTGCTTCGGCGACCCATTCGCCGATGCGCACGGCCACCTCGCTGGCGGCCGCCATGCTGCTGTCGGCCTGGTGCCTGCGGGGCTGGCGCATGGGCTGGCTCGGAGCCTTGGTCGGTTGGAGTGCGGCGGCCGTGCTGGGGGCGCTGAAGTTGTGGGGCTCGCTGCCGTTCGTTTCGATCGGTCTGCTGATATGGCTGCCGGCCACGGCCTGGGCGGGACTGGCCCCGCCGCAGTCGCGCGCGGCCTCACCGGCGCGCCCGACCCGGCCGCTGCGAACCACCGGGTCGGCGCGCATGAGCGCGCCCGCTGGCGGATCGACCCGGCGCGGCGTGCAGCTCGCGATCCGTGCGGCCAGCGCCCCGATGATCGGCGTGTACGACGGGCGCATTTTCGATATGAACAAGAGCGCCGAGACCTTCCTGGGTCGCACCGCGGCGCAGTGCCTGGGCCGGCCAGCGGCCGAGCTGCTGAAAATGGATCCGCCCACGGCGCTCGATGCCGGCTATCCGGCCGGGGAACGCCAGGCGCTGGTGGTGCCGCAGGCGCCGCAGTGGACCGGCTTTACGACGCTGCCCGTGATGGCCCGGATCCAGATCGGACGCGCCGCCGAAAACGCATCGATCGCGGTGCTCGCGCTCGCCTCGGGCCCGGACTTTGCATCCGACCGTGAGCTGGGCACGGACGCTCGCCGGCTGGCCGACTGGCTGGGCGCCGACACCTCGGAGGCGTGGTACCGCGACGAAACCGGGCACCTTTATCTGCCCAAGCGGTTCAGGCCAAGCCCGGCGATTCGGCCGGAGGCCGACTCGGACGCTTTTCCGCTGGCCCTGCTGGTGCCGGTGCAGCAGCGCCCGTATGTCAACACGCTGTATCGGGAACGGGTCGCGGCCGGCCAGACGTTCGACGAGCGCCTGACGCTGAACGATGCGGACGGCGCGCCGCAACCGGTCCGCGTCGTGTGCCTGAGCCGGCCGGGCTTCGGGGGGCGCAGCGGCGCGGTGATCGGCATCGTTGCCGACAGCAACGTGCGCGCCGATGTCCAGATCGGGCGCTCGGACCTGCTGTCGGAGCTGCCGGTGCTGATCTGGCTGATCGACGCCTCCGGGCGCGTGATTCACGCGCATGCGCCCGACGTGCAGCGATGGGGCCTGACGATGGAGCCCAGGCTGCGGCCGAGATGGACCAGCGCGCTGGCATTGCAACCCGGCTCGCAGGAAACCTTCACGCGTGCCGTCCAGCACGGGCTGGACGGCAAGCCGACCTTCGACCTGCTCAATTACCGCACCGGACGCAGCGGCGGGCGGCTGGCGCTGCGCTCGCACCTGGTGCCGTTCCAGTCGCCGGCGGGTGAGGGCAGCACGTCCCGCGCCGTGCTGGTGATGGATACGATCGCCTCGGTGCGCGAGCTGCTGGAGAACGAGCGCGTGCGCGTGAGCAAGTTGCAGTACAAGGACCTGGTCGGTGCCTCGCCAAACCTGATCTGGGCGTGCGATGCGGCCTTCCGCTTCACCTTCGTCAGCCAGCGCGCCTGCCGCGACGTGTACGGCTACACGGTCGAGGAACTGCTGGGCGCAACGATGGGCGTGCTGCTGGACCCGGACGTCGATCAGGTCCCGATGCGCCAGAACCTGGCGGGCCTGCGCAACAACCGGTCGCTGCGCGACGTCGAGATGGCCCACATTACGAAGGACGGGCGCCGCATTACGTCGGCCGTCAGCGCGGTGGCGCTGCGCGCGCCCGACGGCGGATTCGGCGGCGCCATTGGCATCAACGTGGACGTGACGGCGCTGAAGCAGCGCGAAGAGCGTCTGGCCGAGGCGCTGCGGGTGGAACGCAGCGTGCTGGACTCGGCCGGCCAGGCGATCGCGGTGGTCAAGGCCGGCGCCGTGGCGCGCTGCAACGATGCGTTCCTGCATTTGCTGCAGATGCGCCCGGACGAGCTGGCCGCGGTGCCGGTGGTCGATCTGTTCGCCGAACGCAACCACTGGGACGAGGCGTCCACGGCGGCGCAGCGCGCCTCGGACGCCGACGGCGCGGTGGCGCGCGAGATCCGGGTGCGCCGGGCCGGACCCAGCGGCGCGCCCGAGCAATTCGTGTGGTGCCAGATCACGTTGCGCGCGGTGGGCGAGGGCGAATACGTGATCGCGCTGGCCGACATCGACCAGATCCGGCGCCGCGAGGCGCACGCGCAGCACGATGCGCGGCACGATGAGCTCACCGGGCTGCCGAACCGGCGCTTGCTGTCCGAGCGGGTGCGCGCCGCGCTGGCCACCAGCGCGCTGCGCAACTCGGGCTGCGCGATCCTGGTGTTCGATTTGGACGGCTTCAAGCCGATCAACGACCGTTTCGGGCATCCCGCCGGCGACCTGGTGCTGCGCGAGATCGCGCGCAGGCTGCAGAACATCGTGCGGCCCCAGGACACGGTGGCGCGCATCGGCGGCGACGAGTTCGCTCTGCTGATGCCCGATTGCGGCTCCAGCCAAGACGTTGAGAAAATCGCCCACCGCATACTGCGCGAGCTGGCCCAGCCGCTAACCTCGTCGGACCTGGGCGGAGCGCGTCTGACCGCGAGCCTGGGCGTCGTGATGGCGCCCGAGCACGGCAGCGATCCGGAGTGGCTGATGCGCCTGGCCGACCGCGCCATGTACGACGCCAAGGTCGACGGCGGCGATCGAGTCGTATTTTCGGGCAGCAGCGCCGTTCACGCCAGCTTCGCAGAGCTGGCCGCCCGGCGCGCGTCCTAATAAGCCCTCACCCCCGACCCCTCTCCCGCTTCGCGGGCGAGGGGCGACCCGTCCACGCAGTTCTGAGGTCGTTTCCATGGACACGCTGTATCGCC
>DATKFG010000106.1:0-9481 GCA_035511515.1 Burkholderiaceae bacterium | reverse complement strand
CGTGATGGCGAGCGTCATGCGGCGCTTTTGCGATCCGGGCTCGCGCTCCCACTGGCCGCTGCCGGAGATGTGGCCGTCCGGGTTGTCGATCTGCAGCCGCTTCAACTGCCAGGTGTTGGAGCGGCCGCTGCGCAGATTCTGCGCATCCAGCTCCAGGTGCCCGAGCTGACTCGATCCGAGCACGAAGTCGTCCGCCACCACATCGAGCTCGGGCAGCTCCCGCACGGGCGCATCGAGCACCTCGGCCACCGGTTCGCGCGCGCTTTCCGGGATCCGAAGCCGCGCCAGCCGGGCCGTCAGCTTGCCGGGCGCCGAACGCGTGCCCGAGGCCCAGTGCAGGGAACCGGAGGTCTGGTCGGCCTCGACGTTGACGTTCCAGCCGCCGTCGCTGGCGCGGCTGGCTCCCAGCACCACGTTGTGCAGCGGCTTGGCCGACACCCACAGCTCGTCGATGTGCGCGGCCACCAGGTCGGGCGCGATCGTGATGGCGCTGCCGCCGGCGGGCTCCTCCGGCGCCGATTCGAGCAGCGGCAGCCAGCGGTCCATGTCCAGCCGCGGCAGCGTCACGAGCAGCAGCAGCCCGGCCTCCGGCAGCGCGCTCGATGAGCCGATCCCGATCGCGCCGCGCTGGATGTGCATCGGCTCGTCCGGGCTGGCCCCGGCCACGCGTTCGACCTCCACGTTCAGCAGGCTTGCGGCCGTCACCCGCACGCTGTCGCGCAAGGGCGCAGAGCCGGCCACGGGCACCACGTCCACGTGCAGCGGCAGCGCATCGGCGGCCACCTTGCCGAGCGGCTCGGGCAAATCGATCGCCAGTCCCGTCAGGTCCGAGGAAATATGCGCTTCCACCGCCGGCCCATGCAGGCTCAGGGTGAGCGCGTAGCGGGTCATGCCGCGCGTGTTGTCCAGGATCCGTCGCGCCAGCGCCGAGCTGGTCTGCCTTCTGAGGCCCTGCGGTGTTGCGCCGCCGGCCACCCGGACCAGCAGCGTGCCGTCGGGCAGCGTGTCGGCGTCGATGCGGGCCTGACCGCCGACGAAGCCGGCGCTGATGCCGGCGATCCGGATTCCGTGCTGGGTGAAATCCACACGCCCCGACACCGCGGTGAGCGCCACGTCGCTGCGCAGCGCGACGTCGTTGCCCTGGAACAGCACCGATCCGTCCACTTCGGTGTCGACCGCTTGATTCAGCGGGACATTCAGCTTGATCTGCAGCCGCCCCGGCCCGCTCGTCTTGGCCGTTTCCAGAAAGCCGCCGATCATCGAGCTGACCGGGCTGGCATTCACGTAGCCCACCAGGTCGGCCAGTTCCCCGGTGCCCTGGCCCGAGATCGCCAGGTGCGGGTCCGCGCCGGCCAGCCGGTCGATGCGGCCCGACACCTTGCTCAGGCGGACTCCGTACACCGAAGCCTGGGCGCCCACGATATCGATCTGGTCGTGGTTGAAATTCACGTCCGCCTCCAGCCCGGTCATCACCGGCCAGGGCCGGGCGCGCGGGTGGGTCGGGGTGGCCGGCGCATAGTCCAGCGTGACGCCGGACACATGCAGCGAGGCGGCAAACTCGCCGCTGTCGCGCGCGATGAACGGGAACTGGTCCAGGCTGCCGCGCAGCTTCAGCGTTCCGCCCGAGGCGCGGCCGTCGCGCAGCGCGTAGGTGAGCCAGCTGCGCGTGCCGGTCCCGGCCGACAGCGGCACGTAGCGATGCACGGCCGCCACGCTGGCGCGCGGCAGGCTCGCGCTCAGGTCGACCCAGGGCCCGCCTTTGTCCTGCGCGCGCAAGGTTCCAACCGCGCTCAGCTCCAGATCCTCGTTGCTGAAGGCGAGCGTTTCCACGCCCACCTGCAGCGGCGGCCCAGTGGACCAGTGCACGCGCGCGTCGAGCCGATTGACCGGGACCTCCGGATCCTCGAACAGCCCGGGCAGAATCAGGCGCGCATCGGCGCTGGCCAGCGTCAGTGTTCCGCCCGCCGGCGAGAAGTCGATCGAGCCCGACAGGTTTTCGAAACCGGGTTGCCCCGCCCGGGGCCGGCCGTTTTCGTCCACACCCGGCTCGGCCGGCTGCGCGGCCACGCTCAGGCGGTCAAAGCGCGTGCGCAGCGCAAAGTTGGAGACGTGGTCCGAATCGCCGTCCCACGACGCGTGCAGGTCGGACGCGTTGCCCCGCATCGCGTAGCGCACGATCACATCCTGGGCCGGCGCCGGCAGTGGCAGGCGCCCGGCCAGCGCCGACAGGTCTTCCAGCGACACCGAATCGACGCTGACCCCGGTGTGTACCGGCGCGTTGGCGGGCGACAGCGGCCTGGACGTGCGGTAGCTGATGTCGGTCGCCGGCAGGTGCAAGCCGCCCGGCCCCTGCAGCGCCAGGTGCGTCAGGGCGATGTCCTGGCCCTGGGCCGTGCTGGTTCTCCATGCCTGCTGGGTGATGCGCCCCTGCAGGCTGGTCAGCCGCAGCGGCGGCGCGTCGGACCGCAAGCGCAGCTCCACGTCGGTGAACGCCAGGTCCACGCGCGCGCGCTGCACGGCGAGCGCGTCGAAATCGATCCAGGCGCGCATCGCGCCGCTGCCGCGCTGCAGGCGGAACTGTTGCGGCATCAGCCGCGCGAACGATTCCAGCCGTGCCAGATCCACGTAGTTGAGCTGAACGTACACGCGCCCCGACCAGCCTCTCGGATCGGAAACCGGCACCGACCACGGGCGGTCGAACCATCCGCGCACGTCGATCAGATCGGCGATGTCGGGGGGCGGGCGGGCGCGCAGCGCGAAGTAATGCGTGCCCAGATGGTGGGACAGCAGGATACCGACGTCGGTCATGTCCACCGGCGCCGCGTTGGCGGCAGGCTGCGTCTCGTCGTAGTAGTGCACGGTCGCGTGGCTCACCGACAGGTGCCGCTGCTCCAGCACCCAGGTCAGGGCCGACGCGTTGGAGCTGGCCGCTTCCAGGTCGATCACGATGCCGGCGACCGACAGGCGCGACTCGGACAGGCGCCGCACCTCGATTTGCGGCGCCAGCACGGTGAGCGACTTCACGCGCACCTGCAGCGTGGGCACGCTGGTCCAGGAGATCACCGCATCGATCTGCGGCAGCGTCAGCGAGACGGCGCCGCTCGCGTCATGCAGCCGCACGTCGGTCAGCTGCAGCCGCGGATTGAAGCCCTGCCAGCTCGATTCGATGTGTCCGATCGTCACCTGCTGCTTGAGCATCGCCGAGGCACGCGCCTCGATCTGGCTGCGCCAGTCGTCGATGTGCGGCATCCACCACAGCCGCAGGCTGATCAACGATCCGCAAAAGACGAAGTAGGCGGCCAGCGCGGCCCACCCGAGCGCCCGCAGGCTCCATTCCAGCATGCGCACGCTGCCCTGGCCCAGGCGCTGCGCCAGCGAACGTTCGGCCGCCTCGACCACGTGCCCGACAATGCCCTCGACCGAATGAACGATCTCGGACGCGTGCCGGGCCGCGTGCGCGCCTGCCGGTGCGGACGAGCCATCGTCATGCTGTTCGATCATGAGGTCCGATCCGCGTCTGTGCGCGGGCTGCGTACAATGTCCGGTCCGATGCACGGCGCACGCAAAACCCGAAGCGGACGCTAGCACAGGCAGCGCCCCGATCATGCCGCCGTGCACCGCGCGACCGGCTTGGAATTGACGCTGACCGAATCTCGCGAAGGGCAGGACCTGCACGGCGCCGCTGCCACGGCGCTGCGATGCAGCCGCTTTGTGGCGCGCTCGCTCACCGCCGAGCTGTGCGCCGCCGCCGAACCGGAGGCGCTCGCCTGGCTGGTGGCCAACGCGCAGCAGCCCTGGGACCGGGCCCGCATCGAGGCGCATCTGGCCGCCGACCTGCGCGCCTCGGCGCCCTCGGATCCGGACGACTGGCTGCGCCCGGCGCTGCGCCGCCTGCGCCGGCGCGTGCTGCTGGGCCTGATCGTGCGCGACGTGGCCCAGCGAGCTGGACTCGAGGAGGTCACCGGTTCGATGACGACGCTGGCCGAATGCTGCGTGCGGCAATCGGTGCGGGTGCTGGCTGCGCAGCTCGCCCGGCGCTACGGGACACCGGTCGATGCCGACGGCGCCGCGCAGGACCTGATGGTGGTGGCGATGGGCAAGGGCGGCGGCGGCGAGCTGAACGTGTCGTCGGACCTGGACCTGGTGTTCGTTTACGACGCCGAGGGCAGCACGCGGGCGCCCGCCGATTCGGCCGAGCCGGCGCGCGCGATCGGTAACCAGGAGTTCTTCGAGCGGTTGGGCCGGGCGCTGATCGCGGCCCTGTCGGAACCGTCGGACGAGGGCTTCGTGTTTCGGATCGACATGCGGCTGCGCCCGAACGGGCAGGACGGGCCGCTGGCGGCGTCGTGCGCGATGCTCGAGGAGTACCTGACCCGGCAGGGACGCGCGTGGGAGCGCTTCGCCTGGCTGAAGGCGCGCGTGATCTCCGAGCCGGTGCTGGCCGACGGCGCATCGTTCGCAAGTCAGCTCGCCTCGCTGGACGCGTGCGTGCAGCCGTTCGTGTACCGCCGCTACCTGGACTTCAACGCGATCGGGGCGCTGCGACAGCTGCACGCCAAGATCCGGCGTCAGGCCGAGCGGCTGGGCGGGGCGCGCGGCCAGGGGCGCGAGCACGTGAAGCTGGGGCGCGGCGGCATCCGCGAAATCGAATTCATCGTGCAGACCTTCCAGGTGATGCGCGGCGGACGCGACGCGCGGCTGCGCTCGCGCTCGACGCTGGCGACGCTGGCAACGCTCGCCGAGCTGGGCCTTCTGGCGCCGCAGGAGTGCGACCGGCTGGCCGAGGCCTACCGGTTCCTGCGGCGGCTGGAACACGCGCTGCAATACGTGGACGATGAGCAGACGCACTGGATCGCGGCGGCCGGAGCCGCGCGCGACCAGGTCGCCCACCTGCTCGGACTGGCCAGCGGTGAGGAGCTGATGGCGCACTACCGCGCCCACACGGCGCCGGTTGCGGCGCTGTTCGATCGCATCTTCGCCACGCCGGTGCGCGCCGACGCCGAGGCCCAGGCGGTCGACCTGCCGGCGGCGCTGCAGGCCGTCGGGTTCGCCGATCCGCAGGCGGGGGCCGAACGGGCCTCGGCGCTGCTGCACTCGCCGCGCGTGGCGGCCATGTCCGAAGCGAACCGGGTGCGGATCGCGCACCTGGTGCGCGGCGCGCTGCCCGCGATCGCCAGCGAGGCGCAGCGGGCGCAGGCCCGCTCGGGCGCGCCGATCGAGGAGATCTTCGTGCGCTGGCTGCAGCTTCTGGAAGTGATCGCGGGGCGCAGCACCTACGTGGCGCTGCTGGACGAATACCCGCAGGCGCTGGCGCGCGTGGTGCGGCTGCTGGCAGCGGGCAAATGGGCGGCCGAATACCTGGCGCGGCACCCGATCGTGCTCGATGAACTGTTGGACGATCGGCTGGCGGCGGACCCTCCTGGACCGGATTTCGTGCCGCGCTGGATCGCGCAGGTGGAGCCGCTGCTGCAGGCCGAGCAGGACGCCGAGCGGCTGATGAACGTGCTGCGCGATGCCCATCACGCGCAGGTGTTCCGGCTGCTGATGGCCGACGTCAACGGCTTGCTGCGCGTGGAAGCGCTGGCCGACCAGCTCTCGGCGCTGGCCGACGCGGTGCTGGACCTGAGCCTTGCGACCGTGTGGCGGCTGCAGCGCGGCGAGGCGGCTGCACCGCCCCGCATCGCGGTGGTCGCCTACGGCAAGCTGGGCGGCAAGGAGCTCGGGTACGCCTCCGACCTGGACCTGATCTTCGTGTACGACGATCCCGATCCGGAGGCCCCGGCCGCGTATGCGCAGCTGGTGCGCCGGCTGGTGAGCTGGCTGTCTGCCGCGACGTCCAGCGGCGTGCTGTTCGACGTCGATCTGCGGCTTCGTCCCGACGGCAACGCCGGGCTTCTGGTGAGCGCGCTGGAGGCCTTTGCGCGCTACCAGCGCAACGCCGACGGACGCGGTGCCTGGGCCTGGGAGCACCAGGCGCTCACGCGCGCGCGCGCCTGCGCGGGCGAGGCGGGGCTGGGCCGCCGCATCGAGCAGCTCCGGCGCGAGGTGCTGGCGCAGCCTCGCGATGCGGCCCAGCTCGCCGCCGAGGTGCTGGCGATGCGGGGCCGGATGCTGCAGGGCCACCCGAACCGGTCGGACCTGTTCGATCTGAAACACGACCGCGGCGGCATGGTCGACATCGAGTTCGCGGTCCAGTACCTGGTGCTGGCCGAGGCGGCGCGCCACCCGCAGCTGCTGGACAATCTGGGCAACATCGCGCTGCTGAACATCGCGGGCCGCCTGGCGCTGATCGACCCGCAGCTGGCCGCCGCGGCCGCCGGCGCCTACCGCGACTATCGCCGTATCCAGCACGGCATGCGGCTGGACGGGGCGGCCTTCGCGCGCGTGGCGCGCGCGCGGCTCGCCGCGCAGATCGAGGTGGTCGAGCGGCTGTGGCGGGCGGTGTTCGGAACCGACGCTCCGCTTACAGCAGCGCGCGAAGCAGCGTGAACGCGGCCATGCCGGCTCCCATCGCGGCGAGCATGCTGCGGCTCCACAGCATCACGGCGAGCGCGATCAGGGCGGCGTCGAGGCGCGGATTCAGAATCGAAATATCGAGCCGCTGATCGGACAGCACGAGCTGCTGCGCGATCAGCGCCGCCAGCGCGCAGGCCGGCGCATAACGCAGTCCGTGGCGGATGCGGGCCGGCAGCGTGACCTGGTCGCCGAACAGCAGAAACAGCGACCGGGTGAGCAGCGTCACCAGCGTCAGCCCGCCGATCACCAGCGCCAGGTAAAGGCCGCTCATGGTCCGGCCCGGCGGCGTTCGCGCGCCAGCTCGACGGCGATCGCCGCCGCAACGCCGGCCAACACCGCCGCCAGCACCGACAGCTTCAGCGGCAGCGCGTTGGCCGTGACCGCAACGACGCTGGCGACCAGCACCCCCACCACCATGGGCGCATCGGTGAGCGACGGCGCCACCAGCGTGATCAGCGCCAGCACGCCGACGAAGTCCATGCCCCAGCTGGGCGGGATCCGGTCCGCCATCAGGATGCCGGCCACCGACATCGACTGCCAGGCGAGCCAGTTGGCGACCGACAGCCCGAAGTAGAACCAGACTTGCCCGGTGCGGCCGGCCGCGTCGTGCGCGACGGCGGGGAAGCGGCGGATCGCGATCAGGTAACCGACGTCGCCGGTCAGGAAACCCAGCAGCCCTCGCCGCGGCAGGCTCAGATGCCGGAAGTACGGCTGCAGCCCGGCCGAGAAGATCACGAACCGCAGGTTCACGATGGTGGCGGTGAGCAGGATCAGCCAGACCGGTGCGCCGGCCGTGATCAACGGCAGCGAGGCGAGCTGCGCGCTGCCCGCATAGACGAACAGGCTCATCGCGAGCGCCGGCCCGAGGTCCAGCCCCATCCGCACCATCGCGACGCCAGTCACCAGCGCCCAGGCCCCGGTGGCGATCGCGGCCGGCGTGTACGCGCGCATGCCGTCGACGAACGCGGCAAGGCGAAGCGCCTGTGCGGGCGATCGCCTGAACAGCGCGGTGAGCTTCTCGGTCTGCATGCGGGGATGATCCGAATTCTAAGCGGGGCGCCAGCGGGATAGAATCGGCGCAACGCTGCAGGAGATGCGCCGATGTCGATGTCCGACCGGGACGGCTGGATCTGGTACGACGGCAAGATGGTGCCGTGGCGCGACGCCACCACCCATGTGCTGACCCACTCGCTTCATTACGGGCTGGCCGTGTTCGAGGGTGTTCGCGCCTACAAGACCGCGGCCGGTACCGCCATTTTCCGGCTGCGCGAGCACACCGAGCGCCTGTTCAACTCGGCCCGTATCTTCATGATGCAGATTCCCTACACGCCCGAGCAGCTGATGGAGGCGCAGCGGCAGGTGGTGCGGGTCAACAAGCTGGAGCAGTGCTACCTGCGTCCGCTCGCGTTCTACGGCGCCGAGAAGATGGGTGTCAGCCCGAGCGGGGCGAGCGTGCACGTGGCGATCGCTGCCTGGCCATGGGGCGCCTACCTGGGAGAGGACGGGCTGCTAAAGGGCATCCGCGTCAAAACGTCCTCGTACGCGCGCCACCACGTCAACGTGTCGATGGTGCGCTCCAAGACGGCCGGGCACTACGTCAATTCGATCCTGGCCAACCTGGAGGCCACGCGCGACGGCTATGACGAGGCGCTGCTGCTCGATACGGCCGGTTTCGTGGCCGAGGGCGCCGGCGAGAACCTGTTCGTCGTGCGCGGGGGCGAGCTGTTCGAACCGCAACTGGCATCGGGACTGTGCGGCATCACGCGGCAGACGGTGATCGAGCTGGCGCGCGACCTGGGGCTGCCGGTGCAGTCCCGGCCGATGACGCGCGACGACGTTTACCTGGCCGATGAAGCGTTCTTCTCCGGCACCGCCGCCGAGATCACGCCGATCCGCGAGCTGGACGGCCGCCCGATCGGAGCCGGCCGGCGCGGCCCGGTGACGGAGAAGATACAGGCCGCCTTCTTTGACGCGGTCAATGGCCGCACGCCGAGGTATCGCGAATGGCTGACGCCGGTATGAGCAAGGTCCAGACTCCGGTCGTCGAACTGTCGCCGGAGGACCTGCCGGCCTTCTGTCCCAACCCCTCGATGCCCGTTTGGAACCATCATCCGCGCGTGTTCCTGGACCTGGGGCCGACGGGAGAAGCGATGTGCCCGTATTGCGGCACGCGCTACCGATTGAAACCCGGCGCGGCGGCCAAAGGTTCACATTAGATGTTCTCGATGATGCAGCGATTGACCAAGCCCCTGCTGTTCGCGTCCCCCGAGGAGTGCGAGCAGGCGTTCTACGAAGCGCTCGAGTCGGCCGACATCGAGGCGGTCGCCGAGACCTGGCTCGATGACGACGACGTCGTGTGCGTGCACCCGGGCGGCGCCCGCCTGGTCGGCTACTCGGCGGTGCGCTCGTCGCTGGCCGCGCTGCTGGCCAACGGTCCGCTGCAGATCCGCACCGTGTCGCGCAAGTGCTTCGAGTCGCCGACCGTCGCGGTCACCAACGTGATCGAAGAGGTGGTCGTGGTGCAGTCCGGCGCCCGGCAGCTGGTCCACGTGATCGCCACCAACGCGTTCGCCAAGACGCCCGCAGGCTGGAAAATGGTGCTGCACCACGCCGCGCCCGCCCCGCAGGGACGCGCGGCGGAGATCGAAGCCCCGCACGGCCCGGTTCACTGACCGGGCAAGGGCGCGCCGGCCCTCACTGCAGCTTCTTGTCCTTGTCTTCGTCGTCGGGGCCCGACGTCTTCTTGCCGGATTCCTTCTGCTGCTCGCGGATCTGGCCTCTGAGCTCGCGCAGGCGCGCATCGACCTCGGACATCGTGTAGAAATCGGCGTCGGCCGCGCTGCGCGCCAGCCTGAGCTGCTCGACCGCAAGGGGCATGGCCCCCTGCAGCACGTACATTTCGGCCGTTGCCTGGTGCTCGAGCGTCTTTTGCTGCAGGGCCGCGTGACTGGCCGCCAGCATAAGG